>NZ_JBDGEA010000009.1:0-89333 GCF_040908565.1 Streptococcus parasanguinis | reverse complement strand
CCGAACACAGCAGTTAAGCCCTAGAACGCCGGAAGTAGTTGGGGGTTGCCCCCTGTGAGATAAGGTAGTCGCTTAGCTTGATTCCGCCATAGCTCAGTTGGTAGTAGCGCATGACTGTTAATCATGATGTCGTAGGTTCGAGTCCTACTGGCGGAGTATAGAATAAAAGAGATCAATTTATTGATCTCTTTTTTACTTTTCATTTTAATGTTAATAAAAGCTCCGTTTAGTTAACGGAGCTTTTCTCTATTTAGTTATTTGGGAAAAATGCTTGATATAAAGCTTTAATTGCTTTTTCTTCTTGATCTTTACTTACAACGAACATAATGGAAACTTCACTAGAACCTTGCGAGATCATTTGAATGTTCACTTCATTTTCTGATAGTGCTTTGGCTGCAGTGGCGGTAACCCCTACCTGACTCTTCATTTTCTCACCAACAATCATAATGATGGAAAGATCATGTTCAATTTCTGCTGTGTCAACTTCTAACTTTTGCGTTAATTGTTTTAAAATTTCCTGTTCTTTAATTGGCGTGAGCTCACGTGAACGTAAGATAATAGACAGGTCGTCGATACCAGTTGGCATATGTTCCCAACTGATATTGAGATCTTCTAAAATTTGAAGGAATTTTCGACCAAAACCGACTTCGCGGTTCATGAGGTATTTGGTAGTGTTGATACTAACGAATCCTGAATCACCTGCAATCCCTACAACAGTCACATGATCATTTGAATGTTCCAAAACAATTCGGGTTCCTGGGTGGTCTGGATTATTTGTATTTTTAATGACTAATGGAATTTTACCTCTGTATGCTGGAACGAGTGCTTCATCATGTAAGACTGAAAAACCTGCATAGGCTAATTCACGCATTTCCTTGTAAGTTAATTCAGGAATTGAATGTGGGTGTTTAATAATACCTGGATGTGCTGCAAAGATACCATTTACATCTGTAAAGTTTTCGTATAAGTCTGCTTTTACGCCAGCTGCAATGATAGATCCTGTAATGTCAGATCCACCACGAGAAAATGTACAAATGTCCCCATCTTGGGTAACACCAAAGAACCCTGGAATGACAATTACTTCACTTGCATCTTTTAGTTCTTCAATTTTATCGTAACTAGAAGGTAAAATACGAGCGTTGGATGGTTCTGCAGTGACCGTAATTCCTGCCTCTTTTGGATGGATATATCTTGCTTCTAATCCATTTTGATTGAAAAAGGCAGCAATGAGTTTAGCATTGTTATTTTCGCCTGCTGCTAGGAATGCATCGTATGTGAATGGATTTCCTTTTTTAGGTAAATTTGTTAAATCATAGATATCTTCAGCAATTTCCTGAATAATAGAATCTTTGAGATCCAATTCTTCTGTAATAGCCCGATAACGTTCGATAATCCACTGTTGTGTTTGCGTGACATCCTTATCTGAAGTGAATTCTTTATAATAGCGGATCAGTGCATCTGTTACTTTTGTATCTTCTGCTTTTCGCTTACCAGGAGCTGATACAACTACAAATCTTCTTTCTGGATCATCTTTAATGATATTAAGTACTTTTTTTAATTGTGGAGCTGATGCTAGAGAACTTCCACCGAATTTAGTTACTTTCATATTTTCTCCTTAATAGTTTCATTAGTACATTATACCAAAGTTCAGTTATTGATACAATGTATTTATAAATAGGGTATAAAATAGGTGGATCTTACGAGGCTAGAAATTGTAATTATTCAAATTTTACAATTTTGTTACATCTTATAGATATATTTTACTATTCTTATTTTTTATGGTATGATATGTTATAATTAAAAAGTTTTAATATCAAAATATTTTATATTTAAACAAAAGGAGTCTGTGATGTTTGAAACAATTTTATATTCTGTCGAAAACGATCTCGCGTCAATTTCTTTAAATCGTCCTGAAGTTTCCAATGGTTTTAACATTCCAATGTGTCAGGAAATTTTAGCTGCCTTGGAAGATGCGGAAAAAAATGAGGAAGTAAAATTCATTATTCTATCAGCAGAAGGGAAAATCTTTTCAGTTGGTGGAGATTTGAGTGAAATGAAACGCGCAGTCGATGCAGATGACATCGAGTCTCTTGTTTTAATTGCTGAATTAGTTAATACTATTTCTAAGAAAATTAAGCAATTACCTAAGCCGGTTATTATGGTAGCTGATGGAGCGGTCGCAGGAGCGGCGGCCAACATAGCAGTAGCTGTTGATTTTTGTATAATTAGTGATCGTACAAAATTTATCCAAGCTTTTGTTGGGGTTGGTTTAGCACCAGATGCGGGTGGGTTATTCTTATTAGGAAAAGCTATTGGTATGTCTCGGGCTACTCATTTAGTAATGACGGGTGAAGCTTTGACAGCAGAAAAAGCATTGGAATATGGCCTAGCTTACCGCGTTTGTGAATCTGAAAAACTTGAGAAAACGGTTGATCAATTGCTTAAAAAATTAAGAAGAGGATCTTCAAATTCTTATGCTGCCATGAAAGAAATGGTTTGGGAAGCCTTCTTGAAAGAATGGGACCACTATGCGAATCTTGAATTAAATTTGCAAAAGAAACTAGCATTTACAGAAGATTTTAAAGAGGGGGTTATTGCCTACTCTGAAAAACGTCGGCCACAATTTAAAGGAAAATAAATTTGTATTTTTTCTATGTTTTGTGAAAAAAAGCTTGCAAATTATTTTCATTTTTGATAAAATTTGACTATCAAAGTAAAATTAGGAGGTGGAGTTTTGAATTACCAATTAGTTAATGACTATTTAACATCCATCTTTAATAATGTTTTGGTTATCGAGGAGACGAGCCTAAGAGCAAGTCGATTTAAAGATGTTTCTATTAAAGAAATGCATACGATCGACGTGATTGGTTCGACACCGAATGCAACCCCGAGTGATATTTCACGGGAGTTGATGGTGACTTTGGGGACTGTCACGACAAGTTTGAATAATCTTGAGCGCAAAGGGTATATCGAAAGAAGAAGATCTGAAGTTGATCGCCGGGTTGTACACTTGAGTTTAACAAAGAATGGTCGTCTACTTTATCGACTTCATCAGCAATTCCATAAACGGATGGTCAACCAGATTATTGGAGATATGAGTCCCGAAGAGAAGAAAGTGATGCAAAAAGGATTGCAAAATCTGTATCGTTTCTTGGAGGAAATTAAATAATGGTCTTTGCTAAAATTAGTCAAGTTGCTCATTATGTACCTGACCAAGTCGTATCGAATGATGATTTAGCTGAGATTATGGATACAAGTGATGAATGGATCAGTAGTCGGACAGGCATTCTTCGTCGTCACATTTCAAGAGATGAGAAGACCAGTGATCTTGCAACAGTTGTCGCACAAAGATTATTAGCAAAAGCAAACTTAGACGCTGAAGAAATTGATTTCATCGTTGTCGCTACAATTACTCCAGACAGCTTAATGCCATCGACCGCAACCCGGGTACAAGCTAATATTGGAGCTTCTCGAGCCTTTGCCTTTGACCTGACTGCAGCATGTAGCGGATTTGTATTTGCATTAGCCACTGCTGAAAAATACATTTCTTCAGGGATGTACCGGCGAGGGATTGTGATCGGTAGTGAGACGCTTTCAAAAGTATTAGACTGGTCAGATCGCTCTACTTCAGTCCTTTTTGGAGATGGAGCTGGCGGTGTCTTGCTTGAAGCGAGCGATCAAAAATCGTTTTTAGCTGAAAGTCTTTTTACGGATGGTAGCCGAGGTTCTAGTCTTGAATCTTGCTATTTGGGTCTGTCTTCTCCTTATTCAGAGGAAGTTACCGATCGAAGATATCTGACGATGGATGGACGGGCAGTTTTTGATTTTGCAATTCGTGATGTCACGAAAAGCATTCAAAAGATTATAGCAGACGCCTCTATAGAAGCAGAAGAGATTGACTATTTTCTTTTACATCAGGCGAATGACCGAATGTTAGATAAGATGTCAAAAAAACTGGGTGTCTCTAGAGAGAAGATCCCAGCAAATATGATGGAATATGGGAACACTAGTGCTGCTAGTATCCCCATTCTATTATCGGAGTGTGTCGAGAATCATCGAATCAAGATGGATGGAAGTCAAAAAATTCTTCTTACAGGATTCGGTGGAGGTTTGACATGGGGCACACTTCTTGTTACAATCTAGTTAAACATGTGGAAACACATTTTAAAAATTTATATATTATTTTTTAAGGAGGCCTGTCATGGCAGTATTTGAAAAAGTACAAGAAATTATCGTTGAAGAACTTGGTAAAGAACCATCAGAAGTAACTCTTGAATCTACATTCGAAGATTTAGAAGCTGATTCATTGGATTTGTTCCAAGTGATCTCTGAAATCGAAGATGCTTTTGATATCCAAATCGAAACTGAAGAAGGATTGTCTACAGTTGGTGATCTTGTTGCTTACGTAGAAGAAAAAACAAAATAATGATAGATGAGAGTATCGAAAGATATTCTCTCTTGTTTAGGTAATAGTTTGAGGCTCAAAGAAACAATTTTCGAACTCAAACTATTACTTAAGCGAAAAAAGAGGTAGGTATAATGCAAACACGAATTACTGAACTATTGAATATTAAATATCCAATCTTCCAAGGTGGGATGGCATGGGTCGCTGATGGTGACTTGGCTGGAGCAGTATCAAATGTTGGAGGTCTTGGAATCATTGGTGGCGGGAATGCTCCAAAAGAAGTTGTAAAGGCTAACATCGATAAGGTGAAGTCTATTACAGATAAACCTTTTGGTGTAAATATCATGCTTTTGTCCCCATTCGCGGATGACATTGTTGACCTGGTGATTGAAGAAGGTGTAAAGGTTGTTACAACTGGTGCTGGAAATCCTGGGAAATACATGGATCGGTTCCATGAAGCAGGGATCACTGTCATTCCTGTTGTTCCATCTGTTGCACTTGCAAAACGGATGGAAAAATTGGGCGCTGATGCAGTGATTGCAGAAGGAATGGAAGCTGGAGGTCACATTGGTAAATTGACGACCATGACCTTGGTTCGCCAAGTGGTTGAAGCTGTTTCTATTCCAGTAATTGGTGCTGGAGGAGTCGCTGATGGTGCCGGTGCTGCAGCTGTCTTTATGTTAGGTGCCGAAGCTGTTCAGGTGGGAACTCGTTTCGTGGTTGCAAAAGAATCTAATGCTCACCAAAACTTTAAGAATAAAATCTTGAAAGCGAAAGATATTGATACGGTAGTTTCAGCATCAGTTGTTGGACACCCTGTTCGTGCGATCAAGAATAAATTGGCTTCTGCCTATAACCAAGCTGAAAAAGATTTCTTGGCAGGTAAGAAGACTCAAGAAGAAATTGAAGAATTAGGAGCAGGAGCCCTTCGCAATGCCGTTGTTGATGGAGATGTTGACAATGGTTCTGTAATGGCGGGTCAAATTGCTGGACTTGTAAGCAAGGAAGAAACTTGTGCTGAAATTCTAGAAGATATCTATTATGGTGCAGCCAAGGTGATTAAAAAAGAGGCTGCTCGTTGGGCAGATGTAAACGTTTAAAAACGTCGAAAGGATTAGGATAGTGACAAAACGTGCGTTCTTATTTGCTGGTCAAGGGGCTCAGAAATTGGGCATGGCGAGCGATTTGTATGCGGCTTATCCCGTTGTCAAAGAGACATTTGATACGGCTAGTCGTATTCTAGGTTATGACTTGCGTGAATTGATTGATTCTAACGAAGAAAAACTGAATCAGACCCGCTATACTCAACCAGCTATTTTGACAACGTCAGTAGCCATTTATCGTCTCTTAGTAGAAAATGGTATCACTCCTGACATTGTTGCCGGCCTTTCTTTGGGGGAATATTCTGCCCTGGTTGCGGCCGGAGCTCTTTCGTTTGAAGATGCAGTAGCATTGGTTGCGAAACGTGGTGAATTTATGGAAACAGCAGCTCCCGCTGGAAGTGGGAAAATGGTTGCTGTTATGAATACAGATCCAAGTTTGATTGAAGAGATTTGTCAACAAGCATCTGAAAAGGGTGTAGTGACACCAGCTAACTACAATACACCCGCACAGATTGTGATTGGTGGTGAGGTTGCGGCTGTGGACTATGCTGTGGAACTTTTGAAGGAAGCAGGTGCCAAACGCTTGATCCCTTTGAATGTGTCAGGTCCATTCCACACAGCCTTGCTGGAATCTGCTAGTCAAAAATTGGCAGCTGAACTAGAAAAAGTATCATTTAATGATTTTGATCTTCCTTTAGTTGGGAATACAGAAGCTACTATCATGAAGTCAGAAGATGTGAAAGCACTTTTGGCCCGTCAAGTAAAAGAACCGGTTCGTTTCTATGATTCAATTGCTACGATTCAAGAATTTGGTGTAGATGAGGTCATCGAGATCGGACCTGGAAAAGTCTTGTCAGGATTCTTGAAGAAAATTGATAAAACTCTTCCAACTCATAACGTTGAAGATCAGGCTAGTCTAGATGCACTTCTGAATGCTTAAAACGAGGTAAAGATGGAACTTAAGAATAAAAATGTTTTTGTAACAGGTTCAACACGCGGAATTGGATTGGCTGTGGCTCATAAATTTGCGAGTCTCGGTACCAATGTTGTCCTAAATGGACGTTCTGAAATTTCTGAGGATTTGCTTGCACAGTTTGCTGACTATGGTGTGACTGTTGTTGGCATTTCTGGGGATATTTCTAATGGCGAAGATGCGCAACGTATGGTAGCTGAAGCAATTGAAAAGCTTGGAAGTATTGATGTTTTGGTCAATAACGCTGGCATCACAAATGACAAGTTGATGTTGAAAATGACTGAAGAAGATTTTGAACGGGTCTTGAAAATCAACCTGACCGGTGCCTTTAATATGACTCAAGCTGTCTTAAAACCTATGTCTAAAGCTCGTCAAGGTGCCATTATCAACATGTCCTCTGTAGTGGGTCTTATGGGGAATATTGGTCAAGCGAACTATGCAGCTTCAAAAGCTGGATTGATTGGTTTTACCAAATCCGTTGCGCGTGAAGTTGCGGCTCGTGGCGTTCGTGTGAATGCCATTGCACCTGGTTTTATTGAATCAGATATGACAGACGCTATTCCAGAGAAAATGAAAGACGCCATGCTAGCGCAAGTGCCAATGAAACGAATTGGTCAAGCTGAAGAAGTGGCAGAAGTTGCGGCTTTCTTGGCAGGTCAAGAATATTTAACTGGTCAAACAATTGCCATTGATGGCGGAATGACTATGCAATAACGAATGGTCACTAATCGAAAATTACTTACTTAAATATCCATCCGACAAAAGGAGAATATATATGTCTACAAATCGTGTTGTTGTTACAGGTTACGGGGTAACCTCACCAATCGGAAATACACCAGAGGAGTTTTGGAATAGCCTTCATGAAGGAAAAATTGGAATCAAGCCCATTACGAAATTTGATGCTTCCGAAATTCCAGTCTTTAATGCTGGTGAAATTCAAGATTTCCCATTCGATAAATATTTTGTGAAAAAAGATCAAAACCGTATGGATACTTACTCATTGTATGCAATCTATGCTGCGATGGAAGCTATTGAAAATTCAGGCTTGAATATGGAAGAAGAAAACCGCGATCGTGTAGGTGTGATTGTCTCATCTGGTATCGGTGGTCTACAAGAATTGGAAGACCAAATTATCCGGATGCATGAACGTGGAATGAAGAGAATCCAACCAATGTTTATCCCTAAAGCTCTTTCAAATATGGGTGCTGGGAATATTGCGCTTAAAATTGGCGCACAAGGGGTATGTAAATCAGTGACAACTGCCTGTGCCTCTGCCAATGATGCTATCGGTGAAGCCTTCCGCGAAATTAAATTTGGGTTCCATGATGTTGTTTTAGCCGGTGGTTCAGAGGCTTCAATTACTAGAATTGGTATCGGTGGTTTCAACGCTCTTACGGCCCTTTCAACAACAGAAGACCCAGAACGTTCCTCTATTCCATTTGATAAAGACCGTAATGGTTTTGTGATGGGGGAAGGTGCAGGGGTTCTTGTCATCGAAAGTTTGGAACATGCCCAAAAACGTGGTGCTAATATTTTAGCTGAGATTGTTGGTTACGGATCAAACTGTGATGCTTACCACATGACAACACCAACTCCAGACGGTTCAGGTGCTGCCAAAGCGATTAAATTAGCGATCAATGAAGCTGGTATCAAGCCTGAAGATGTTGACTATGTCAATGCCCATGGTACCTCTACACCTGCCAATGAGAAAGGTGAAAGCGGAGCTATTGTTTCAGTACTTGGTAAAGAAGTTCCTGTATCATCTACTAAATCATTTACAGGACACTTGCTTGGTGCTGCTGGTGCAGTTGAAGCGATTGCTACCATCGAAGCGATTCGTCACAGTTTTGTACCAAAAACTGCTGGTACTAAAGAATTGTCTGACTATATCGAAGCAAACGTTGTTTATGGTGAAGGCCAAGAAGCGGATATTCAGTACGCTATCTCAAATACCTTTGGTTTTGGAGGACACAATGCTGTTCTGGCCTTTAAACGTTGGGAGGGTTAATTCATGAATATTTCTGAAATCAAAGATTTGTTGGCTCAATTTGATGCGTCAACTTTGCGTGAATTCTCCTATAAAAATAACGGGGAAGAATTGAATTTGAGTAAAAACCAAACGAGTTCAGTTGCGGCTACACCGGTAGCTCCTGCAGTTGAAGTGGTAGCAACACCTCAAACTCCTGTAGTAGCTCCTGTTGTTGAAGCACCAGCAACTCCAGCTGTAGCGGCTGAACCAGTTACTGCTCCAGCTCAAGCGGCAGAAGGTGATGTGGTTGAAAGTCCATTGGTTGGGGTAGCTTACTTGTCACCAGCTCCGGATAAACCAGCCTTTGTATCTGTAGGAGATAAGGTCACTAAGGGTCAAACACTCTTGATCATCGAAGCCATGAAAGTGATGAATGAAGTCCCAGCACCTAAAGATGGGGTAGTCACTGAAATTTTGGTAACGAATGAAGAAATGGTTGAATTTGGAAAAGGATTGGTTCGAATCAAATGACAATTGATATTAATGCTATTCGTGAGGCTTTGCCGCATCGTTACCCAATGCTTTTGGTGGATCGCGTATTGGAAACAAGCGAAGATACGATTGTTGCCATTAAGAACGTAACGATTAATGAACCATTTTTTAATGGACATTTTCCACAATATCCTGTTATGCCAGGTGTTCTTATCATGGAAGCTTTGGCACAAACAGCAGGTGTACTAGAGTTGTCAAAACCTGAAAATAAAGGGAAATTAGTCTTTTATGCAGGGATGGACAAGGTGAAGTTTAAAAAACAAGTCGTTCCTGGAGATCAATTGGTGATGACAGCTACTTTTGTCAAACGTCGTGGAACCATTGCTGTTGTTGAAGCAAAGGCAGAGGTAGACGGCAAGCTTGCAGCTTCAGGAACACTTACTTTTGCAATTGGAAATTAAGAAAGGCCTATCTATGTTTCGTAAGATCTTAATCGCCAATCGTGGTGAGATTGCGGTTCGCATTATTCGTGCGGCTCGTGAACTTGGCATCGAGACGGTTGCAGTGTATTCTACTGCTGATAAAGAAGCCTTGCATACCTTACTAGCGGATGAAGCAGTCTGTATTGGACCTGCTAAATCAACAGAATCTTATTTGAATATGAGTGCTGTCTTATCTGCAGCTGTTTTAACAGGAGCAGAAGCTATCCATCCTGGTTTTGGATTTTTAAGTGAAAACTCTAAATTTGCAACCATGTGTGAGGAAGTTGGTATTAAATTTATCGGACCTTCTGCTAAAGTCATGGATATGATGGGGGATAAGATTAATGCTCGTAAACAGATGATCAAAGCAGGAGTACCCGTTATTCCTGGATCAGATGGTGAAGTGTATACTGCTGAAGAAGCTCTCGAGATTGCAGAGCGTATTGGTTACCCTGTGATGTTGAAAGCATCTGCAGGAGGCGGTGGTAAGGGAATTCGGAAGGTTGAAAAACCAGAAGATTTGGTTGCTGCTTTTGAATCTGCTTCCTCAGAAGCTCAAGCCGCTTTTGGGAATGGTGCCATGTATATGGAGCGGGTGATTTATCCGGCACGCCACATTGAAGTACAGATTTTAGCGGATCAGCATGGACATGTCATTCACTTAGGTGAACGCGATTGTTCTCTTCAACGAAATAACCAAAAGGTTCTAGAAGAATCCCCTTCGATTGCTATTGGAAAAACGCTTCGTAATCGAATCGGTTCTGCAGCTGTTCGGGCAGCTGAATCAGTTGGGTACGAGAATGCTGGAACGATTGAATTCTTGTATGATGAAGGCAAGGGTGAGTTCTACTTTATGGAAATGAATACCCGTGTGCAAGTAGAGCATCCTGTCACAGAATTTGTAACCGGAGTTGATATCGTTAAGGAACAGATTAAAATTGCAGCTGGACAAGAATTATCCGTTACTCAAGAGGATATTGTCATTAAAGGCCATGCGATTGAATGCCGAATCAATGCAGAAAATCCTTCCTTTAACTTTGCACCAAGTCCAGGGAAGATTACCAATCTCTATCTTCCTAGTGGTGGGGTTGGTTTGCGTGTGGATTCTGCTGTGTATCCTGGTTATACGATTCCACCATACTATGATAGTATGATTGCCAAGATCATTGTCCATGGTGAAAATCGATTTGATGCACTGATGAAAATGCAGCGAGCTCTTTATGAGTTAGAAATTGATGGTGTCACTACCAATAGTCATTTCCAGTTGGATTTAATTTCAGATTCGCATGTGATTGCTGGTGATTATGACACTGCATTTTTGATGGAACAATTCCTTCCAAATTATAATAAGGAATGATGAAAAAGCCTGGACTTGTGAGGGAAGTATGAACATCATCCTCACAGATTCAGGCTTTTATAGTAAAGCTATAGATGTTGTAGCATATTTTAAGGAGTAAGTAATGGCATTATTTTCAAAAAAAGATAAATATATTCGGATCAATCCGAATAGGTCATCCTTGAGGGAACCTCAGCCAAAACCTGAAGTTCCTGATGAACTATTTTCACAATGCCCAGGTTGTAAACATACTATTTATCAAAAAGATTTAGGTAGTGAACGGGTATGCCCAAATTGTAGCTATACCTTCCGTATTTCTGCTAAAGAACGTTTGGCGCTTACAGTGGATCCAGCTAGCTTTGAAGAAATGTTTACAGGAATCGAAACAACAGATCCTTTGAACTTTCCCAATTATAAGAAGAAACTAGCAGCAGTTCGAGAAATGACAGGACTGGACGAAGCTGTCCTGACTGGAACTGCCTTGATTAAAGGGCAAAAAGTTGCTCTTGGGATCATGGATTCCAACTTTATCATGGCTTCAATGGGTTCTGTAGTAGGTGAAAAAATTACTCGTTTATTTGAATTTGCGACAAAAGAAAAATTGCCAGTTGTTCTCTTTACCGCTTCTGGTGGCGCTCGGATGCAAGAAGGAATCGTGAGTTTGATGCAAATGGCAAAAGTCTCTGCAGCTGTCCAACGTCATTCCAAGGAAAGATTGTTCTACTTGACTGTATTAACAGATCCGACAACAGGCGGGGTAACAGCTTCCTTTGCCATGGAAGGAGATATCATCATGGCAGAGAGTCAAGCTTTGGTTGGCTTTGCCGGTAGACGCGTGATTGAATCAACTGTGCGTGAAAAATTGCCAGATGATTTCCAAAAAGCAGAATTTCTACAAGAACATGGATTTGTTGACTTGATCGTGGAGAGAAGCCAAATCCGAGCAACAGTTGGACAATTATTGGCCCTTCATGGAGGTAAACATGAGTAAAATAACACAGATTATAAAAGAGGCACGTGATCAAGGAAGATTGACTGCGCTTGATTTTGCTCAAGGAATCTTTGATGATTTTATCGAATTACATGGAGATCGAAACTTCCGTGATGATGGTGCAGTGATTGGTGGGATTGGACGTTTAGGCGATCAAACGGTTACAGTCGTCGGGATCCAAAAAGGGAAGAATCTTCAGGATAATCTAAAACGTAACTTTGGGCAACCCCATCCAGAAGGTTATCGAAAAGCTTTGCGCCTCATGAAACAAGCCGAGAAGTTTGGCCGTCCAGTTGTGACCTTTATCAATACAGCGGGTGCTTATCCTGGTGTTGGTGCCGAGGAAAGAGGACAAGGGGAAGCCATTGCCCGCAACCTCATGGAAATGAGTGATTTAAAAGTTCCAATTATCGCGATTATCATCGGAGAAGGTGGCTCTGGTGGTGCCTTGGCTCTTGCTGTTGCAGATAAGGTCTGGATGTTGGAGAACTCCATCTATGCGGTCTTGAGTCCAGAAGGTTTTGCCTCTATTCTTTGGAAAGATGGAAGCCGTGCCATGGAAGCAGCAGAGTTAATGAAGATTACTTCTCACGAGTTGTTAAATATGGACATTGTCGATAAGGTGATTCCAGAGCATGGATTTTCAAATGGTGAACTACTGGCTCAAGTGAAGAAGGAATTACAAGAAGAGCTGAGAGTTTTACAGGCCTTACCTCTCGAAGATCTTCTGGAGCAACGCTACCAACGTTTTCGTAAATATTAAAAAACTGAGCTTGCAATTTGCAAGACTCAGTTTTTTTAAACTTTATTTTGGTGCGATGACTTCTGCGCCACCCATGTATGGGCGAAGGACTTCTGGGATGGTCACAGAACCATCTTCATTTTGATAGTTTTCAAGAATAGCAGCGACGGTACGTCCGACAGCCAATCCAGAACCGTTCAAGGTGTGAAGGAGTTTCACCTTGCCATCTGCTTCATCACGGTAACGGATTTGGGCACGACGGGCTTGGAAATCTTCTGTATTGGAACAGCTTGAGATTTCACGGTAAGTATTTTGTGCAGGGATCCATACTTCCAAGTCATAGGTCTTAGCAGCTGAGAAGCCCATATCTCCTGTTGAGAGAGCTACCACACGGTATGGAAGGTTCAGTTTTTGAAGGATGTTTTCAGCATTGGCTGTCATTTTCTCCAATTCTTCATATGATTCTTCAGGTTTGGCAAACTTCACCATTTCAACCTTGTGGAATTGGTGCAAACGGATCAAGCCACGAGTATCACGACCAGCAGAACCAGCTTCTGAACGGAAAGATGGGCTCATGGCTGTAAAGTAGATTGGTAGATCTTTGCCATCGATGATTTCATCACGGTAGTAGTTGGTCAGCGGAACTTCAGCTGTAGGAATCAAGACATAGTTGGTATCTTTCAATTCAAAAGTATCATCCTTAAATTTTGGATAATTTCCGGTACCAAACATAGAATCATGGTTAACCATGTAAGGTGTGATGACTTCAGTGTAACCTTCTTTTCCGTGCTCATCCAACATAAAGTTGTAGATAGCGCGTTCTAAGCGAGCTCCAAGTCCTTTGTAGAAGAGGAAACGAGCACCAGTGACTTTAGCCCCGCGTTCCCAGTCAAGGATATCAAGGTCTTCTCCTAAATCCCAGTGAGCTTTTGGTTCAAAGCCAAATTCGCGAGGTGTTCCCCAACGGCGAACCTCAACGTTGTCATCCTCATCTGCTCCAACAGGGACACTGTCAGCAGGGATGTTTGGAAGGGTAGTGGTGAATTCAGTCAATTTCGCATCGATTTCAGCCAATTCTGTATCCAATGCTTTGACCTCTGCAGAGAGAGTTTGCATGGCAGCAATCTTATCATCTGCATTTTCCTTGTTGCGCTTAGCTTGTGCGATTTCAGCAGATACAGTGTTACGCTCTGCTTTGAGATTTTCTACTTTGACTAAGATATCTCGACGTTTGGCATCGATTTCTTTCATTTCATTCAAAATAGCTGCATCTACGCCACGTGTTGCCAATTTTTTAGCAACCGCATCAAAGTCTGTACGAATCCGTTTAATATCTAACATAGCTTCTCCTTTAACAAAAAACACACCTGTTACAGTGTTGGAGTGGCAGAGCCACGGTTCCATCCAACTTCACAGGTGTGCACTTGATTCAATATTGTATTTTAACTAAACGGTAGAATTTCAATTAAGATTTCTATCTGCTCACAGCAACCGCAGACTTTCTGAAAGAGCCTCTTAACTTACTTATCCGTTTGCGTCTATTATACAAGAAAAGATCCTATTTTGCAAATAGATTTTTAATTTTAGCCGTGATGGTTTGGATCAATGTCGGAAGTTTGACAATTTTATCATTTCCTAGATGTTCCCGAGCAATCTTTAAAATTTTTCCAGAGTCTTTTGAAGCAAAGAGAAATTTTGATTCTCTGGTGTAGATTTCAAAATGGCGGCTAATTTTACGTCCGGATACATTGGCTCCGATTTGGTCGATTTCTTGCCAGGGAATTTGGATGTAGTCTTCAACATTGGCATCCGCGTAAAATTCAAAAGCGGCATTCCCAACTAAGATTTTTCCAACCTTTCCCCCCACTCCCAGGTAAGAAACTCCTGTAGTATGGAATTCAACGGTTTTATTCAATGATTGAGCCATGTGATCCTCCTGTATTGCTATTCATTCCATTATATCATAATAAAAAGAAGGCCGAAACCTTCTTTTTTGTTGATCTTTGCTTACATCAAGCCAGAAACGTGTGCCAAGACACCGATTACAAAGAGGGCGATGATGATAGTGATTGGAGATACTTTCTTCTTAAGCAACCACATACAAGCGAAAGTAAGAAGCAATCCCATCAAACCAGGAATCAATGAATCCAAGTTTTGTTGGAAAGTTGTAACTTTTTCAGGTGTTTGAGAGAGACCTGAACCAACTTGAGCGAAGGCTTCTTGGATACCCTTGTATCCTTCAGGAAGTTTATCCCAGTGGATATAAGCTTTGTCGTCTAATTTGACAGAAGAAACATTAAAGATGAATTTAATAGATACCCAACGTTCTACCAAGACAGCAAGGATGAACATCCCGAGGATAGAAGCTCCTTTGGTGATGTCTTGCAAGATCCCACCAGACATATCTTTGGTAATTTCAGAACCTGCTTTGTAGCCAAGTTCTTGCGTGTACCACAAGAAGGACATACGAATCGCATTCCATGCGATAAAGAAGATGAGTGGGCCAAGGATATTACCAGACGCAGCCAGTGATGCACCAAGGGCACCAAGGATAGGACGTACTGTAAACCAGAAGACTGGATCTCCGATACCCGCCAAAGGACCCATCATACCAATTTTAACCCCTTGGATGGCAGCATCGTCAATCGCAGCACCGTTTGCTCTTTCTTCTTCAAGAGCAAGTGTTACCCCGATGATAGGAGCAGCAACGTATGGGTGAGTGTTAAAGAATTCCATGTGACGTTCAAGAGCAGCCGCTTGGTCTTCTTTCTTTGTGTAGAGTTTTTTGATAGCTGGGATCAGTGAGTATGCCCAACCCAAGTTTTGCATCCGTTCATAGTTCCAAGAACCTTGCAAGAAGGTTGAACGCCACCAAACTTTTTGACGATCTGATTTAGATAATTGTAATTTTTCAGTCATGATAGTGTCACACCTTTCTTAATAGTCTTCGAGAATGTCGCCGATTGGATCGTTAGAAGTAGCGGCTCCGCCACCTCCATTGCCACCTTTCTTAGAGAGTGAAAGGTAGATTAAGGCAAGAGCAACACCGATTGCTCCAAGAGCGATCAAGGTCAATTGGCTAACGGCTGCAAGAGCAAAACCGATGGCAAAGAATGGCCATACTTCACGGCTCGCCATCATGTTGATAACCATGGCATAACCAACGGCTACAACCATACCACCACCGATTTGCATTCCATCAGAGAGCCATTTTGGCATTTGTTCAAGAGCAGTTTTGACAGTTTCAGCAGGAATCATCAACAAGAGGGCTGCAGGAATGGCGATACGAAGACCTTGAAGAAGAAGGGCCACAAAGTGAGCGCGTTCTACACCTTTGATATCCCCTTTTCTAGCAGCAGCGTCGGCAGTGTGAACCAAACCAACGGAAAGGGTACGGACGATCATGGTCAAGAAAAGGCCAGCAACTGCAAGTGGAATAGCGACACCTTGAGCGACAGCGATTCCTTTTGTACTGAAGTCTCCCCCAAGTACCATGATGATGGCAGCAGCGACAGATGCAAGGGCAGCATCGGGTGCAACTGCGGCACCAATGTTTGCCCAGCCAAGTGCAATAAATTGAAGTGAACCACCAAGCATAATGCCAGCAGTCAAATTACCTGTTACCAAACCGATTAAGGTACAAGCAACAAGGGGTTGGTGGAATTGGAATTGGTCAAGGATACCTTCAAGACCTGCTAAGAAGGCAACAACGACCACTAATACCATAGAAATAATAGACATGTTTAAAATCCTTTCGTAAGTAATCGATTATTGAACGTTAGCTTTGTTAATTAAGTCAAACAAATCTTTCTTAGAGTCATTTGGCACTTTACGGACGTCAAATTCTACTCCAAGATCACGCATTTTTTCAAATGTAGCCACGTCATCTTTATCCATTGACAACACATTGTTCACCATGGTTTTACCAGTTGAGTGGGCCATTGAACCAACGTTCAAGGTTTTAATCGGAACACCACCTTCGATGGCGCGAAGAGCATCTTGAGGTGTTTCAAATAAGATCAAAGCATGGGTATTTCCAAAACGTGGATCTTTTGCAACGTCGATCAATTTTTGAATTGGGACAACGTTTGCTTTCACACCATTTGGTGCCGCTTGCTTGATCAATTCCTTACGGAGTTCATCTTTGGCAACAGAATCTGAAGCAACAATGATCCGATCGGCTTTTGAATCAGGTGTCCAAGCAGTTGCGACTTGTCCATGAAGTAGACGAGTATCGAGACGAGCAAGGTTGATCTTGAGTTTCCCGTCACCTATCACTGTTCCTTCTGGAATAGCAGCTTGGGCTACAGGAGCGGCAGCGGCTGTACTAGCTTCTTCAACAGGATTCAATTCTTCTGGAAGAGCTTTGACACCGTCTTTTGCTTCCTTAATGATGTTTGCAGCGACTTTATCAACGCCGGCATTTGCATCCATCAAACGTTCTGTATAAGCTTGAATCAACATCGGAAGGTTTAATCCTGTAATGATCGCAAATTTACGATCTGGATTTTCTCCCATGACGCGACTTGCTTGGTTAAATGGAGAACCACTCCAAAGGTCAGCCAAAACCAAGACTTCATCTTCTGCATCAAATGCGGCAACAGCTGCATTAAATTTAGCATAGAGATCATCCGGGCCTTCACTTGGCATGAACGTAACCACTTGAACTTTCTCTTGATCCCCAAAGATCATCGAGCCGGATTGGTGGATTCCAGCTGCAAATTCACCGTGGCTAGCAATAATGATACCAATACTCATTATTGACATTCCTCCTTATAAAATTTGTTTGACTTTCAGTTTAAGAAAACTTTAAGCTTCTTCATTATAAACCGTTTTCACATTTAAGTCAATTTTTCTGTCGGTAACAGAGCATCTTTGTTATATTAATTTATCCCTATGCAACATATATTCCTATAGGCTTTGTCACTAAGTGATTCCGTAAAAACAGCGCCATCGATGCTATAGTTTGTAAGCAAAGTTAGCTTACAAGATTGTGAAAAAAACATAAATGAATCGAAAAAGTAAAATAAAAGTATAACAACCCGGGAGATGGATCGGTTGAGAGCACACAAAAAAGACCAGCCCAGTTGAGCTAGTCCTGTAGGTTCAGTTATATTAGTTTGTGAAGTCAAGTACCATACGTCCTTGAATGGTTCCAGCTTCCATTTCGTCAAAGACTTTAACAGCATCTTCTACTGGACGTTTTTGAACGACAGGAACGACCAAGCCTTCTGCACCAAATTGGAAGGCTTCTTCCAAGTCTTTACGAGTTCCTACAAGAGAACCAATGACTTGGATACCATCTAATACAGTTTTCACAATGCTGAGGTCCATCATTTCAGAAGGAAGACCAACTGCGACAACGCGGCCACCTGCACGAACAGAATCTACAGCTTGGTTGAAAGCTACTTTAGAAACAGCTGTTACGACAGCAGAGTGAGCTCCACCATTTGTTTTTTCTTTGATCAATCCTGGGACATCTTCGACTTCGCGACCGTTGATGACAAAGTCTGCACCAACTTCTTTCGCCAATTCCAGTTTATCGTTGTTGATATCGACAGCGATGACATGTGCATTGAAGACTTTCTTAGCATATTGAACAGCCAAGTTTCCTAGTCCACCAGCTCCGTAGATAACGATCCATTGTCCTGGTTCTGCTTTGGCTTCTTTGATGGCTTTGTATGTTGTAACACCTGCACAAGTGATAGAAGAAGCTTGGGCTGGATCTAATCCTTCAGGTACTTTCACTGCGTAATCTGCCGTAACGATACATTGCTCAGCCATTCCTCCGTCAACAGAATAACCAGCATTTTTTACAGTACGACAAAGAGTTTCACGACCAGTTGTACAGTATTCACAAGTTCCACATCCTTCGAAGAACCATGCGACACTGACACGATCTCCAACTTTTAGGCTCTTGACATCTGGAGCGACTTCTTTCACAATACCGATTCCTTCGTGTCCAAGAACACGGCCTGGAACTTTACCGAAGTCCCCGTGAGCAACGTGCAAGTCAGTGTGGCAGACACCACAGTATTCGATTTGAACAAGTGCTTCCCCTGTTTCAAGTGGACGCATGTCTTTGTTTGCAACGATTTCAACACCAGTACCTTCTGGATTTACAACAACAGCTTTCATTTTGTTCCTCCTTAAGTGAACGAGAAGCGATTTAGTTTTTTGAAAGCGCTTCTTTAATAACTATGTTAATAATATCACAAGTTTATCTATTGAACAATAAAAAAAATGGAAAAAAAGAGGGGTATTGATTAACCGATTAAGGATTTAGCGTAGAAAAGACATGAGGGGATAGCTCATGTCTGTTTGTATTATAAGAATAATTGAATGAGTTGGCGCGCGACACCGTCTTCGTTATTCGTGAAATCTGTGACGGAGTCTGCATAAGGGAGAAGGACGGAGCTAGCATTTTTCATGGCGTATCCATGACCAGCAAGAGCTAGCATCTCAGTATCATTGTGCTCATCTCCAAAGGCAATCAAATCTTTCTGATCCATAT
The DNA here is from genome assembly GCF_040908565.1 of Streptococcus parasanguinis. Classification (GTDB taxonomy): domain Bacteria; phylum Bacillota; class Bacilli; order Lactobacillales; family Streptococcaceae; genus Streptococcus; species Streptococcus parasanguinis_AC. The sequence goes on along the minus strand of NZ_JBDGEA010000009.1, from coordinate 70,326 downwards.
TGAGTTTATCTAGAAGGTAGGTCAGAGCAGATGCTTTGGTCACATTTTTGGGATTGCATTCCAGAATATTTAGGGGACCACCCCAAGTATTGATAGACAGATTGTAGTCATAATGCCGATTCATTTCATCTGCCAGAGCATATTTGTCTTCCGCTTTCGTTTGAAAGAGGATACAGTTTGGGTCGCTCGTTACCCGCTCTGGATTGAATTGATTTTCTGGTTGGAAAGCCTCAATACCGAATAATTTAGGGTCCGCAACGTGCTCATTTGGATCGGTAATAAAGAATTTATTGCGGTATTCACCTGCTATAAAGTCCGCTTGGATGGTGTCTCGGTTAGCGACCATATCTAGCAGGTATTTTTTATCTAAAGTCAAACATTGTTCATCCACCCATTTTTTCTCGGGGAGATGCGTAAGGGAGCCGTTAAAATTGATCATCGGAGTATTGAGCTCTAGTTGTTTGTAGTAGGTATGTGCCATACGGTAGGGGCGGCCTGTTGTAATAATGACTTTATGGCCAAGAGCACTAATTTTTTTAATCGTATCAATGGTAAAGTCGCTCAATTTGCTATCGGAATTCAAGAGAGTGCCGTCTAGATCTAGAGCGATCATCTTTTTATGCATATTTCAGTTCCTTTCGAGAAGAATGAGACCATTATATCAGAAAAATCGGAAAAGCGCTCAAAAATCGAGAAGAGAAGTAGGATTTCTTGAAAGGCGAAAGATCTTTTGGTAAAATAGAAATAACGTTCGCAAATTGATTGGGAGCGAGAATGATGAAAAAGGAGTTTATTCTGAAATGGATAAGTTTTTTAAACTTTCAGAACATGGAACCACTGTTCGAACAGAGGTTCTTGCTGGTTTGACAACCTTTTTTGCGATGAGTTATATCCTCTTCGTAAACCCTCAAATGTTGTCACAAACAGGTATGCCAGCTCAAGGGGTCTTCCTTGCAACGATTATTGGATCCGTTGTCGGAACCTTGATGATGGCTTTTTATGCCAATTTACCTTATGCACAAGCACCTGGGATGGGCTTGAATGCCTTCTTTACCTTTACCGTTGTATTTGGTATGGGCTACTCATGGCAGGAAGCTTTGGGAATGGTCTTCATTTGTGGTGTGATCTCATTGATTATCACATTGACAAATGTTCGGAAGATGATCATCGAATCGATTCCGACCGCTCTTCGCTCTGCTATTTCAGCTGGGATCGGGATTTTCTTGGCCTATGTTGGAATTAAGAATGCAGGATTTTTGAAATTTACGATTGACCCTCATAACTATACAGTGATCGGAGAAGGAGCAGATAAGGCGAATGCAACGATCTCAGCCAATGCATCTGCTGTTCCTGGATTGGTTGATTTTAACAATCCGGCTGTCCTCTTGGCTCTTGTTGGTCTTGCGATTACTATTTTCTTTGTTGTCAAAGGGATTAAGGGAGGGATTATCCTTTCTATCTTAGCAACGACTGTGCTTGGAATTCTCATCCATGTGGTTGATATCACTAAAATCGACTTTGCAAGTAATCATCTAGGAGCTGCCTTTAATGATTTAGGCAAGATCTTTGGTCAAGCTTTGGGATCAAAAGGATTGGGTTCTTTGATTTCCAATACGTCTCGTTTGCCTGAGACCTTGATGGCCATCTTAGCCTTCTCCTTGACGGATATTTTTGATACAATTGGAACTTTAATCGGTACGGGTGAAAAAGTTGGGATTGTTGCGACAAATGGGGAAAACCATCAATCAGCGAAATTAGATAAGGCCCTCTATTCAGACCTTGTAGCGACTTCAGTCGGAGCTATTGCAGGAACTTCAAACGTAACGACGTATGTTGAATCTGCAGCTGGTATTGGAGCTGGTGGACGCACTGGTCTGACAGCCTTGGTTGTTGCGATCTGTTTTGCTATTTCAAGTCTCTTTAGTCCTTTGTTGGCGATTGTACCGACCGCTGCTACAGCCCCAATTTTGATTGTTGTTGGGATTATGATGTTGAGTGGCTTGAAAAATATCCATTGGGAAGATATGTCAGAAGCCGTTCCTGCCTTCTTCACTTCTATCTTTATGGGCTTCAGCTACTCAATTACTCAAGGGATCGCTGCTGGATTTATCACCTATAGCTTGGTGAAAGTGGTTAAAGGACAAGCCAAAGAAGTGCACAGCATGATTTGGATCTTAGATGTTCTCTTTATTTTAAACTACGTTAGCATGGCCTTGAATTAGTTATCAGGGAAATATTTAAAAAGGAATGGGAGTGGTTTCCCATTCCTTTCAGATTGAAGATAAAGTTATACCAAAAACATTCCTTAGGTGAGTACGGCCGTCAGCGAACTTCTTTGAAGTTCCATGACTAATTATTGAGCCTAAGGTCTCAATAATTCCGAGTGCCTGAAACGTTATTGTTTCAGGCACTTTTCTCACAGCAGAAAGTTTCAGTATTTTCTTAAATCGATTTAAAAATTGGAACTCAAATTTATTTTTTTTGCAGAATCACTTAACTTATTTTACTTTAAAATAGTTTGACTATCTATCTAAAAAGCAAACCTGAGTGGAACAATTGCTAAAAGAAAGAGCAGATTTTTAAAAAGTTTGGTATAATAGAAAAATGATTAGTCACAATGAAATGGAGCTGATCGCTCTAGGAAAACAGCTAGGAAAACTCTTAGAAAAGCAAGACGTAATCATCTTATCAGGTGATCTAGGGGCAGGGAAAACGACCTTTACAAAGGGAATTGCAAAGGGGTTAGGGATTGATCAGATGATTAAAAGCCCGACCTATACCATTGTTCGTGAATACGAAGGCCGCTTGCCTTTATACCATTTGGATGTTTACCGGATTGGGAATGATCCAGATTCGATTGATTTAGATGATTTTCTATTTGGAGATGGTGCTACCATTATTGAATGGGGAGAGCTGATTGAGCCGAGTCTCTCGGATGCTTATCTAAAAATTTTTATCCGAAAATTGGAAGATGGGCGAGAGTTGGCGTTTGAGGCTCATGGAGCGCGTGCAGAAACTTTACTAGCATCCTTTGAGCAGGTGGAAAAAACCAATGACTAAGGAAAAGGAAGTGACATTAGAAATTCGGCAAGCTGAAAGTGCAGACGCGGCTCTTGTCGTTGATTTCTTAAATCAAGTTGGGAAAGAGTCAGATTATATGACGCTAGATGAAGCTGGGATAGGCATGTCTCCAGCAGACATGGAGCATTTTCTAATGGTGCAAGAGATGGCGGATAACCGGATTTGCCTCTTGTTATTTCTAGATCAGGAACTGGCAGCTTTGTTAAATATCACTGCGGCTTCTCAACGGTCTGTTCAGCATATTGGAGATGTCTTTATTGTGGTTCAAAAAGCTTATTGGAATCAAGGACTTGGACAGATCTTGTTGGAAGAAGGAATCGAGTGGGCGTACTCGACCGGTGTTCTTAGGAAACTAGTCTTGAATGTCCAAGTGCGCAATGAACGAGCGGTTCACCTGTATAAAAAGTTAGGTTTTGAGATTGAAGGTTGCCAAGCTCGTGGAGCTTGTTCAGCTGAAGGAGAATTCTTAGATGTTTACCTTATGGGGAAACTGATAGATTAGAGAGAGAGTCTACATGGTTAAAAAAATTATTTTGATGTTTTTGAGCTTATTGACGGTAACAGTGATTGGGATCGGGGCCTATGGTCTTACCATCCTCAATCAAACAACAGGGACCCTCAGTAAGACCTATAAGGGCTTTGGGAATGAGACCAATGTCATCGCAGAAAACAAGCCGATGACCATTCTTTTGATGGGGGTTGATACAGGTAGTGGTTCTCGGGAAGATCCTTGGGCCGGAAATAGTGATACCATGATTTTGGTGACTGTTAATCCTCAAACAAAAGAAACAACCATGACGAGTTTGGAAAGAGATATTTTAACCAATATTACTTCAGATGGCGAAACAGTCCAAGCAAAATTGAATTCGGCATATGCTCAAGGCGGTGCCAAGTTAGCCATTAAGACCATTCAAGATCTTTTGAATATCCATATTGACCGCTATGTCATGATCAATATGAAGGGATTGGTTCAATTAGTGGATAAGGTTGGTGGCATCACGGTAAACAATCCATTTAACTTCGATATCTCGATCGAGGAAAATGAGCCAGAATATACGGCTAAGATCGCACCAGGACGCCAAGAGATCAACGGGGAACAGGCTCTCGTCTATTCTCGGATGCGTTATCAGGACCCAGAAGGAGACTATGGCCGTCAAAAACGTCAACGGGAAGTGATCAAAAAGATTGTTGAAAAAGTCTTAAGCCTCAATAGTTTGAGCCATTATAAAGGAATCATTGAGTCTGTTAGTGACAATATGCAAACCAACATTTCACTTGACAGTAACAGCCTTCTTCAATTGCTCGGCTATAAAGATGCCCTTTCAACGATTCATCAGTACCAGTTGAAAGGAGAAGATGCCACCTTAGCAGATGGAGGAAGTTATCAAATTGTCACTTCAAAACATATCTTGAAAATTCAAAATATCATCCGTAAAGCTTTAGGTTTGAAAGAAATTAAAACATTGAAAACCAATGCTTATCTATTGGATGGAGATGAAGATTTGAAGAATGCTTCTTCTCAAAATGATACGCCAGTGGCATCATCTGAGGAAGCACCTGTTTACCAAGAGTTTAACCAACTGCCAGTTGCACCATCGACTCAGGATACGGGAGTGGTGACACCTCAAAGTTCTGTCGCACCAGTAACGCCAGTTGCCCCTGCAGTTACAGAGTCGAGCAGTGTGACACCTACGGTACCTTCAGAATAAGGAAAAAACGATTGAGTTTTCTCAATCGTTTTTACTTGGTTGCCAGATGTCTTGAATTTCTTTTAGAGAGGCTGTTGCTTGTTGACTAAATAGTTTGGTCTTGTATTGGAAATCCGTTACCAATTCTTGAAGATTGGTCTTTTGGTCTTGGATAATATCCAGATTGCGTTGGATTTTTGCTAGGTTATCTTGAATTCCCTTAACCAATTGGCTGGATTCAGTCACCTCTGTTTTGATTGCTTTACGGTTTTTAACAAATTGGTAGCTAATACTAGCCCCGGTTGCAAACCAAAATAAATTTTTTAGTGTCATATGGTCTCCTCTTTAGCTGTTTTGAATGGTTTCTGCGAGCACTGCTAGTTGTTCAAAATCAGGTTCGTGTTCAGTGAATGAAATAGCCAGTTCATCTTGATCGGAATAGCGAGGGATAATATGGATATGGGTGTGGAACACAGTCTGTCCAGAAACTTCTTCCATGTTGCTGATGATATTCATTCCCTTGGCTTGGGTAGCAGCCTCTACTTTTTTTGCAACTTTAGAGACACGTGCAAATAATTGAGCAGTGGCGGTTTCGTCCATTTCTAAGAGGTTACGAGCGTGTTTTTTTGGAACCACTAACGTATGACCAGGTGTAACCTGAGAGATATCCAAAAATGCGAGGACTACCTCGTCCTCATAGACTTTGGATGAAGGAATGTCGCCAGCTATAATCTTACAAAAAATACAATCGTCAACCATAAATACACCTCATTTAGACTAAATTTTGTTATAATATAAGAACATTATACCAGAAATCGGAGAAAATATGTTAGAAATCAACAAGTTGACAGGGGGCTATGTCAACATCCCTGTCCTGAAAGAGGTGAGTTTTTCAGTTCCGGATGGCCAACTGATTGGTTTGATTGGACTAAATGGAGCTGGGAAGTCAACCACGATTAATGAAATTATTGGTCTCCTGCATCCTTATGCTGGGGAAGTACGGATTGATGGACTTAGTCTGCCAGAAGCTCCGACTGAATATCGTAAGAAAATCGGCTATATTCCAGAAACACCAAGCCTTTATGAAGAATTAACCTTGAGAGAGCATATTGAAACCGTAGCTTTGGCTTATGACTTAGATGTAGAGCAAGTCTTGGTACGCGTCCAGCCTTTGTTGGAACGCTTCCGTTTGGCTGAAAAATTAGATTGGTTCCCGACCCAGTTTTCAAAGGGGATGAAGCAGAAGGTTATGATTATTTGCGCCTATGCAGTGGATCCAAGCCTTTATATTGTCGATGAACCCTTTCTAGGATTAGATCCTGTTGCGATTGCAGATTTGATTCAGTTATTGGCAGATGAGAAGGCAAAAGGAAAATCGATTTTGATGAGTACCCACGTTCTGGACTCAGCTGAAAAGATGTGTGATGGTTTTGTGATCCTCCATAAGGGTCAGGTCCGAGCACAAGGGACCTTGGACGAGTTGCGTTCAACTTTTGGGGATGAGAAAGCAAGTCTAAATGATATCTACATGACCTTGACAGAAGAGGAAACAGCATGAAAGAGTTGATGAAAAAACGGCAACAAACGTTTCGAACTCAATGTGTAAAATATAGCCGCTATGTTCTCAATGATCATTTCGTCCTCTTTATGTTGATTTTCATAGGATTTTTGGCGGTTCAATACAGCCAATTCTTACAAGATCTCCCCAAAGATACAAGCCTGATCCGCTGGAGTCTCATGATTGGTTTGCTCCTCTTGGTTCCGATAGGCTCTATTGCGACCTACTTAGAGAAGCCCGATGCTTTATTCCTTTTGGTAAAGGAAGAGGAAGTGAAACGTTATATCAAAGGGCAGGCCAAGAAGTCTTTTGTGTTTTGGTTTTTGATTCAAAGTTTTGTCCTTTTATTATTTGTGCCTCTTCTTCTGGCAACGGGGCTGGATAAACTTACTATTGTAGCTTATATCCTTGTCTTAGGGGTGGCTAAAGGGGCTGTTTTTAGCTGGAAGGAAGCGCGCTTCTACCAGGATGGAAATTTGAATTGGACCTTGGCCATTGCTCGTGAGAATGCAAGGAAACAATTGATCCTTCGTTTCTTTGCCTTGTTTACAACGGTAAAAGGTATTACTAACAGTGTCAAAAGAAGAGCCTACTTGGATGGTTTCTTAGGGCTTCTTCCCAAAACACATGGGAATACGTGGCTTCACTTATATATGCGCTCCTTCCTACGGAATGGAGATCTTTTCTCTATGACTCTCCGACTCTTGGCTCTTTCCATTCTCGCTATGGTCTTTATCCCCCAAACTCTAGTGGTGATCGTTCTTGTAGCCTTGCTCAATTATTTGATCATTTTTCAATTGTTGGGACTTTATAGCGCTTTTGATTACCAACCGTTGACCCTTCTTTTTCCAATGGAAAAAGGAAGTAAAAAGGCAGGATTGAACAAAACGCTTCGCTTGTTAATGGGGGTTGTAACAGTGATAGAAGGGGCGATTGGGCTGGTCTTTATGTCAGATAAAGTCTTGCTGCTGGGCTTATTAGCTTATACACTTGCATTAACCCTGCTCTACCTTCCATTTAAGATGGCGCGCTTGGTTGACGAAAGTCGTTAAAATTAGTAAAATAGATTGGAAACTTTTTACGGAGGAAAAGATGGACTCGAATGAAAAAGAGCTAAGCCTCACCCCAATTCCTGGGAAGAGTGGGAAGGCCTACATGGGGACCTACCCAGATGGTGGGCGCGTTTTTGTAAAAATGAATACGACCCCAATCCTTGCGGGTCTAGCAAAAGAACAGATTGCTCCTCAATTATTATGGAGTCGACGATTGCCAGATGGAAATGTGATGAGTGCCCAAGAATGGTTGAATGGGGAAATTCTCACGCCAAATGGGATGTCAAAAAAACAAGTGGTCAATATTTTAACGAGATTGCACCGTTCTAGACCTTTGATGACCCAATTGAAAAAACTTGGCTATCCTGTGGAATCTCCATTAGAATTGCTCAATTCTTGGAGCAACCGGTTGCCAATTGCCCTACGTCAGAACCACTACATCCAATCAGTCGTAAAGAATTTACGTAAGACAGTGCCTGCCTTTCGGGAGGATTATGCGACGATCGTCCACGGGGATGTCCGTCATAGTAACTGGATTGAGACAGAGAGCGGCTTGATTTATCTAGTCGATTGGGACTCTGTTCGTTTGACAGACCGGATGTTGGATGTGGCGCATATCTTGAGTCACTATATTCCAGATTCCAATTGGCGCGACTGGTTAGGTTATTATGGTTACAAGTACAATCAAAAGGTGTTTGATAAACTCTATTGGTTTGGTCAATACTCCTTCTTGTGGCAAATTGCTAAATACTATGAAAATAATGATTTAGAAAATGTCAATCGCGAGATCTATGCTCTGCGCAATTTCCGGTTGAAATATGGAAAGGAAATATGAGAGTTAGAAATCGCAAAGGAGCGACAGAATTACTAGAAGCGAATCCACAATATGTGGTCCTAAATCCAGAAGATGCTAAGGGAAAATGGCATGGGATTTTCGGAAATGACCACCCCATCCATATTGAAGTGGGAAGTGGAAAAGGGGCCTTTATTACTGGGATGGCTAAGGCCAATCCAGAGATCAACTACATCGGAATTGATATTCAAAAATCGGTTTTAAGTTATGCTTTAGATAAGGTCTTAGAAGCTGATGTTCCTAATATTAAATTACTGTGGGTAGATGGGGATAGCTTGACTAACTATTTTGAAGACGGAGAAATTGATCAGCTCTATCTGAATTTTTCAGATCCATGGCCAAAGAAACGTCATGAGAAGCGTCGCTTGACTTACAAGACCTTCCTAGACACCTTCAAGCAAATTCTTCCAGAACATGGGGAGATTCACTTTAAAACAGACAACCGAGGTTTGTTTGAATACAGTTTGGTGAGTTTTTCGCAATATGGAATGACTTTGAAGGGAGTCTGGTTAGACCTTCATGCTAGTGACTTTGAGGGCAATGTCATGACAGAATATGAGAAGAAGTTCTCAAGTAAAGGCCAGGTCATTTACCGTGTAGAAGCACAGTTTTAGCATATTCCTTGCAATCATTGGGGAATCGTGCTATAATACATTAAATGAATAGAAAAGGAGAGGCGGGGAAATATCTTCGCCTCTTATCTATGAGGAGGTGGCAACCATCGCAACGATTGTTGACTTAGTAACAGAAGTGATTCAGCCAGCTATAAAGGAACCATTTGAATTGGTTGATGTTGAATATGGCAAAATGGGTGGTGACTACGTCTTAAGCATTTTCGTAGACAAACCAGAAGGAATCACACTGAATGATACAGCGGATTTGACAGAAATCATCAGTCCGCTATTGGATCAAATCAAACCAGACCCATTTCCAGAACAGTACTTTTTAGAAGTCACCAGTCCTGGCTTGGAGAGACCTTTGAAAACCAAGGAAGCACTCGAGGGAGCTGTTGGTAAGTACGTCAATATCAGCTTGTACAAGGCTATAGAAAAGCAAAAGGTCTTTGAGGGGAACCTGGTAGGTTTTGAAGAGGATGTTTTGACCATTGAGTATATGGATAAAACACGAAAGAAAACAGTGGATATTCCTTATAACCTTGTGTCCAAAGCAAGGTTGGCTGTAAAATTGTAACAGAATGAAAGAAAGGATGCCTTTATAGAAGAGGCAAGAAAAACATGAGTAAAGAAATGCTAGAAGCCTTCCGCATTTTGGAAGAAGACAAAGGGATCAAAAAAGAAGATATCATCGAAGCTGTCACAGAATCATTGCGTTCAGCTTATCGCCGTCGTTATGGACAATCAGAAAGTGCAGCGATTGAATTCAATGAAAAAACTGGAGATTTCCGTGTTTATACAGTTCGTGAAGTGGTGGATGAAGTCTTTGATAGCCGTTTAGAAATCAGCTTGAAGGATGCCTTAGCCATTAGCTCTGCTTATGAGTTGGGTGACAAGATCAAATTTGAAGAAGCACCAGCTGAATTTGGTCGTGTAGCAGCTCAATCTGCCAAACAAACCATCATGGAAAAAATGCGTAAGCAAACGCGCACTATCACTTATAACACTTATAAAGAACATGAAAATGAAATCATGAGTGGAACGGTGGAGCGCTTTGACAATCGTTTTATCTATGTCAATCTTGGTTCGATCGAAGCTCAATTATCTAAGCAAGACCAAATTCCAGGAGAAGTCTTCCAATCCCATGATCGAATTGAAGTCTTTGTCTACAAGGTAGAAGATAATCCACGTGGTGTCAATGTCTTTGTTAGCCGGAGCCATCCTGAAATGATCAAACGTTTGATGGAACAAGAAATTCCTGAAGTTTATGATGGAACTGTTGAGATTATGAGTGTAGCGCGTGAAGCTGGAGATCGTACAAAAGTTGCGGTTCGTAGCCATAATCCAAACGTAGATGCGATTGGGACGATCGTTGGTCGTGGTGGATCGAATATTAAAAAGATTACCAGCAAGTTTCACCCAGCTCGATACGATCAAAAATTAGACCGTATGGTTCCGACAGAAGAAAATATCGATGTCATCGAGTGGGTTCCAGATCCAGCTGAATTTATCTACAATGCGATCGCTCCTGCAGAAGTGGACCAAGTTATTTTTGATGATGAAGATAGCAAACATGCTCTCGTTGTGGTTCCAGATAATAAACTATCTCTTGCCATTGGTCGTCGTGGTCAAAACGTTCGTTTGGCAGCTCATTTGACTGGATACCGCATCGATATTAAATCTGCTAGTGAGTTCGAAGAAATGGAAGCAGCTCAAGAAACTTTTGAAGACCAAGTAGAAAGTGGCGAAGAGCAAGTCGATTAAGAGAGGGAGGGAAAATGGTAAAAACAAGAAAAATCCCTTTAAGAAAATCTGTCGTTTCAAATGAAATTATTGATAAGCGCGATTTGCTCCGCATTGTCAAAAATAAAGAAGGACAAGTCTTTATCGATCCAACTGGCAAAGCCAATGGTCGAGGTGCTTACATCAAGCTAGACAATGAAGAAGCAGCACTTGCTAAGAAAAAGAAAGTTTTCAATCGTAGCTTTAATATGGAAGTGGAAGAAGCTTTCTATGATGAATTGATCGCTTATGTAGATCATAAGGTGAAGAGAAGAGAGTTAGGCCTTGAATAAGCAAAAGATAAGTAATTTGTTAGGCTTGGCGCAAAGAGCAGGAAAACTCATTTCTGGAGAAGAACTCGTGATCAAAGCAATCCAGGAAGAAAAAGCAAAATTAGTTTTTCTGGCAAATGATGCAGCTAGTAACCTGACAAAAAAGGTGACAGATAAGGGTCACTATTATGAGGTTCAAGTATCTACCGTGTTTTCAACACTAGAATTAAGCACTGCAATTGGACGTGCCCGGAAGGTCGTCGCAGTTGTAGATGCTGGATTTTCAAAGAAAATGAGGTCTCTTATGGAATAGAAGAGGAGGACAGCAATTGTCTAAGAAAAGATTATACGAAATTGCCAAAGAATTGGGCAAGGAAAGTAAGGAAGTCGTCACTCGTGCGAAAGAATTAGGTTTTGACGTCAAGAGTCATGCATCTAGTGTCGATACTGATGTTGCTGAAAAGCTGATCAAGAGCTTTGCAGCGAAAAAAGAAACAGTCGAAAAGAAAGTAGCAGAAGTGGCTGCCAAGACAACGGCTGTCGCAGAGAAAAAAGAAGCAGCGCCTGTAAAAAAAGAAGGAGCAACTGAGACAAAATCAGTAACGCCAGCTGCTAAACCAAAGAGTCGGAACTTTAAAGCGGAACGAGAAGCGCGTGCAAAAGAGCAGGCTGAACGTAGGAAACAACAAGGAAATCGACCTAAGAAACAACAAAACGACCGTCGGGACGGGGATCGTTTTCAAAATAGAAATGATCGCAAAAACCAGGGTAATGATCGTCGAAATCAAGGAAATGATCGTCGCCGTGATCAATCTGGAAACGGTCAAGGACGTCCAAATCCTGTAAATGGTGCTCCGAAGATTGATTTCAAAGCCCGTGCTGCAGCATTAAAGGCAGAGCAAAATGCGGAATATGCACGTGATAGTGAAGAGCGCTACAAGCAAAACCAGGCAGCCAAGGCAGAGCAAGAACGTCAACAACGTCGTAAGCGCGAAGAAGCGGTTGCAACTGAAGTTGTCGCTCCACAACCAAAGGCAGAACCAGCGAAGGCAACTCCGGTAGCGGCTCCAAGTCCTGCCACAGTTGATACACGTCGGAAAAAGCAAGCTAGACCAGACAAAAAACGTGAGGATTTTGATCGCGAAGAAGATGGTCCAAGAAAACAACAAAAGAATCGAAGTAGTCAAAACCAAGTGAGAAATCAAAGAAATAGTAACTGGAACAACAACAAAAAGAATAAAAAAGGAAAGAATAACCGCAACGAAGCTCCAAAACCAGTAACAGAGCGTAAATTCCATGAGTTGCCAAGTGAACTTGAGTACACAGATGGAATGACGGTTGCGGAAATCGCAAAACGAATTAAGCGTGAGCCTGCGGAAATCGTTAAGAAACTCTTCATGATGGGAGTGATGGCGACACAAAACCAATCCTTGGATGGCGATACCATTGAACTTCTGTTGGTGGATTATGGAATTGAAGCCAAGAAAAAGGTTGAAGTGGACAATGCGGATATCGAACGCTTCTTCGTCGAAGATGGCTATTTGAATCCAGATGAATTGGTAGAGCGTCCACCAGTTGTCACCATCATGGGACACGTTGACCATGGTAAAACAACCCTTTTGGATACCCTTCGTAATTCACGTGTAGCAACAGGTGAAGCGGGAGGAATCACCCAACATATCGGTGCCTACCAAATCGTGGAAAATGGCAAGAAGATTACCTTCTTGGATACACCTGGACACGCGGCCTTTACTTCTATGCGGGCGCGTGGTGCATCTGTTACAGATATTACCATCTTGGTCGTAGCGGCAGATGACGGGGTGATGCCACAGACCATCGAAGCCATCAACCACTCAAAAGCAGCGAATGTTCCAATCATTGTGGCTATTAACAAGATTGATAAACCAGGTGCCAACCCAGAACGTGTCATCGGTGAATTGGCAGAGCATGGAGTTATGTCAACTGCCTGGGGTGGAGATTCTGAGTTTGTAGAAATCTCAGCTAAGTTCAATCAAAATATCGATGAACTCTTGGAAACAGTCCTTCTTGTAGCTGAAATCCAAGAACTCAAGGCAGATCCAACTGTTCGTGCCATCGGTACTGTTATCGAAGCTCGTTTGGATAAAGGTAAAGGTGCGGTTGCAACCCTTCTGGTTCAACAAGGTACCTTGAATGTCCAAGACCCAATCGTTGTCGGAAATACCTTTGGACGTGTCCGTGCCATGACAAATGACCTTGGCCGTCGTGTGAAGGTAGCAGGACCATCTACTCCTGTTTCTATCACAGGTTTGAACGAAGCGCCAATGGCGGGTGACCACTTCGCGGTTTATGAAGATGAAAAATCAGCGCGTGCAGCCGGTGAAGAACGTGCCAAACGTGCTCTGATGAAACAACGTCAAGCAACGAATCGTGTCAGCCTTGAAAATCTCTTTGATACCTTGAAGGCTGGGGAAGTGAAATCCGTTAATGTCATCATCAAGGCCGATGTACAAGGTTCGGTTGAAGCCCTTGCTGCTTCCCTTCAAAAGATTGAAGTGGAAGGTGTGAAAGTGACCATCGTTCACTCAGCAGTTGGTGCGATCAACGAATCAGACGTTACCCTTGCAGAAGCTTCAAATGCCTTCATCGTTGGATTTAACGTCCGCCCTACGCCTCAAGCACGTCAGCAAGCAGAAGCTGATGAGGTAGAAATCCGTCTTCACTCAATCATCTACAAGGTGATCGAGGAAATGGAAGATGCTATGAAGGGAATGTTGGATCCTGAGTTTGAAGAGAAAATTATCGGGGAAGCAGTTATCCGTGAAACCTTTAAGGTCTCTAAAGTGGGGACTATCGGTGGATTTATGGTCCTCAGTGGTAAGGTCACTCGTGATTCCAAGGTTCGTGTCATTCGTGACGGTGTCGTGATTTATGATGGAGCTCTTGCTAGCTTGAAACATTATAAAGATGATGTCAAAGAAGTGACCAACGGTCGCGAAGGTGGATTGATGATCGAAGGCTACAATGATATCAAGACAGATGATACCATCGAAGCTTATATCATGGAAGAAATTAAAAAATAAACTGTTAACTAGGAAGGAAGAGAGGTAATCTCCTATTTCCTAGTTTTTAAAGACAGAGCAGAAAGGAGTTCCTATGGCAAGTCATTTTCGGACAGACCGAGTAGGGATGGAAATCAAGCGGGAAGTCAACGAAATTTTGCAAAAGAAAGTTCGTGATCCGCGTGTTCAAGGTGTTACCATTACGGATGTTCAAATGCTAGGTGATTTGTCTATGGCCAAAGTGTATTATTCAATTATGAGTGATTTGGCTTCAGACAATCAAAAGGCTCAGACAGGCCTTGAAAAAGCGACAGGAACCATCAAACGAGAGTTGGGACGGAATTTGAAGCTATACAAAATTCCAGATCTTACGTTTGTGAAAGACGAATCCATCGAATACGGTGACAAGATCGATGCGATGTTGCGCAATTTGAACAAAGACTAGAGAGGTTGGGACCATTAGTGTCCAACCTCTTTTTTTCTTAAAATAAAGCAAAAAGCATCAATGATTTTAAAAAAGAATAGAATTTTGCAGAAATCTCTTGTGTGATCAAGGAATATCCTTTACAATAGGAGAGGAGTTTTATTTCTGATCTCATATTTGGAGGAATGATCATGTCCATTAACTGGCAGGAAATTTTGTTTAACTTTTTGGGAGGGTTGGGTCTCTTTCTCTATAGTATTAAAACCATGGGAGAAGGACTGCAACAAGCTGCAGGGGACCGTCTTCGCTACTATATTGATAAATATACCAGCAATCCCTTTCTTGGAGTCTTAGTAGGGATTGTTGTGACAGCCCTTATTCAGTCTAGTACTGGGGTAACGGTGATTACCGTTGGTCTGGTCAGTGCGGGTCTCTTGACCCTGCGTCAAGCCATTGGAATCATCATGGGAGCTAATATTGGGACCACGGTCACCTCGTTCATTATTGGGTTTAAACTGGGGACTTATGCCCTTCCAATTATGTTTCTTGGAACGGTCTTACTTTTCTTTACCAAGAATCGAATGGCCAATAATATTGGTCGGATTCTCTTTGGGGTTGGAGGAATTTTCTACGCTTTAAACCTGATTAGTGCGGGAATGAGCCCTTTAAAAGAATTGCCCGAATTTAGCCAGTACATGATCACCCTTGGAAAAAATCCAATTCTGGGTGTTCTAGCAGGAGCCATCATCACCGTTTTGATTCAAGCTTCTTCAGCTACGATTGGGATCCTACAAGGTTTGTATTCAGGTGGATTTTTAGATCTACGTGGTTCTTTACCCATCCTTTTCGGAGACAATATTGGGACAACCCTAACGGTTATTATTGCAGCTATGGGGGCTAACGTTTCCGCTAAGCGTGTTGCAGCAACCCACGTGCTCTTTAACTTGATCGGAACAATCCTTTGTTTGATCTTGCTGACACCTTTTACAGCCATGATTGAATACTTCCAAGGCCTCTTGCATTTGTCACCAGAAATGACGATTGCTTTTTCTCATGGTGCCTTCAATGTGACCAATACCGTCATTCAATTCCCATTCATTGGTGCTTTGGCTTATTTTGTAACCAAGTTGATCCCTGGTGAAGATGAAGTCGTTAAATATGAACCCCTCTACTTGGATGAAAACTTGATCACTCAAGCGCCTTCGATTGCTCTTGGGAACGCGAAAAAAGAATTGCTTCATTTGGGTGGTTATGCAAGAAAAGCCTTTAGTCTTTCTTATGAATTTATTCTTCATCAAAATGAAAAAACAGCTGAAAAAGGTCATAAGACAGAAGAAGCCATTAATACTATTGATGAGGATTTGACTCGTTATTTGATTCGTTTGTCGAGTGAAGCCTTGAGTCCGAGAGAAAGTGAAGTTCTCACCAATATTTTGGATTCCTCACGGGATTTGGAGCGGATTGGAGATCACGCGGAATCTTTGATCAATCTGACTGATTATTTGATTCGCAAGAAAGTCGTTTTTTCAGAAGCTGCCTTGGCTGAGTTGGAAGATATTTATAGCCAGACTCAAGAATTCGTGGAGGATGCATTAAAGTCTGTTGAGAACAATGATGTGACTCTTGCAAACGAACTGGTAGTACGTCATGAGGCAATTGAGAAGTTGGAGAAAAGACTTCGGAAAACTCATATTCGTCGTTTGAACCAAGGCGAATGTACGCCACAAGCCGGAGTGAACTTTATTGATATTATTTCTCACTATACACGTGTTGCAGACCATGCCATGAATCTCGCCGAAAAAGTACAAATCGAGCAAATTTAAGTAAGAGTCAAACAGAGTAAGTTGAAAGCTTACTCTGTTTTTTTTGATCCTTCTCAAAAATAGGTCTAGACCATTTACAAATGGAACTGAAAGCGATATAATATGTATGAATATAAATGGAACACAGTTCCTACAATGGAAAGGACGATTTTATGTCTACATATATTAAAGCAGATCAATTTTATTACCCACATGGAGTTCGCCGTGGAGGTTATTTGGAGCTCGTCAATGGCAAGTTTGGAAAACATGTGGAAAGCTTACCAGAAGGTGCGGATGTGCTGGATTATTCTGGTTATAGCATTGCCCCAGGCTTGGTGGATACCCATATTCACGGTTTTGGTGGAGTAGATGTTATGGATAATAATATCGAAGGCACTCTCCATACCATGAGTGAAGGTCTCTTGAGTACTGGGGTCACAAGCTTTTTGCCTACGACCTTGACTTCCTCTTACGAACAACTTTTGGCGGTAACTGAAAATATTGGTGCACGATACAAAGAAGCAACAGGTGCTAAGATTCGCGGTATTTATTTTGAAGGACCTTATTTTACAGAAAAATACAAGGGAGCTCAAAATCCAGCTTATATGAAAGATCCAAGTATGGAAGAATTCCGTGCTTGGCAAAAAGCGGCTAATGGTCTGTTGAATAAGATTGCCCTTGCTCCTGAGCGTGAAGGAGTAGAAGATTTTGTTCGGACCATTACAGGAGAAGGAGTGACAGTCGCCCTGGGACACTCCAATGCTACTTTTGAAGAAGCTAAAAAGGCGGTTGATGCAGGTGCGAGTGTCTGGGTGCATGCCTACAATGGTATGCGTGGTTTGACGCACCGTGAACTCGGTATGGTTGGTGCCATGTATGAGTTGCCTCATACTACAGCAGAGTTGATCTGTGATGGTCATCACGTTGATCCACTAGCTTGTGATATCCTGATGAAGCAAAAAGGGAAAGAAAATGTTGCCTTGATTACTGACTGTATGACAGCTGGGGGCTTAGAAGACGGGGACTACATGCTTGGGGAATTCCCAGTTGTGGTCGCCGAAGGGACTGCGCGTTTGAAATCAACTGGCAATCTGGCTGGCTCAATCTTGAAATTGAAAGATGGAATAAAAAATGTTGTAGAGTGGGGCATTGCCAACCCTCATGAGGCAGTGATGATGGCCAGTCTTAATCCGGCAAAATCAGTCCATATTGATGATGTTTGTGGTCAAATCCGTGAAGGATATGATGCGGACTTCATCGTGCTTGATCAAAATTTGGATCTGGTGGCGACCTATCTCGATGGGGTCAAACGTTACCAGGCTACGAACTAGATTCAAGAATCAAAGATAGAGTAAAGCCTCTCTAGGTCATACTTAGAGAGGCTTTTGTGATGTATTCATAGAGGGGAGCAGTATGTAGGATCTTTTTTGTTTACCAATGGTAGTGCAATTTTGTGAATGCTGTCTTTTCATGCTATAATGGGAATTGAAATGTGAGGTAGCTTATGAAGGCAATTGATATACGTTTTTTATTGATGGGAATTTTTTTCTTGCTCTATGGTATTGTAAGAAAAAATATTTTTATTGCGATCGTTGGTGGGGCATTCTTAGTTTATAGTTTTTATAGCAGGAGGATGGAGCCAACCAAGAAGAATATTTTTAAGCCAGAGCTCAAGCTTCGAGGGCCTAAGAAACCGAAATCGAAGAAAGGAAAGAAAAAATGAATCATTATCGTTTAAATAATGGAGTGGAGATTCCTGTATTGGGATTTGGAACTTGGAAAGCAGCGGATGGAGAAGAAGCTTATCAAGCTGTTTTAGCTGCTTTAAAAGCAGGTTATCGCCATATTGACACAGCTGCGATTTATCAAAATGAAGAGAGTGTGGGGCGTGCGATCAAGGATAGTGGTCTTAAGCGTGAAGACTTGTTTATTACCACCAAACTTTGGAATACGAATCACACCTATGAAGATGCTCAAGCTGCTTTAGAAGCGTCTCTTGAAAAACTGGGCTTGGACTATGTCGATCTTTATTTGATTCATTGGCCAAATCCAAAGCCCCTTCGAGAAAATGATGCTTGGAAAAAACGAAATGCTGAGGTTTGGCGAGCAATGGAAGATATGCTAGCTGCTGGCAAGGTTCGGGCTATTGGTATTAGCAATTTTCTGCCTCATCATTTGGAAGCCCTCCTTGAAACAGCTCACGTCATACCGGCTGTGAACCAAATTCGTTTAGCCCCTGGGGTTTACCAAAGCGAAGCCATTGCAGCAAGTCGCAAGCATGGTATTTTACTAGAAGCTTGGGGACCTTTTGGCCAAGGAGAATTGTTCCAAAATGAACAAGTAAAAGAAATGGCTGCCAAATATGGAAAGACCGTTGCTCAACTAGCTTTAGCTTGGAGTTTACAAGAAGGCTTCCTTCCTTTGCCAAAATCGGTTACGCCTGAGCGGATTGCGAGTAATCTAAATTGCTTTGATTTTGAATTGACGGCAGATGATGTGGAACTCCTGCGCCATCTTCCGGTTGAAGCAGGTGCACCAGATCCGGACACCAAAGATTTTTAAAAGAGAATTTCTATTCATTAATGAAAACCGAGGACAGTTTCGTTCTCGGTTTTTAAAAACCTTTCAAACATGAAGTAATTTTAAGGATCCAACAAAAACAGATGTTCTATAATATTTTCCTGTTCAACTTCAAAAATTTCCGAACGAAAATAAGTTAATAATTAGTAATATACGTAAATATTACAATTGTGTTACAATTCATTTTTGAATGAATTTTCAGATAATTTTGCGTTATAATAGTTACTATTAAAATAAAAGGGGAGTTTCTATGAATAGACAAGAGCGTTTTTCATTAAGGAAATACAAATTTGGTGTAGCCTCAGTTTTATTAGGGGCTGTTTTGGTATTTGGATCTGCACAAGCGAGTGCAGAAGAACAAACAGCGGGTCAAACGAGCGCTGGGACACAGCTTGTAGCAAACAGTCAACAGGCACCTGCTGAAGAAGAGCATTCACAAGCAACAGAAGCAAGTACAGCAGTTGCTAGTGAGAAAGTTGAAGTTACAAAAGACGCAGCTGTTGCTGAAAAGGCAAGTAATACAAAAGACGCAGCTGTAGTTGAAAAAACAGAAGCTCCGAAAGAGGCAGCTGCTGTTCCAGAAACAAAACCGGAAGAAGCGAAAAAACCTGTTGAAAAAGCAACAGTAGTGGCTACTGCGACAAGTTCGGGAACAACGAATCGCCATGAGTCAACTGAAAAACCTCAAAGCATCGAAAGTGACGAAATCATTACTGTTCCCCAAACCTGGAAGCAAGGCTACAAAGGGGAAGGGATGGTGGTCGCCGTCATCGACTCTGGTTTGGATGTGAACCACGAGGTTCTTCGGATTACCGATCCTTCAAAAGCTAAGTTTAAAAATCAAGAAGAAATCGAAGCTGCTAAGAAAGCAGCAGGAATTGATTATGGTAAATGGTACAACGACAAAGTTGTCTATGCCTATGACTATTTTGATGGTACAGATAATATCAAAGAGGCTGAAAGAGATTCTCACGGGATGCACGTTACAGGGATTGCGACAGGGAATCCTGATAAAGAAGCAGGAAACGGAGAAAAGATCTATGGTGTAGCACCAGAAGCGCAAGTTATGTTTATGCGTGTCTTCTCAGATCGTCAAAAAACAACGGGTTCTGCCCTTTATGTAAAAGCAATTGATGATGCTGTAGCTCTTGGTGCAGATACTATCAACATGAGTCTTGGCTCTACGACTGGTTCTACGGTCAATGCGGATTCAGATATTGTGGATGCCATTAAACGAGCGCGCGCTAAAGGCGTATCTGTCTTAATTTCTGCAGGAAATAGCAATAGCTTTGGAAATGGTTACTCAAGACCTTCTGCTGAAAATCCAGATTATGGTTTGGTCGGAAATCCTTCAACAGTAGAGGACTCCATCTCTGTTGCTTCTATCAATAATAAAATCATTACCACAGAAGTTTTTGAAGTCAAAGGCCTTGAAGGAAATGCAGAATTAGATAACGGGAAATTTGACTACAGTAAATCTGCAACAGATACAGACTTTGAAAAAGGCAAAGAATATGAGTATGTATCTGTTGGTCTTGGGAAAGAAGATGATTTCAAAGATCTAGATCTTACTGGTAAATTAGCGCTTATTCAACGTGGAGAAATCCCATTCACAGAAAAAATTGCTAATGCCCTCCATCATGGTGCAGTAGGGGCTATGGTCTACAATAATGTGGAAGGATCAAACCTTGGAATGTCAATTGATGGGGATGCTAAGAAAATTCCATCTGTCTTCATTTCAAAACGCTATGGGGAAGCTCTTAAAGCTGGATCTTACAAAGTTGTCTTTAACAATACCATGGCCAACCGTCCATCTCCAGAAGCAGACCAATTGTCTGATTTCTCAAGCTGGGGTGTAACAACCGATGGTCAGTTGAAACCAGATGTCACAGCACCTGGTGGGAACATCTTCTCTTCTTTAAATGACAATACCTATGGGGATATGAGTGGTACTAGTATGGCCTCACCTCACGTAGCAGGTGTTGCAGCCTTGGTTAAAGAATACCTTGTGAAGCATCACCCAGAATTAACTCCAGAACAAGTTTCTGAAACAGTGAAAGCCTTGATCATGTCTACGGCTAAACCGCATGTTAACAAAGAAACGGGTGTCTATACTTCTCCACGCCAACAAGGAGCAGGGGTTGTCGATACGGCAGCTGCCGTTTCAACTGACTTGTATGTGACTGGTGAAAACAACTACCCAAGTGTCACTCTTGGTAATGTTGGAGATAGCTTTACATTTGATGTGACGGTTCACAATATTTCAGATACCGATCGTACCTTGAAAATGTTGGTGAATACTGACACAGATGAAGTGAAAGATGGTAAATTTACCCTCCGTCCACGTAAATTAACTGAAACTGCCTGGCCTGAAGTAACGGTGAAAGCTCATAGTTCTGAAACAGTTACGGTGAAAGTTGACACAAGTAAATTCACAGAAGAATTGAGCAAAGAAATGCCAAACGGCTATTTCCTTGAAGGATTTGTTCGCTTTGTTGATCCGGCTGATGATGGAGATGTGGTCAGCTTGCCATTTATGGGCTTCAAGGGAGAATTCCAAAACCTTCCCGCTGTTGAAAAGCCAGTCTATGATTTGGTTCGCGAAGGAAAAGATGGATTCTACTACCATATTCCAAAAGATTTGAATATCTCTTCTAGTGCCAATGTTTCTGCGCTCGTCACTCAGCAAAATGACTTCCTTCTCACTCAAGGAAAACGAGATGGTCGTCGGATTACAGTCCTTGGTATTGACGAAAATACAGAAGGAACTCACACCCTTCAACTAGATGAAAACGGAAATGTTCGCATTGCCATTTCACCAAATGAAGATGGAAATAAAGATTTCGTCGAATACAAGACAGTTGCCCTTAGAAACATTGAAAACCTTCGTGCAAGTGTCTACGCAGCAAGTGATACGGAACATAAAAATCCATTGTGGGAAGGAACTCCATCTGACCATCGTAAGAACTTCTTCAACGGTGACCAAAAGAACCCACGCAGCTACACATTAGATAATACTGCTTGGAATGGTATTGATGCGAATGGAAATGCGGTAGCAGATGGTCTATATGATTATGTCATCCGTTACACCCCAATGGTTCCTGGAGCTGAGGAGCAATCAACGACCTTCAAGGTTCGGGTTGATACTCAAAAACCAGTGATCACATCTGGATATATCCGTTTCAAAGATGGGGCTCAACAGTTTGTAGCACGTAAAGCCAAAGATGTTGGCGATGGTGGTATCTTAACTGAAAAACTCGTCTATGTGACTCCATTTGATGATCAGGGGACAATGGTCCAAACCAGTGAAGATAAGAATGGTACACGTGCGCTTGAAAATTACCATGTGATCAAGGCCAATGCAGATGGTAGCTTCGATCTTCCTGAAAACATCGATAAGAAGAATATCTACTACTATGTAGAAGACTTTGCGGGGAATGTAGACTATGTTTCACTAGCTGATTTAGTTCGGGATCAAAATAGTGGTCGGGTTCAAATCGCAGTTCGTGACGCTAAAACGAACAAAGATTTGGATACTATGTATGTTTACCGAATCAAAGATAGCAATGGTCAATATGTGTCAGTTGACAAGACAAAAGATATTAACTTCTTGAACTTTGGTCATTACACTGCAGAAATCTTTACGTATGATCGTACAGAAGTGAAATTTGTCAGCAGCTTGACGCAAGAATTTGATTTGACAGAAGATAATAGTTTCCAAACGATCGCTTTTCTTGCCAATACTTTAGAATATGCACCAGTTAGCATCAGCTTTGATCAACCGGTTTCAAAAGCAGCTACGATCGTATTGAAAGGGGCAGATGGTGGAAACTTTGTATTGCCTGCTGAAAAATATGGAAAAAATGGCTTTGGGAAATCTGTCGCAACTGGTCAATATACCTTAGTTGCAACCCTTCCTACAGGCTATGAACTAGCTGAGGAAGCACCAGTGATCTCAGTTGTCGCAGGACGCAACAATAATTATCGTATTGGAGTAATCTCAAAAGTGGATCTCTTGGCTGCTTTGAACAACCAAGCAGATGTTACAAAGACAGCGCAATACTTCAATGCCAGTGCGGATAAGAAGGAAGCCTATGATCAAGCCTTGCAAGCTGCCCAAGCAGCCTTGACCAACAAGGTCAGTCAAGAGCAAGTCAACCAAGCTCTAGCCAGTCTTGAAGCTGCTAGCCAAGCTTTGGATGGGAAAGATTCAAACGTTGCGGCTTTGAAAGAAGCCATGCAAGCTTATGATGCTACGACTAAAACGGGTCGTTATGCTAATGCCAAAGAAAAAGTACGTCGCGACTACGACCGCGCTTTCCAAACAGTGGCCTTGCTTGCAGTTGATCCAACTGTGAAACAAGAACAAATCAATCAAGCACTTGCTGAGCTTAGCCGTGCGGAAGGAAAATTAAACGGGAAAGCAACTGATTTTTCAAGCCTTGAAAAATACATCAAGGAAGAATTGAAATTCCAAGAAAAGAATGCTAAATTCATCTATGCTGGAAATAAAGAAAAAGAAGCTTACCTAGTGGCTTTCAAGGATGCACAAACCATCCTTTCAAATCCAGGAGCAAGCCAACAAGATGTAAAAGATGCTTTGACAGCCTTGAAAAATGCCAAGAAAAAACTTCATGGTAAAAAACCAAAAGCTGCAAGACGTCCATAATTGATATAAGATAGTTTGTTAGCCTAAAATCCATCTGAAACATTTGTTTCAGATGGATTTTTATTTACAAGTACCTAAAAATTTGCTATAATACTAGTCAAGAAAGAAGGGCTTACGGCGTTTTTCTAGCGAGCTTGGGATAGTGAGAGCCAAGTAGAGCAAAGTAAGCAAGTGGCACTTTCTCTCAGCAAATAGCTGAAGACAAACAGATAAAATGAAGTAATAAATTAGGGTGGAACCGCGTTTCTGACGCCCCTAGTCGCAAGGCTTGGGTGTTGAAATTCGGTTCTTTTTTGAATTCTTCTAATGCCTAAGTAGAAAGGAGTACAATGCTTAAAGGATCTTGTTTATGTAAAGCAGTGACCTACACTCTAGATGAGGAATTATCGGAATTAGTTTTTTGTCATTGCTCATTTTGTCGGAAAGCAACTGCGTCTGCCTATACAGTTAATGCTAAAGTTAGCAGTGAAAAGCTAGTATTGCATGGAAAAGAAAAGCTTGTTTCCTATAGTTCTTCTCCAGGAAAACAGCGTTATTACTGCCAGAACTGTCATAGTCAAATTTTCACTGTTCAAGAAAATATACCAGAAGTCTGTGCTTTGAAATTAGGTACAATAGATGAATGCGATCAGAATTTACAAACTGTTCCTAAACGTCATATTTTTCAGGATCCAGCTTTTTCTTGGTTGCTTGATAAATAAACCTAAAAAGATAATATAAATTAAAGGAGTAAATAATGTCTAAAAAACTAACCTTCCAGGAAATCATCCTTACTTTGCAACAATACTGGAATGACCAGGGTTGTATGCTGATGCAGGCTTATGATAACGAAAAAGGTGCGGGAACTATGAGTCCTTACACCTTCCTTCGTGCCATTGGTCCTGAGCCATGGAATGCGGCTTATGTAGAGCCATCTCGTCGTCCAGCTGATGGTCGTTATGGGGAAAACCCAAACCGTCTTTACCAACACCACCAATTCCAAGTAGTTATGAAACCATCTCCATCAAACATCCAAGAACTTTACCTTGAGTCATTGGAAAAATTGGGTATCGATCCTTTGGAACACGATATCCGTTTCGTTGAAGATAACTGGGAAAACCCATCAACTGGTTCAGCTGGTCTTGGTTGGGAAGTTTGGCTTGACGGTATGGAAATCACTCAGTTCACCTATTTCCAACAAGTTGGTGGATTGGCAACTGGTCCAGTAACTTCTGAGGTCACTTACGGTTTGGAACGTTTGGCTTCTTACATCCAAGAAGTAGATTCTGTTTACGATATTGAGTGGGCTCCAGGCGTTAAATACGGAGAAATCTTCCTTCAACCAGAATACGAACACTCAAAATACAGCTTTGAAGTTTCTGACCAAGATATGCTTCTTGAAAACTTCGAAAAATTTGAAAAAGAAGCAGGACGTGCCTTGGAATTGGGTCTTGTTCACCCTGCCTATGACTACGTTTTGAAATGTTCACATACTTTTAACTTGCTAGATGCTCGTGGAGCAGTATCCGTTACAGAACGTGCCGGTTACATTGCCCGCATCCGTAACTTGGCCCGTGTCGTAGCTAAGACCTTCGTTGCAGAACGTAAGAAACTTGGTTACCCACTCCTTGACGAAGCCACACGCGCCAAACTCCTAGCAGAAGAGGAAGAATAATAAGCGTTACAAGAATGGAAATGGGCAAACAAAGTGAGCCCACATGACTACCCAGAGGCAAGTCGAAGACTTGCTAAAGGGATAGGCGCCGCCGTACTGGTATATGGGGATTTTTGAAACGTTAGGTTCAAAAATCAGTTGGCTAAATCCACTTTGATGAGACTGTTGGAAATCGCTGTCAAGGAGACATGAGATTTCCTTACAGCCTCACAAAGTTAGTTAGCAACGTCCCCAGTACCTAAGGTGCCTATCAAAAAAGAAATTTGTAAAGGAAGAAACATGACAAAAAACTTACTAGTAGAACTTGGACTTGAAGAGTTGCCAGCCTACGTTGTCACACCAAGTGAAAAACAACTCGGTGAGAAAATGGCAGCCTTCTTGGATAACAATCGCCTTTCATACGAAAGCATTCAAACCTTCTCAACACCACGCCGTTTGGCAGTTCGTGTGATTGGTTTATCGGATCAACAATCGGATTTGACTGAAGATTTTAAAGGACCTTCTAAGAAAATCGCCTTGGATGCTGATGGAAACTTCTCAAAAGCAGCGCAAGGCTTTGTCCGTGGAAAAGGCTTGACTGTAGATGACATCGAATTCCGTGAAGTTAAGGGTGAAGAATACGTTTACGTGACGAAACATGAAGCTGGAAAACCTGCTAAAGAAGTATTGGCTGGCGTTCCAGAAGTACTTGCTTCATTGACCTTCCCTGTCAGCATGCACTGGGCTAACAACACCTTTGAATACATTCGCCCAGTTCATACCTTGATTGTCCTTTTGGGTGATGAAGCGCTTGACCTCGACTTCTTGGATATCCATTCAGGTCGTGTGAGTCGTGGACATCGTTTCCTTGGACATGAAGTGGAAATTACCAATGCGGATTCTTATGAAGAAGACCTTCGTACTGTTTACGTGATTGCGGATAGCAAAGAACGTGAAAACATGATTCGTGAGCAAATCAAAGCTATCGAAGCAGAACAAGGTGTTCAAGTCCAAATCGAAGAAGGACTTTTGAACGAAGTCTTGAACTTGGTCGAATATCCAACTGCCTTTATGGGAAGTTTTGACACTAAATATTTGGACGTTCCAGAAGAAGTCTTGGTGACCTCAATGGAAACCCACCAACGGTACTTTGTTGTACGTGACCTTGATGGTCGGCTAAAACCAAACTTCATCTCAGTTCGTAATGGGAATGCTGAGCACTTGGAAAATGTTATCCGAGGAAATGAAAAAGTATTGGTGGCACGTCTCGAAGATGGTGAATTCTTCTGGCGTGAAGACCAAAAACTCAAGATTGAAGACCTGGTTGCTAAATTGGCTAATGTGACTTTCCATGAAAAAATCGGTTCTCTCTCAGAACACATGGCTCGTGCCGGTGTCATTGCAGCATCATTAGCTGAACAAGCTGGTTTGACTGCTGAAGAAAGGGCAGCCGTAGCGCGTGCAGCTGAAATCTACAAATTTGACCTCTTGACTGGTATGGTCGGTGAGTTCGATGAATTGCAAGGAATCATGGGTGAAAAATACGCCCTCCTTGCTGGTGAGGATCCTGCAGTAGCGACAGCTATCCGTGAGCACTACCTTCCTGATGCAGCAGATGGAGCCCTTCCAGAGACTAAGGTTGGTGCTATCCTTGCGCTTGCAGATAAATTGGATACCCTCCTTTCCTTTTTCTCAGTCGGTTTGATTCCGTCTGGTTCCAATGACCCGTATGCGCTTCGTCGTGCAACACAAGGAATTGTTCGTATCTTGGATGCCTTTGGTTGGTACATCCCGATGGATGAGTTAATCGACAGTCTTTACGGACTTTCATTTGCTAGTCTTTCTTATGACAATCAAGCAGAAGTGCTCAACTTCATCAAGGCGCGTGTGGACAAGATGATGGGACGTACACCAAAAGATATCAAAGAAGCTGTTCTTGCTGGTTCAAACTTTGTCGTAGCAGATATGCTGGAAGCAGCTGAAGCTCTTTCAGAAGCTGCTAAGACGGATGGCTACAAGGCAGCTGTTGAATCACTCTCACGTGCCTTCAACTTGGCAGAAAAAGCAGATGCTTCAGTAGCAGTCGATGCTAGTCTCTTTGAAAATGATCAAGAAAAGGCCCTTGCTAAGGCGATTGAAGAATTAGAATTGACTGGTTCAGCTAGTGATAAATTGGCACAGCTCTTTGCTCTTAGTCCAGTCATCGATGCCTTCTTTGACAACACGATGGTAATGGCAGAGGCTGAAGCTGTTAAAAATAACCGTTTGGCCCTTCTTGCAGGTCTAGTGTCTAAAGCCAATGCTGTTGCAGCCTTTAACCAATTGAACACAAAGTAACGACCTGATGGCAGGTAGAAAGTAGGTCTGATAATGACACCTGAAAAAATTGCTCGTATCAATGAGCTTGCTAAAAAGAAAAAAACAGAAGGTTTGACGCCAGAAGAAGCAGTGGAACAAGCAAAACTTCGTGAAGAATACATTGAGGGTTATCGTCGCTCCGTTCGTCACCACATCGAAGGAATCAAAATTGTGGATGAAGAAGGAAATGATGTAACACCTGAGAAACTACGCCAAGTGCAACGGGAAAAAGGTTTGCATGGTCGTAGTCTTGATGACCCTAATTCATAAGCAAAAGAGTGCTGGAAGAGACTCCAGCACTCTTTTATATCTTCAAAATTCAGAATATTCTGGACTAGATTGACCAATTTTTAAAAACATGGTATAGTAGATTATGTGAAAATTTGAAGTATACTTTTCTGAAAATGTACAGAAAAAGAATTGGAGTAATCATATGTCAAAAAAACATCATCCTGGTGAAGAAACCGAAAATGGGATGGTTCGTGGTTTGCAAAATCGGCATGTTCAGCTGATTGCTATTGCAGGAACCATCGGGACAGGACTCTTTCTTGGAGCCGGTCGTTCCCTTTCTTTGACAGGTCCCTCTATTATTTTAGTCTATATGCTGACTGGAGCCTTCATGTACTTCATGATGCGGGCGATCGGAGAAATGCTGTATATGGACCCTGATCAACACACCTTTATCAACTTTATCACCAAGTATTTAGGAAAAGGTTGGGGTTATTTTTCAGGATGGTCCTATTGGGTCTCTTTAGTATTTTTGGGAATGGCAGAGATCACGGCTGTTTCCAACTATGTCCAGCTCTGGTTCCCTAATTGGCCAGCCTGGCAGATTCAAATCATCTTTTTAGCGCTTTTAAGTTGTGTGAATTTGATTGCTGTGAAGGTCTTTGGAGAGGTTGAATTCTGGTTTGGAATGATCAAGATTGTCACGATTTTAGCCTTGATCGTAACAGGGATCTTTATGGTGACGACTAACTTTGAAACACCGGCTGGACACGCTAGCTTAACCAATATTACCAATGGTTTTCAAATGTTTCCAAATGGTTGGGTCAAGTTCGTCATGGCCTTCCAAATGGTTTTCTTTGCTTATCAAGCGATCGAGTTTGTTGGAATTACTACTTCTGAAACAGCTAATCCCCGCCAAGTATTGCCAAAAGCCATTAAAGAAATTCCAATCCGGATTGTAATCTTTTATGTAGGAGCTTTGTTGGCGATTATGGCTATTTTCCCTTGGCAACAGCTTCCTGTCAATAAATCACCGTTTGTAACGGTCTTTCAGATGGTAGGAATCAAGTGGGCAGCAGGATTGATTAATTTTGTTGTACTGACAGCTGCTGCATCTTCCTTGAATTCCACCCTCTATTCAACAGGACGTCACTTGTACCAGATTGCAAAAGAAACACCAAACAGTAAAGTGATGAATCGTTTGAAATTGAATAGCTTATCTCGTATGGGGATTCCAAGTCGCGCGATTATTTTTTCTGCGATTGTGGTTGCTGTTTCAGCCTTTATCAATGTCTTACCAGGTGTCTCAGATGCTTTTGCCTTGATTACGGCATCTTCTTCTGGTGTCTACATTGCTATTTATATTTTGACCATGTTAGCCCATCTTAAGTACCGTAAATCAAAAGAATTTATGCCAGATGGTTTTGTCATGCCGGCCTATAAAGTGTTGAATCCATTGACCATTGTTTTCTTCCTCTTTGTATTCGTTTGTCTCTTCTTGCAAGAATCAACATACATTGGAGCGGTTGGAGCAACCATCTGGATCATTCTTTTTGGGATCTACAGCAATTGGAAACATAATAAATAAACAGCAAGAGGCTGGGACAAAAGTCCTAGCCTCTCAATTGTCTTTGGATTGTTGAGCAAGACGCAGTGGTTGAGTAGGCTCTACTACGCTGATTTCATCAGCTTTTACAACCCTACTCAACTGTGCGGAGGTGGGACGACGAAATCGAATTCTAACGAATGACCGATTTCTGTCCCACTCTCTTTACTATTTCAGAGCTCGGTTACTTCTTTTAAGGAATTTCTTGGAGGAAACAAAAGAAAAACAGAGATGGAAGAAATTAGTTTTCTTCCATCTCTGTTTTTTGTCCTTGAATGGCTTTTTTGAGCCACCAAAGTGAGCCGACTAGGATCAGGGCAGCAAGCCAAAAAATCCAAGCCTCAATAGTGGTTAGAAAAAAGTAGAGAGCGATAGCATCGACCAATAAAAGTGGGATGAGAATCTGTTTTCTTATTTTCATAAGAATATTGTATCATAAATCCTAGAGGAAACAAATAAAATCAAGCCTTTCTAGGTATTTTGTAGGATCTGAAAAGGTCCGATAGGGTTAGTTAGTGAATTTTCTTTCAGGAGTGCATCTTGGTCCCATTTGTGGTAAAATAGTAAAGATATGAGTAAAGAATTTCATCATGTAACGGTTTTGCTTCATGAAACGATCGATATGCTGGATGTTAAGCCAGATGGGATCTATGTAGACGCCACATTGGGTGGGGCAGGCCACAGCGAATATTTGTTAACAAAATTAAATGAATCGGGCCATCTTTATGCCTTTGACCAAGATCAGCATGCAATTGAGAATGCTAAGATTCGATTGGCACCTTTCATTGAGAAAGGCATGGTGACCTTCATTAAGGATAACTTTCGTCATTTGAAGGAACGTCTAAACGAATTGGGTGTGACTGAAATTGATGGAATCTGTTATGACCTAGGTGTCTCTAGTCCTCAGTTAGATGAACGGGAACGCGGATTTTCTTACAAGAAAGATGCGCCGTTAGACATGCGGATGAATCAAGAAGCTTCCTTGACAGCCTATGAAGTCGTTAATAGCTACGATTACCATGCTCTAGTCCGTATTTTTTTCAAATATGGAGAGGACAAATTTTCCAAGCAAATTGCGCGGAAAATTGAGCAAGCACGAGCAATTAAACCGATTGAAACAACGACTGAATTAGCAGAGATTATTAAATCTGCTAAACCAGCTAAGGAGCTCAAGAAAAAGGGACATCCCGCTAAACAGATTTTCCAAGCCATTCGTATCGAGGTCAACGATGAGTTGGGAGCTGCGGATGAATCGATTCAGCAAGCCATGGATTTGTTGGCTATCGATGGTCGTATTTCTGTGATTACCTTTCATTCGTTAGAGGATCGCTTAACCAAACAACTGTTTAAAGAAGCTTCGACGGTTGAAGTTCCAAAAGGACTTCCTTTTATTCCGGATGATTTGAAACCAAAGATGGAATTGGTCAATCGAAAACCAATTTTACCAAGTGCCGAGGAGCTTGAGGATAATAATCGATCACACTCGGCAAAATTACGGATCGCTCGAAAAATACACAAGTAAGAGGAAATGATATGGCAGCAAGAGATGAGAGAACAAGAACGCAGATGTTGCAAGAGCGCTTTCGCCATTTCTCTAGAGTAGAAAAGGCTTTTTATGGATCGATTGTCCTAACAGCTGTGATTTTAGCCATTAGTATCGTCTTTATGCAGACGCGGATTTTACAAGTACAGAGTGAGTTGACTGATTTGAATACGGAACTAGAAGCCAAAAAGACGGAATTGGCAGATGTTCGTCAAGAGGTCAATGAATTAACACGTTATGACCGCTTATCACAGTTGGCTAGCTCCCAAGGAATGAAGCTGCAAAAAGAAAATCGAAAAACAGTGAGTGCAAGTAGTGATGAATAAATTTAAAAAATTTTTAATCGGGTATTCGATAAAGAAACGTCGCTTGCCGGATCAGAATCGAAAACAAGTTGGGAAAAATCTCAGTGTACTGGCGATTTTCCTCTTTTTTCTCTTTCTGATTAATTTTGCAATGATTATTGGGACTGACAAAAAATTTGGTGTGACCTTATCGGATCAAGCCAAAAAAGTCCATGAGCAGACGGTTATTGTTCCTGCAAAACGTGGAACGATCTATGACCGAAATGGAGCAGTAATTGCTGAAGATGCTACGACCTATAACGTTTATGCCGTTATTGATAAAAAGTACAAATCAGCAACCGGGAAAATCCTCTATGTAGAAGATAGCCAATTTAAAAAAGTAGCAGAAATTTTTAAGCAGTACTTAGGGATGGATGAGGATTACGTCATTCAACAGTTGTCGCAAAAGAAATTGAAACAGGTTTCTTTTGGCTCGAACGGAAACGGCATTACTTATAGTAATATGACAGCTATCCGTGAGGCCATGGAAGCGGCGAAGATTGAAGGTATTGCCTTTACAACAAGCCCAAATAGAAGCTATAAAAATGGAGTCTTTGCTTCTCAATTTATCGGTCAAGCTTCGCTTCAAGAAGATAATGATGGGAATAAAACCCTGAAGGGGCAATCAGGGATGGAGAAATCCCTCGATCGTATTCTCGCTGGTCAAAATGGGGTTATCACCTATGACAAAGACCGAAACGGGAATATCGTTCCTGGTTCAGATAAGGTTTCTGTCAAAACAGAAGATGGAAAAGATGTCTATACGACCATTTCAGCAGAATTACAAACCTACCTTGAGACGCGAATGGATGTTTTCCAAGAAAAAGTAAAAGGAAAGTATGTTAGTGCGACTCTTGTGAGTGCAAAAACTGGAGAAATCCTGGCGACAACGCAACGTCCATCCTATAATGCGGATACCAAACAAGGGTTGGATCTGAAAAACTTGAAAACCTGGAATACCATCCTTTATCAAGATCAATATGAACCGGGTTCAACGATGAAGGTCATGTTATTAGCTTCGGCGATTGATCATGGAACCTTCCCAGCCTATAATGAAGTATACTACAGTAACGAACTACAAGTAAAAGATGCGACGATCCGTGACTGGGATGTCAATATGGGACTGTCTGAAGGTCGCTATATGAATATCGCACAAGGCTTTGCTTACTCAAGTAACGTGGGGATGACCCGCTTGGAGCAAAAGATGGGAAATGCTGTCTGGATGGACTACCTAACCCGCTTTAAATTCGGTCTTCCGACCCGTTTTGGAATGGGAAATGAAGCTTACGGGGGTCTTCCAGGGGATAACTATGTCAGTCAAGCCATGTCTTCTTTCGGTCAAGGGATTTCCGTCAGTCAAACCCAAATGTTACGGGCCTTTAGTGCCATCGCTAATGATGGACAAATGTTGGAGCCGAAGTTTATTAGTGCTATTTACGATAAAAAATCAGACACAGCCCGCAAATCAAAAAAAGAAGTTGTTGGAAAACCAGTTTCAGGATCAGCTGCACAACAGACACGGAACTATATGATCACCGTCGGAACAGATCCAGAGTATGGAACCTTGTACAGTGATGGACCCATCATTCAGGTACCCGGTCAAAACGTTGCGGTGAAATCAGGGACTGCCCAAATGGCGACAGATCAAGGATACTTGCAAGGAGAAAATGATTATATCTACTCGGTTGTAGCCATGACACCTGCAGAAGATCCTGAATTCATCATGTATGTGACGGTCCAACAACCAGAAGTGAAATTCTCATTCACCAGCTGGGAAGAGCTGGTCAATCCTATTTTGGAAGATGCAGTTGCTTTAAAAGACGAATTGCATCTAACATCAGAGGCACCAACTTTGGATGATGTGACCAAAGAAACGACCTACAAAATCCCTTCAGTAGAAACTCTCTCTAAGGAGTTGAATCTGAAACAAAATCTGAGCCCAGGTGCTTATTCAGAGGAATTGCGTCGCAATTTGGTGCAACCAATTGTCCTAGGAACCGGGAAAAATATCCGCAAGATGTCTGTGGATGTAGGCTCTAAAGTCAAAGCCAATCAGCAAGTATTGTTATTGACAGAAGACTTTGATGCGGTTCCAGATATGTACGGTTGGACAAAGAAAAATGCGGACATCTTTGGAGAATGGACTGGAATTGAGATTACCTATAAAGGTAGTGGAAAGAAAGTAACCAAACAAAGTGTCAAAATGAACACCTCACTTAATAAAACTAAAAAGATTACGTTAACATTAGGAGACTAAGATGTATATTGCTACGATCCTTGTATCGTTTCTATTAACAGTGGCTGCTATTCCAGCCTTTATTCGATTTTACCATCGTGCTCATATTTCTGGGCAACAAATGCATGAAGATGTGAAACAACACAAAGCGAAAGCTGGCACTCCGACAATGGGTGGAGTTGTATTTCTCATTACAGCCGTTCTAGTTAGTTTTGTCGTTACCGTATTGACTGGAAATTTCACGCGCTCTGTTCAACTGATTCTATTTATCTTGATTCTATATGGAATTGTTGGATTTTTGGATGACTTTTTAAAAGTTTTTCGTAAGATTAATGAAGGGCTCAATCCAAAGCAAAAACTAGCTCTTCAACTCGTTGGTGGAATCATCTTCTATATTTTTTCTGAACGCCACGGTGCAGGAAGCCTTTTGAATGTCTTTGGTTACGATCTTTACTTGGGCCATTTCTACATTCTCTTTGCTTTGTTTTGGTTGGTTGGTTTTTCAAATGCCGTCAATTTGACAGATGGGATTGATGGATTAGCCAGCATTTCCGTTGCCATTAGCTTGAGTGCCTATTCCTTTATTGCCTATATGCAAGGAAAATGGGATATTCTCTTTGTCACCTTAAGTATGATTGGGGCCTTGCTTGGATTCTTTGTCTTCAACCACAAGCCAGCTAAAATCTTTATGGGAGATGTCGGTAGTCTTGCTCTTGGAGGGATGCTTGCAGCCTTGTCAATGGCTCTGCATGTAGAGTGGACCCTGCTCCTGATTGGTCTTGTCTATGTCATTGAAACAGGTTCAGTGATGCTACAAGTGACCTATTTCAAATGGACCAAGAAACGCTACGGGGAAGGGCGACGGATTTTCAGAATGACTCCTTTCCACCATCATTTAGAACTGGGTGGACTTTCTGGAAATGGCCAAAACTGGTCAGAATGGAAAGTGGATGCCTTTATGTGGTCCATTGCCTTGGTAACAAGTGTCATCACTCTTGTTCTTCTCTACTTATAAAAAAGACGGTGGGCTTGCCCATCGTTTTTTTGCTGACTCAGAGAGACTTTGTTGGTTAGGAAAAATGACTCATAAGAGAGGCACGAAGTCAGCTTTTCTGATATAATAATAGAGATCATGAAAGGAACTGAGAAAATGAAATTTACAGAGTTTAATTTTAAGCCTTATATTCAAGAGGCACTGAAAGAAATCAATTTTAGAGAAGCAACTGAAGTACAGGAAAAACTAATTCCGATTGTCTTAGCTGGGAATGATTTGGTAGGAGAGTCAAAGACTGGTTCTGGAAAAACCCATACATTCCTCTTGCCGATTTTTCAAACGTTAAATGAAGACAACGATCAAGTTGAAGCGGTCATCACGGCTCCTAGTCGGGAGTTGGCAACGCAAATTTACCAAGCTGCTCGTCAAATC
This sequence comes from Streptococcus parasanguinis, assembly GCF_040908565.1. Lineage (GTDB taxonomy): Bacteria > Bacillota > Bacilli > Lactobacillales > Streptococcaceae > Streptococcus > Streptococcus parasanguinis_AC. The sequence continues at coordinate 35,536 of NZ_JBDGEA010000009.1, read as the reverse complement.
GCTAGTCATTCTGAAAAAGAGATTCGGATTGCCAATTATGTTGGAGGAACGGATAAAAGTCGTCAGATTGAAAAATTGCAGGTCAAACAACCGCATATCGTGATTGGAACTCCAGGTCGGATCTATGATCTAGTTGCATCCGGTGATCTGGCTATTCATAAAGCTCATACCTTTGTGGTAGATGAGGCAGATATGACACTGGATATGGGATTTTTGTCTACCGTAGATAAGATTGCTTCAAGACTACCGCAACAACTGCAGTTTTTGGTGTTTTCAGCTACCATTCCACAAAAATTACAGCCTTTCTTGAAAAAATATCTCTCAAACCCAGTTATGGAGCAAATTAAGACCAAGACGGTGATTTCAGATACCATTGATAATTGGCTGGTTTCCACCAAGGGACGGGATAAAAATGAGCAAGTTTTCCAATTGACCAAGACCTTGCAGCCTTATTTGGCCATGATTTTTGTCAATACAAAAACAAGAGCAGATGATCTTCATGCCTATTTAGTAGCTCAGGGACTCAAAGTGGCGAAGATTCACGGAGATATCCCACCACGTGAACGAAAACGGATCATGAATCAGGTGAAAAATCTTGATTTTGAGTATATTGTGGCCACAGATTTGGCGGCGCGTGGAATTGATATCGAAGGGGTGAGCCATGTCATTAACGATGCCATTCCTCAAGATCTTTCCTTCTTTGTCCACCGTGTTGGTCGGACAGGTCGCAATGGCCTACCAGGTGTAGCCATTACTCTTTATCAACCAAGTGATGATTCAGATATCCGTGAACTAGAAAAAATGGGCATTCGTTTCGTACCGAAAGTGTTGAAAAATGGGGTTATTGAAGATACCTATGATCGGGATAGACGGGCGAATCGTGAGAAAAAGCAAGAGAAACTTGATATCGAAATGATTGGTCTGGTGAAGAAGAAAAAGAAAAAAATCAAACCAGGCTACAAGAAAAAAATCAAATGGGCAGTTGATGAGAAGCGAAGAAAAACTAAGCGAGCGGAAAACCGTGCGCGTGGTCGGGCAGAACGAAAGGCCAAACGCCAAACTTTCTGATCCCTTGTTTCAAATGTTTAAAAGAAAACATAGATTTTCTTTATGAACTCCATAAAGAAAAACTATTGGGAACTTGTCTAAAATTATGATAGACTAAACTTGTGTAGTCTATCATTTTTCTATTTCTGTAGCAATTTTTGGAATTCCGATAGTGAATGTGATAGAATGTTTATGTTCGAGAAAGGAAGTAACAAGAATGTTTACAACTAATCTATTAACAGCCAACTGGTATGCCGACTTTTTAAAACACGTTCCAGATAGCAAGCTGTTTAGTTTGAGAGCTGTATTGGATGCATTCCCAGCTGTCATAGGGAAACTGCCTGTGACGATTTTACTAGCCCTGGGAGGCGCATTTGTTGGGATTATTTTTGCCATGATTTTTGCTCTGGTCAAAATTAATCGTGTACGAATCCTCTACCCGCTTCAAGCTGTTTTTGTCAGCTTTTTACGTGGGACTCCTTTGTTGGTTCAGTTGATGTTGACCTATTATGGGATTCCTCTTATTTTAAAAGCGATCAATCAGTCTTATGGAACAGCTTTTAATATTAATGCCATTCCAGCTGAGCTATTTGCAATTGTGGCCCTTGCCTTTAATGAGGCGGCGTATGCGAGCGAGACCATCCGGGCAGCGATTTTATCGGTGGATCCTGGTGAGATAGAGGCAGCGCGTAGTCTTGGAATGACCAACCGTCAAGTATACCGCCGGATTATTATTCCCAATGCAGCAGTCGTTGCAACTCCAACCTTAATCAACTCTCTCATTGGTTTAACCAAGGGGACATCGCTAGCCTTTAGTGCCAGTGTGGTTGAAATTTTTGCCCAAGCACGGATTATTGGGGGGAGCGATTTGAAGTATTTTGAACGCTTTATCACGGTATCGATTGTTTACTGGATTGTGAATATCCTCATAGAAATGCTAGGCCGACACATTGAACGTCGACTGGATATTGAGACTCCCGTAGCAATTGATTTACCAGATCAGGAGGTCCGGATCTAATGATTTATATTTCAGAATTATCAAAGACATTTTCAGGTCAAAAGGTTTTAAATAATCTAAGTTTGGAAATTCAAAAAGGGGAAGTCGTAGCCTTGATTGGGTCTTCTGGAGCGGGTAAATCGACCTTTTTACGCAGTTTAAACTATTTGGAAGCACCAGATAGCGGTAGAATTAAGATTGATGATTTCGAAGTTGATTTTGAGCACATTACCCAAGATCAAATCTTAACCTTAAGAAGAAAATTGGCCATGGTGTTCCAACAGTTTAATTTGTTTGGTAGAAAAACAGCTCTTGAAAATGTGAAAGAAGGGCTCATTGTTGTGAAGGGCTTATCCGATCAAGAAGCAACGAAAATTGCTCGAGAAGAACTGGCAAAAGTCGGCTTATCGGATCGTGAAAATCACTATCCTCGTCACCTCTCAGGTGGACAAAAACAACGTGTGGCTTTGGCCCGTGCCTTGGCTATGAAACCAGAAGTTCTTTTGCTGGATGAACCGACTTCAGCCTTGGATCCAGAATTGGTTGGAGAAGTTGAAAAATCCATTGCCAATGCGGCAAAATCAGGACAAACCATGGTACTGGTCAGCCATGATATGTCTTTTGTAGCGCAAGTAGCAGATAAGGTCCTATTTTTGGATAAAGGACGGATTATTGAATCTGGAACACCAGAGGAAATCATGCAACATCCAAAAGAAGAACGGACAAAAGAATTCTTTGCTAGTTACAAACGGACCTATGTTTGATATAATAGAGAAGAGGTAAGACTCAGCTGGCAATGCTAGCTGGGTTTGTTTTCTGAAAATGTAAAAATATTTGGAGTCGTGATGTTAAATAAATTATTGTCCTTATATTTACAAAGTTTAGTGACGACAACGATTTTAGTTGGGATCGCTTCTTGTATTTGGATTGGCTACCGTGCCCTTAAGAAGAAAGATAAAACAGCCAAGCAACGACAAGCCCATTTGTATGATATCCTCTTAATTGATATCATGACGATTCCTATTTTAACCTTTGCGGTCATAGGGATTTTGTTTATCTTTCAAGCACGATAATTGCAAAAAGACCGTGTTAGAATTATAATGGTTACAACAAAACAGAAAGAGGTTGAGTATGTTTGATACAGTGATTATTGGAGCAGGGCCTGCAGGGATGACTGCTGCCCTTTATGCAGCACGAAGCAATTTAAAGGTCGCATTAATTGAGAGAGGAATTCCAGGCGGTCAAATGAACAATACGTCTGACATTGAAAACTATCCTGGCTATGCGAATATTAGTGGCCCAGACTTGGCTGAAAAAATGTTCGAGCCTTTGGAGAATCTTGGTGTGGAACATTTGTTTGGACAGGTAGAGCGCATCGAAGACCTCGGAGCAACCAAAAAGATTGTCACAGATGATGGAGAATTTGAAGCTAAAACCGTGGTGATTGCAACAGGGTCTAACCACCGTTTATTGAATGTTCCTGGTGAAGAGGAGCTGAATAGTAGAGGGGTTTCCTACTGTGCTGTTTGTGATGGAGCTTTCTTTAGAGATGAGGATCTCTTGGTTGTTGGTGGCGGCGATTCTGCGGTAGAAGAAGCTGTCTTTTTGACTCAGTTTGCAAAAACAGTGACGATTGCTCACCGAAGAGACCAGCTTCGTGCCCAAAAAGTTCTTCAAGATCGTGCCTTTGCCAATGATAAAATTCACTTTGCTTGGAATACCGTTATTGAAGAAATTAAGGGTGAACAAAAAGTAGCGTCTGTCCTTTTAAAAGATGTGAAGACAGGAGAGGTTAGAGAGCAAGCCTTCGGTGGTGTCTTTATCTATGTCGGTTTAGATCCTGTCAGTGATTTTGCGACAGAACTTGGTATTTTAGATGAAAATGGCTGGGTGATCACGGATGATCATATGAGAACCACAGTCCCAGGTATTTTTGCGGTTGGTGATGTTCGTCAAAAAGATTTGCGTCAAGTGACGACAGCCGTCGGAGACGGTGCGATTGCTGGCCAAGAAGTTTATAAATATATCACAGAAAACTTTTAATCCAAAAAAATCTGAGCTTCCTGTCTCAGATTTTTTTCATGCTTTCCTTTCAGTATTCAATAAGGCTGAATTATGCTATAATAGTACTAATTTTATGGTAGGAATTCATAGAACAAATCTATAAAAAAGAGGTATACATATGTATCCAGATGACAGTTTAACCTTGCATACTGATTTATACCAAATCAATATGATGCAGGTCTATTTTAATCAAGGTATCCACAATAAACATGCCGTATTTGAAGTCTATTTTCGTCAACAGCCTTTTAAAAACGGCTACGCAGTATTTGCTGGCTTAGAGAGAATTGTGAAATACTTGGAAAACTTGAGTTTTTCTGAGAGTGATATTGCCTATTTAGAGTCACTTGGTTATCATGGGGCCTTCTTGGAATATCTCCGTGATCTCAAGTTGGAATTGACGGTACGCTCGGCTCAAGAAGGAGACTTAGTCTTTGCGAATGAACCAATTGTTCAGGTAGAGGGCCCTCTGGCTCAGTGTCAATTGGTGGAAACAGCCCTTTTGAATATCGTCAACTTTCAAACCTTGATAGCCACAAAAGCTGCTCGTATTCGTTCAGTCATTGAAGATGAGCCTTTGATGGAATTTGGAACCCGTCGTGCGCAAGAAATGGATGCTGCCATTTGGGGCACTCGTGCGGCAGTCATCGGAGGGGCCAATGGGACTAGTAATGTTCGAGCAGGAAAACTCTTTGGAATCCCTGTTTTAGGAACCCATGCCCATTCTCTTGTACAGGTATATGGAAATGACTACCAAGCCTTTAAGGCTTATGCTGAAACCCATAAAGATTGTGTCTTCCTCGTAGATACCTATGATACCCTTCGTATTGGGGTACCAGCAGCTATTCAGGTAGCGCGTGAAATGGGAGAGAAGATCAATTTCTTAGGCGTTCGGATTGATTCAGGAGATATTGCCTATATTTCTAAAAAAGTTCGCCAGCAATTAGATGAGGCTGGGTTTACAAATGCTAAAATCTACGCTTCTAACGACTTGGATGAAAATACCATCCTCAACTTAAAAATGCAAAAAGCAAAAATTGATGTATGGGGTGTGGGAACCAAGCTCATTACAGCTTACGATCAACCAGCACTTGGGGCGGTATACAAAATTGTTTCTGTTGAAAACGAAGCAGGAGAGATGATCAATACCATCAAGCTTTCTAATAATGCAGAGAAAGTTTCTACTCCAGGTAAAAAGCAAGTCTGGCGGATTACGAGTCGTGAAAAAGGTAAGTCAGAAGGGGACTACATCACTTATGATGGAGTAGATGTTTCACAACTGACAGAACTTAAAATGTTCCATCCTACTTATACCTATATCAATAAAACGGTCCGAAACTTTGAGGCTATTCCTCTTTTAGTGGATATTTTTAAAGAGGGGCAATTGGTTTATCAACTGCCAACATTATCAGAAATTCAAGAATATGCTCGTAAAAATTACGATCAATTATGGGATGAATACAAGCGCGTCCTCAATCCACAGCATTACCCAGTTGACTTGGCAAAAGATATTTGGCAGGATAAGATGGATCTAATCGAGGAAATGCGTAACAAGGCCAATGGAGAAGGAGAAGCAAAATGAGTTTGCAAGAAGAGATTATCCAACAATTGGGTGTCAAGCCTAGCATTGATCCTCAGGAAGAGATTCGCCGCTCGGTTGATTTCTTAAAAAGATATCTAAAAAAACATCCCTTCTTGAAAACATTTGTATTAGGGATCTCAGGAGGACAAGATTCAACTCTTGCTGGACGATTAGCTCAATTGGCCATGGAAGAAATGCGCGCAGAAACAGGAGATGCCTCCTATCAATTTATTGCCGTTCGTCTTCCTTATGGGGTACAGGCAGATGAAGCAGATGCACAAAAAGCATTGGCCTTTATCCAGCCTGATGTTAGCCTGGTTGTGAATATCAAGGAGTCTGCTGACGAAATGGTACGAGCAGTAGAAGCGACTGGAACAGAGGTTTCTGATTTTAACAAAGGCAATATTAAGGCTCGCAGTCGCATGATTGCTCAGTATGCTCTAGCTGGAGCACGTAGCGGAGCGGTGATTGGGACGGATCATGCTGCAGAAAATATTACTGGTTTCTTCACAAAATTTGGAGATGGTGGTGCAGATATTTTGCCCCTTTTCCGTTTGAATAAACGCCAAGGAAAACAATTGCTCAAGGCCTTAGGAGCCGATCCTGCTCTTTATGAGAAAATTCCAACAGCAGATTTGGAAGAAGAAAAACCAGGAATAGCAGATGAAGTAGCGTTGGGTGTCACCTATAATGAAATTGATGATTACCTAGAAGGCAAACAAGTGAGCCCAGAAGCTCAAGCCACTATTGAAAAATGGTGGTACAAAGGCCAACACAAACGCCACTTGCCAATCACAGTATTTGATCATTTTTGGGAGTAAAAAGGTCCAGTGGACCTTTTTAGCCCGAGTCTTAAAATAGGAGAACGAGGTAGAGATCGGTAACTCGCAGAGTTCGATTTCGTAGTCTCACCATACAATATTGTGAAAAGCATCAAAAAGAAGGGCGGTTTCATCCGTCCTTTTCTTCTAGATTAAAATAACCAACTTGCAAAGTTCAAGTTGCATAAAAAAATGAAGGGAGAGAATCTATGAATCATCTTGGAAGTCTTGTCATAGAGACAGAGCATTTATACTTGAGGCCTTTCGTTTTGGAGGATGCACCAGCGATGTTTGAAAATTGGGCTTCTGATCCTGAAACCCTGAAATATGTCACCTGGGATGCCCATGCATCTTCTGAGAGAACCAGAGAATCGATCAAAAGATGGATCGAACAGTATCTTAAACCAGATACTTATAAATGGGCGATCTGTTTGAAAACATCACCGGATCAGGTAATTGGAGATATTAGTGTGGTTTCTCAAGACCAGGAAAGTCAATCATGCGAGCTAGGTTATATCCTTGGCAAGAAATTCTGGAGGCAGGGATTCATGACAGAAGCCGTCATAGCTGTTTTGGAATTCTTATTGAACAAAGTCGGATTTAAAGAAATCAAAGCCACTTATGTCAGTTTAAATCCTGCTTCTGGTAAAGTCATGAAAAAGGCCGGAATGCAGTATGTAGAAACCATTCCTCATGCCATTCAACGCAAAGGATATTGTGGGGATAAAATCATCTATTCTATACAGAATCCCTCTCTATAGGGTGATTTTTACTTGAAGATTCTGCTCAAAGGATTATAATAGTAAATAACGAAAAAAGGAGATTGCTATGTCAGAATTAACGAAAGAATTTACAGACCAGCTCTATGCTAATTATGAAGCAAATGTGAAATATGCGGCTCTTGAAAATGCTGTTACCCACAATGGGATCCATGCATCGCTTGAAACGCGCAAGAGTGCAGTAGAAAATACACCAGTTTTTTCACTTGATTTGACCAAGGATAAGGTGACAAACCAAAAAGCATCTGGACGTTGTTGGATGTTTGCGGCTTTAAATACCTTCCGTCACAAGATGATTTCAAGCTTCCAATTGGAGGATTTTGAATTGTCTCAAGCACATACTTTCTTTTGGGATAAGTATGAAAAATCAAACTGGTTTTTGGAGCAAGTGATTGCTACAGCAGACCAAGAATTGACCAGCCGTAAGGTGGCTTTTCTCCTACAAACCCCACAACAAGATGGCGGTCAATGGGATATGGTGGTATCCCTCTTTGAGAAATACGGAGTGGTTCCAAAATCAGTTTATCCAGAATCGATTTCTTCAAGTAATAGCCGGGAATTGAACACCTACCTCAATAAACTCTTGCGTCAAGATGCGCAAATCTTGCGTGACTTGATTCACTCAGGCGCAGATAGTGAGGCAGTTGCGAGCAAGAAACAAGCGTTGTTGCAAGAAATCTTTAACTTCTTGGCTATGTCTTTAGGATTGCCTCCGCGTGAATTTGACTTTTCATACCGTGATAAGGACAACCAATTCCATACCGAAAGTGGCTTAACTCCACAAAGCTTCTACAAAAAATATGTAGACCTTCAATTAGACGATTACGTCTCTATTATCAATGCCCCAACTACAGATAAGCCATATGGAAAATCTTACACCGTAGATATGCTGGGCAATGTGGTTGGTAGCCGTCCAGTCCGCTACCTAAATGTTCCAATGGATCGATTGAAAGAATTAGCTATTGCTCAAATGAAAGCAGGAGAAACTGTCTGGTTTGGTTCAGATGTAGGCCAAGTCAGCAACCGTAAAGCCGGAATCCTGGCAACAGATGTCTACGATTTTGAAGCAGGCATGGACATTCATTTGGTTCAAGACAAGGCGGGTCGCTTGGACTATGCAGAAAGCCTCATGACACACGCTATGGTCTTGACAGGGGTTGATTTAGACGAAGCAGGTCAGCCTCGTAAATGGAAGGTTGAAAATTCATGGGGAGACAAGGTCGGTACAGATGGTTACTTTGTGGCTTCTGATGCTTGGATGGATGAATATACCTACCAAATCGTGGTTCGTAAAGAATTCCTGACATCAGACGAATTAGCAGCCTATGAAGCAGAACCAATTGTCCTAGCACCGTGGGATCCAATGGGAGCTTTGGCAAAATAATGATATAGAAAAGAGCCGAAAGGCTCTTTTCAGATTGAAGACAAAATATCTTAAAAACTTTCCTTAGGTGAGTACGGACGTCAGCGAACTTCTTTAAAGTTCCATGACTAATTATTGAGTCTAAGGTCTCAATAATTCCGAGTGCCTGAAACAATAACGTTTCAAGCACTTTTCTCACAGCGGAAAGTTTCAGTATTTTCTTAAATCGATTTAAATATTGGAACTCAATTTTGTTTTTTGCAGAATCACTTAACTTATTTTGCTTTAAAATAGTTTGTCTACATTCTAATAAGAGCCGAAAGGCTCTTTTTTTTATATACTCAAAAATAAAAAAGCTGGGAAGTCTAACTAAATAAATCAGATTTTATTCGTTCTGGTTTTTTAACCATTGTTTTAAAAAAGCCGGGCGAAAAGCCCGACTTCTCTGTTATATTATTCGTTATGATTGTTAGATTCTTGTGAAGAAGGCTCAGATGGTTTAGATTGATTTTCTTCGTTCGAAGAGCTAGACGATGGTTCTTCATACGAATACTGATCAGTGGAATAACTTGGCTCATAGTAGTAGTTATTGTAGTTGTTCTTACCATTGTTTAAGTAGAGATAAGAACCACTTCGATACAGTCCACTTGGTTGCGTCCAATCCGTATGACCAGAGTTATTATTATTAGCAAGATAGAGCATCATTTGACGGTAGACATCCGTTGCGACCTGTATTCCATTATCCAATACTGGTGTAAAGCGATTGGAATAACCTGTCCATACTGCCATGGCATATTCAGGAGTGTAGCCTACAAACAATTCATCCGGTGTTACAATATTTGAATAAGCATTTTTTGTCAATTTACCGATTTCGTTATCAGCATAGTTTGATGTACCTGTCTTACCAGCTTGGTAGATTCCCGAAATGGCAGCATTTGTACCGGGACCAGACAAGAGAACTGTCTTCATCATATCTGTCATCATGTAGGCAGTTGTTGCCTTCATTGCACGAGTTCCTTCGGACTCAAATTCCTTGGTTGTGCCATCACTAAAGACAACCCGACTAACATAGGATGGTTTGTAATAGGTACCGCCATTGGCAAAAGCAGCATAGGCAGCAGCCATTTTTTCACTGCTAGCTCCGTATTTGTTACTTGAATCGCTAGTATTACTTGAGATGGCATTGGCGTATACCATTTCTGGATAATCGATTCCCAGTCCATTTAGGAATTTCTTGGCTTTTTTAAGCCCGACTTTTTCGAGGGCCTTCACCGCTGGAACGTTCCGAGATTGTTGGATTGCATAAGTCATAGTAATGCTACCGTAGTAAGAACGGTCCCAGTTGTAGAGTGGTGTTGAGGAATGAGGGAAATTATATGGTGCATCTGTAATGGTAGCTGCAGTAGAAGTGTATTCCTCATGCTCAAGGGCTGGGGCGTAGTCTGTGATTGGCTTCATAGTAGAACCCCAGTCACGGTTAGTCTCAACGGCTTGGTTTGTACCAAAGGAAACGTTGCTAGATTGGTGACGAGAGCCAAGTTGTGCAATGACTTTACCATTATTAACATCGATAACTGTTGAAGCTACTTGCAACTCATCATCTGGATAGTTGACATATTCATCTGTATTGTAGATATCCCACAATTTCTTTTGAGCTTCAGTGTCAACGTTAGTATAGACATCCATCCCAGTTGTCAACAAATTGTAGCCCGTTTCTTCTTCGACTTGCTCGATCACTTCTTTTAGGTAATTATCCATATAAGCTGGATAACTGCTTGAAGAGCTAAGACTTTGAAGACCATCTGTAACAGGTGTATTCACTGCCGCTTCGTATTGTTTATTGGAAATGGACTTCATATCGAGCATTTCTTTTAAAACTAAGTTTCGGCGTTGAAGTGCCGCTTCGGGATGAGAATAAGGATCGTATTGGTTCGGCGCTTGAGGCATCCCTGCTAGAAGCGCTACTTGAGGGAGCGATAGATCTTTTAGGTCTTTTCCATAATAGCTTTTTGCAGCTGTCTGCATTCCATAGTTCCCATTCGCCATAAATACTTTATTAACGTAATAGGTCAAGATTTCTTGTTTGGTTGCTTTCTTTTCCAACTGAGTTGCTAACCAAGCTTCTTGAATCTTTCGTGATAGGGTACGATCGGAAGCGGAAGTTGAGAAATAGGTTAATTTGATCAATTGCTGCGTTAAGGTTGATCCCCCTTGGCTTCCTCCTCGTAAGTTGTGAAGGAAGGAGCCACCAATCCGAATGATATCGACTCCACGGTGATTGAAGAATCGGTGGTCCTCAATCGCCACGATAGCGTTAACCAAATCAGTTGGGATTTGGTCTGTTGAGACGTTGATTCGTTTCTCAGCACCTAAATCCGCAATCAAGTTATTTTGATTGTCATAAATCTTACTAGATGTTGTGGCAACCAGATCTTTTTCAGACAAGGTTGGTGCTTTCATCGCATAATAACTAAAGATTAGTCCACCAAGGACGAATAAAAGTAAGAAAAATGAAATGGCTGCTATGGCAACATATTTCAACCATTGAATGACTGTTTGTTTATTCATTTAAATACCGCCTAGAAGTTTCTGTTCGATAATATCAAGATAAGGAACGCTTGGAAGTCGATTCTTATCTACTAAAAAGCCGTGCTCCTGAATATAGGAGAGTGGCATGGATTTACTACCATGATCGATGTTGTAATAGTATATTAGTGGAGGAGCAGGAAGTAAGTAGGTTTCGCTCAACTTTGCAAAATGCAAGAGAACGAAACAGATACCACCTTGCTGGACAACCGCTTCCATATGATCAATCTGATGTTGATGAAAATTTTTCATCGGCATGGACTGCTTTTGCTGTGTTTCCTTAGCTTCAAAATCGATATAGCGCCCCTTGTATACTCCAGAATAGTCCGTGGTTGAGGCTTGTCTAAAATAGGCCTCAACAATCTTTGCTCGACTGCGATGTGGGTAATCTACTTTCACGATTTGAATGGGAGTTGGTTTCTTATGGATAACTGCTAGCCCTCGAGAAAGATAGTATTGATTGCTTTCGTTGATCATTTTTTCAAATGTCATCCCACGATTCGCAAAGTCGACTGGGTGTTTCCTTTGTGTAGAGACCAAGGTTTTTTTGGCTACTTTATGTGGATAGTTGACCATAGTTCTCCTTATTGGTACAATTACATCACTCTATTATATCATAAATTAGAATAATGAGGAAAAAATGAATACCATACTTGTTGCAGGTTATAAGAGTTTTGATGTGGGCGTCTTTTCCAATAAAGACCCTCGACTGACCATTATCAAAAAAGCCATTGAAAGAGATCTTCGTCGTCTATTTGAAGAAGGAGTGAAATGGCTAGTCTTTTCTGGTAATTTGGGATTTGAGGCTTGGGTACTAGAGGTTGCCTTAGAATTAAAAAAAGACTATGATTTTCAAATGGCAACGATCTTTTTATTTGGAACTACTGGTGAGAATTGGAATGAAAGTAATCAGGAACTGTTAGCACGTTTCAAACAAGTGGAATTTGTAAAATATGCTTACCCTCATTATACGAATCCTGGACAATTTAAAGAATATAATCAGTTTTTGATAGAAAATGCGGATGGTGCCTATCTATTCTATGATCCAGAAAACGAAACCAATTTAAAATATCTTTACAAAATGATGCTCGAAAAAGAATCATTTTATGTCAAACGATTAAGTTTTGATGATTTAAATGATCTTGCTGAAAATTTTTACGAAAACTAAGTGTTATACCTTGATTTTTCTCACCAATTTTTTATATAATTGAGGTGATGAACTAGATTGGAGAGAGTAATGGCAAGTATTATTTTTACTGCGAAAGATATTTTTGATCAAGATTTTAAAAAAGAAGTTCGTGGATTTAGTAAAGTTGAGGTGAACGAATTTTTAGATGATGTTATCAAAGACTATGAAACCTACGCTGCTTTGGTGAAGGAGTTACGTGAAGAAAATGCGCGTCTTCGTGAGGAACTTGCCAAAAAAACACAGACAGTATCGCAAGCGTCTCCGATTGCAAGTGCTCCAACGCAAGAATTCCCGCAAGTGACAACAGCGACGAACTTTGATATTCTCAAACGTCTCAATCGTTTGGAAAAAGAAGTTTTTGGGAAACAGATCGTAGATCGCGATTATTAATCCCTTAGATCGTGCAATTTTTGGATAATCGCGTGAGAGGATGCTCTCATGAGGAAAGTCCATGCTAGCACAGGCTGTGATGCCTGTAGTGTTTGTGCTAGGTGAATCAATAAGCCTAGGGACTTGATCTTCAAGTTACGGCGAGCGAACGGGCTAAGTCTTCGGATAAGTTCTAGTAACTCTGAAAGTGCCACAGTGACGTAGTTTTTAGGGAAACCTAAAAAGTGGAACGCGGTAAACCCCTCAAGCTAGCAACCCAAACTTTGGTCGGGGCATGGAATACGTGGAAACGAACATAGTATTCTGACTGGAAACAGTAGACAGATGATTATCGAAGGAAATGGTACCTAGTCATTTCTGGAACAAAACATGGCTTATAGAAAATTGCATATAGGTTGATGAGGTGGAGAGAGATCTCAACCTCCTTTTTTAAAGTGATAGGAATAAGATGAAAAAACAATTTGAATTGATTGCAACGGCTGCTGCTGGTCTAGAGGCAGTTGTTGGTCGAGAACTACGCGATCTTGGCTATGATTGCCAGGTTGAAAATGGACGGGTTCGATTTCAAGGAGACCGTCGAGCAATCATCGAGACAAATCTCTGGTTGCGCGCGGCTGATCGAGTGAAAATTGTGGTTGGGACTTTTCCAGCCAAAACATTCGAAGAACTCTTTCAAGGTGTCTTTGCTTTGGATTGGGAAAATTATTTGCCTTTAGGAGTACGTTTTCCTATTTCTAAGGCTAAATGTGTCAAATCAAAACTGCATAATGAACCTAGCGTTCAGGCCATTTCAAAAAAAGCAGTGGTTAAAAAATTACAAAAACACTATGCCCGACCAGAAGGTGTTCCTCTCATGGAAAATGGTGCAGAGTTCAAAATTGAAGTATCGATCCTTAAAGACCAGGCTACCGTCTTGATTGACACAACTGGTAGTAGTCTCTTCAAACGTGGTTATCGGACTGAAAAAGGGGGAGCCCCTATTAAGGAAAATATGGCAGCAGCAATTCTTCTGCTGTCAAACTGGTATCCAGATAAACCCTTGATTGACCCCACATGTGGTTCTGGAACGTTTTGTATTGAGGCGGCGATGATTGCGAGAAATATGGCACCTGGTATACGTCGGACCTTTTCTTTTGAAGAATGGAACTGGATGGATGATCGCTTGATTCATGAAGTCCGTCAAGAAGCAAGCAGAAAAATCAATCGCGAGATCGAATTGGATATTATGGGAACCGATATCGATGCACGGATGGTTGAGATTGCCAAAGAAAATGCCCAGAAAGCGGGCGTTAGCAGTGACATTACTTTCAAACAGATGCGAGTCCAAGATCTTCAATCAGATAAGATCAACGGGGTGATTATCTCCAACCCTCCATATGGAGAACGCTTATCCGATGATGAGGGTGTGACGAAATTGTATACTGAAATGGGGCACGTATTTGCACCTCTCAAAACCTGGAGTAAATTTATCCTAACCAGTGATGAAGGTTTTGAATCTAAATTCGGTAGTAAAGCAGATAAAAAACGAAAACTTTATAATGGAACCCTAAAAGTTGATCTCTACCAATATTTTGGGGAACGAGTAAAACGGCAGATAAAGGCATAGAAAGGATTTTTATGACAGAGAAGGATAAAAAGCCACTAGAGCAAGAAACAGAATCAATTTTAGATTTTGAAGACGCTAAAGAGATGACGATTGGGCAGGCCAATCGAAAGGCAGAAGAAATCGAAGCAGGTGTAACTGAAGGCGATAATGTCTTAGACAAATATATCAAACAACACCGAGCAGAAATTGAAGCTGAAAAATACGATACAAAAATTTTGGCCAAAGAAGAATTGGCTAAAGCTGAAGAGTTGGCAGCTACAGAAACAGTTGCTGAAGTAGCTGAAGCAGTGGAGGCACCGGAAGTAACGGAAACAGTCTTGGAACAAAGACCTGAAATGGATGCTATCTCAACAGAATTACCTGCTAAGATTAAATTTGGACCCACACCAACTGAACCAGTTGTAGAAGTAGAGGACCTTCCTGAGGAAACACCAAGCAATGCTGGTAAACGAATCAAAGCGGTTTTATATTCTGCCTTAGGTCTTGCGATTGTCGGTTCAGCCATTTTTGTGACCTATAACTGGATGCATAGTCGTGGAAAAACTGGTGGTACAACAGTTGTATCTTCATCATCTAGCAAGTCATCTTCTACTTCTAAGTCAAGTAGCAGTGAGACACAGGCTCAAAAACTAGAAGAGTTTACCAAAGCCTACGATGCCTTTTTTGTAGATGAATCAAAAAGTGCTCTTAAAAATGATAAATTCGGAGACTTGGAAAATCTGAAGAAACTGCTGGACAAATTAGAAGGAAGCAGTGATTATAATGCGGCTAAAACAAAATATGAAGACCTTGTGAAGCAAGTTTCTGCTATTCAAAAAGTGAATTCTCAATTTAGTTCTCCTGTGATCAAAGATGGAGTTCTGGATGCAACTGCTAAAGCAAAAAGTGATGCGACCTTTGCAGAAACAAAGACAGGCAATGAAAAATTAGATAGCTTATTGAATGAGGCGGTTGCGCAAGGACGTTCACAACAAGTTGCGACACCGGCACCAGTGACAGGAACAGGTGGTACAGATACTTCTAATGCAACCCCAGCCCCAGCTCAAGCAGCAACGCCTACGGCCCCGGCTGTCAATGCTGCTCCAGGTAGTGCAGGAACTGCAAGTCCAGGCTATTCAGGGTACGGTCTTCCAAGCGATGGAGTTCCACTTCAGCGGAACTTGAGCCGTGTGCCATATAACCAAGCAGCTATCAATGATGTCAATAACCCAGCTTGGGTATTTGGTGATGGGATCCTTGAAAAAGTATTGAACATTGCTCGTAAACGTGGACATATCACTGGCAATCAATACATTTTAGAGCGCGTCAATATCATTAATGGGAATGGCTATTACAACCTCTTCAAACCAGATGGAACCTATCTCTTTAGTATCAATGCCAAGACTGGTTATTTCGTAGGAAACGGAAAAGGTCATTCAGATGCTCTGGATTATTAATGCTTGATCAGACATCCCCTTTCTGGGAAAAAATACAATAAAAAAGGATGAACCAGTGGTTCGTCCTTTTTTATATCAAACAAGATGACGTTCAAAGGGATCGTCCGAAATTCCTTGATCTAGAATCAGGCGACACCATTCTTTGGCTGAAAAGAGACTGTGGTCCTTGTAATTTCCACAAGACTCAATAGTTGTGCCTGGGACATTCTCCCAAGTGCTGACAGATGCAATTTCTTCTAAAGAATCTTTGATTACTTTAGCAATTTCCGTACTCGAATGTTGTCCCCACATGATCATATGAAAACCGGTGCGACATCCAAATGGGGAACAATCAATCATACCATCGATGCGTTTGCGAATGAGCATCGCAAGAAGGTGCTCGATCGTGTGGAGCCCTGCAGTTGGAATCGCATTTTCATTGGGCTGTACCAGACGAATATCAAAGTTAGAGATGATATCTCCTTTGGGTCCAGTTTCCTCCCCAATCAAGCGTACATAAGGAGCCTTCACAGCTGTGTGGTCCAATTCAAAACTTTCAACAATTACTTCTTTTGTCATATTCAAATCCTTCTTTGTTTTTCTTGATTATAGCATAAAAAAGCAGATTCAACAAAGTGGAAATAGATGAATTCCTCACAGATGTTCCATGAAAGAAAAGTAGATAAAAGAACAAGGGTTAAGCAAAAATATAAAAGTTTTTTCCTGTTTTTTTAGATTGTTAATTTTAGTAATTTATGGTAAAATGTAAAAGAATTTTTAATTCAACTAATTAAATAGATTTGGGGTAAAAGCATGAATTCTTTAATTACAGGTGTTTTTGCCGCGGTCATTGGTTTAGTCATTGGATATGTGGGAACTGCTCTTAAAATGAAAGCTTCAAAAGAAGCTGCGGAACTCACCCTTTTAAATGCTGAACAAGAAGCAACGAATTTACGTGGACAGGCAGAACGCGAAGCCGATTTGATTTTAAAAGAGGCGAAGCATGAGTCAAGTTCACTTAAAAAAGAAGCACTTTTGGAGGCAAAGGAAGAAGCCAGAAAATATCGTGAAGAGGTCGATGCTGAGTTTAAGTCAGAACGACAAGAATTGAAGCAATTAGAAAGCCGTTTGGCAGAACGTGCTAGCAATCTTGATCGTAAAGACGACATTTTAACAAGCAAAGAACAGTCTCTTGAACACAAAGAGCAAAGTCTTACAGATAGAACTAAACACATTGATACGCGTGAACAACAGCTGGAAGAGCTTGAACACAAGAAAGTAGAAGAACTGGAACGTGTCGCTGCTCTAAGTCAAGGAGAAGCGCGTGACATTATTTTGAATCAGACGGAAGATCAACTTTCAAAAGAAATTGCATCGCGAATTCGTGATGCTGAGTTGGAAGTGAAGGAACGTTCTGATAAGATGGCTAAAGACATTCTTGTCCAAGCCATGCAGCGAATGGCTGGTGATTTTGTTGCAGAGCAAACAAACTCAACCGTTCATTTGCCTGATGATAGCATGAAGGGCCGGATTATTGGGCGTGAAGGACGCAATATTCGTACCTTTGAGAGCTTGACGGGGGTTGATGTGATTATCGATGATACGCCAGAGGTGGTGACCTTGTCAGGGTTTGATCCGATTCGTCGTGAAATTGCCCGTATGACAATGGAGAGCCTTCTCAAAGATGGTCGCATCCATCCAGCCCGCATCGAAGAGCTGGTTGAGAAGAACCGTCAGGAAATTGACAATCGTATTCGTGAATACGGTGAGGCCGCTGCTTATGAAATCGGGGCGCCAAACCTCCATCCAGATTTGATGAAAATCATGGGACGGTTGCAATTCCGTACATCTTATGGTCAAAACGTTTTGCGTCACTCCATTGAAGTTGCCAAACTTTCTGGTATTATTGCCAGTGAGTTGGGTGAAAATGCTACTTTGGCACGACGTGCAGGGTTCTTGCATGATATCGGTAAAGCGATTGACCGTGAAGTGGAAGGAAGTCACGTTGAGATTGGGACAGAATTGGCACGTAAGTATAAAGAACACCCAGTGGTTGTCAATACTATTGCCAGTCACCATGGAGATGTGGAACCTGAAAGTGTTATCGCAGTCATTGTCGCTGCAGCTGATGCCTTGAGTGCGGCTCGACCTGGAGCACGAAGTGAGTCACTTGAAAGTTACATCAAACGTTTGCAAGATCTTGAAGAAATTGCAAACAGCTTTGAAGGAGTTAAGACAAGTTTCGCCCTTCAAGCAGGACGTGAAATCCGTATTATGGTGAGCCCTGAGGCAATCAAGGATGATAAAGTGACGATCTTAGCTCATGATATTCGTGAGAAGATAGAGTCAAATCTTGAATATCCTGGAAACATTAAGGTTACCGTTATTCGAGAATTGCGTGCAGTAGATTACGCAAAATAAACGAAAAGCTTGAGATCTAGCATCTCAAGCTTTTTGAATGAAAAAAATCAGTTGAAAATTAGGCCGATTTTTGTTACACTAGATAGAAAGACATTGAAGGAGAAATCATGGCGGATCGTGGCTTATTAATTGTATTTTCTGGCCCTTCAGGGGTTGGAAAAGGAACGGTCAGACGAGAAATTTTTGAAAACTCGGACAATCAGTTTCAGTATTCTGTATCGATGACGACGCGTGCACAACGTCCAGGTGAAGTGGATGGTATCGATTATTTTTTCCGTACACGTGAAGAATTTGAAGATTTGATCCGTCAAGGGCAAATGTTAGAGTATGCTGAGTACGTTGGAAATTACTATGGGACTCCTTTAACTTATGTGAATGAAACCTTGGACAAAGGAATCGATGTATTCCTTGAAATTGAAGTTCAAGGTGCGCTCCAAGTAAAGAAAAAAGTGCCAGATGCAGTTTTTATCTTCTTAACCCCGCCTGATTTGGATGAATTACAAGATCGATTAGTGGGACGCGGAACAGATAGTGCAGAAGTCATTGCGCAACGGATTGAAAAAGCAAAAGAAGAAATCGCCATGATGCGTGAATATGACTACGCAATTGTGAACGATGAAGTTCCTCTTGCTGCTGAACGTGTCAAACGTGTGATCGAAGCAGAACATTTCCGTGTAGACCGTGTCATTGGGCATTATCTGGATATGTTACCAAAAACACAAACTATTGTGAAGAGATAAATAATTAGAAATTAGGTATAGGAATATGATGTTAAAACCTTCTATTGATACATTGCTTGACAAAGTACCCTCAAAATACTCATTGGTCATACTTGAGGCAAAACGGGCCCACGAATTGGAAAGTGGTGCAGTGCCAACTCAAGAATTCCAATCGGTCAAATCAACATTACAAGCGCTTGAAGAAATCGAGTCAGGAAACGTAGTTGTTCACCCGGATCCAGAAGCAAAACGTGAAGCGCTTCGTCGTCGGATTGAAGCAGAGCGAATCCGCAAAGAAGAAGAAGAGCGCAAAATTAAGGAACAAATTGCCAAAGAAAAAGAAGATGGTGAAAAAATTTAAGGTTGGGGACTTCTCAATCTTATTTTTTGCTATTTAAAGGGTTCCGTGATAAAGTAAAGCTCATATGATAGAGGCTGGAGGTGAAAAAGTGATAGCAAAAGTCATCGTAGATGTTCCATTGATGCAGACGGATAAACCCTATTCCTATCAGATTCCATCAGAATTTGAAGATATGGTTGAGGCGGGAATGCGAGTTCATGTTCCCTTTGGTAAAGGGAATCGCCTCATTCAAGGGATTGTGGTAGACGTTGTAGAAGAGGCAGATACAAGCGAGGAATTGAAGGCGATTGGAGAGGTATTAGACTACACTCCAGTCTTAAATCAAGAGCAGTTCTGGTTGGCAGATCAATTGCGAAAAAGTGTCTTTTCCTACAAAATAACGATTTTAAAAGCCATGCTTCCCTCACTTCTTAATTCCAGTTATGACAAGATTTTGTATCCTCAACCATCTTTGGATCCAACTCTCAAAGAGAAACTTTTTTGTGAAAAAAATGAAGTTTCTTTTTCTTCTCTAGATGTGGCCGATCAAGCCCAAGTGATGCGGTTGGTCAGAAAAGGTGATTTGGTACTTGAATACAAGGCCAAGGATAAGAAACAAATTAAAACAGAAAAATGGTATCGCGTTAACCAGGAACGATTAAAAGAACTGCAACCGACTGCGAGAGCTAAAAAAAGACTAGCATTGAAAGAACGCCTGTTGCTAGAGCAAGAGGAGCAACCTTTAGCAGGATTGTATCAGGATTTTTCACGAGAAGTAGTGGCCTATTTTATTGATCAGGATATATTAGAAATTACCGAACGAGAAGTGAATCGGGCAGCATCTTACTATGAAGGAAAAAAACAAACCCGAGCTTTGGTCTTAAATCCAGAACAATCAAAGGCTGTAAAAACAGTTGTTTCTAAACTTGGGAAAGAATCAAAGCCCTTCTTATTAGAAGGAGTGACTGGAAGCGGGAAGACGGAAGTTTATCTGCAGATTATTCAAGAAGTTCTAAATAAGGGAAAAACAGCTATTATGTTGGTGCCTGAGATTTCTCTGACACCACAGATGACAGACCGTTTTATTTCCCGTTTTGGTCAGGAAGTGGCCATTCTGCACTCAGGCTTATCAAATGGTGAAAAGTACGATCAATGGCGGAAGGTAGAACGTGGAGAGGCCAAGGTAGTGGTTGGAGCGCGCTCAGCAATCTTTGCACCTTTGAAGAATATAGGTGCCATCATCATTGATGAGGAACATGAGGCTTCTTACAAACAAGATAGTAACCCGCGCTACCATGCCCGGGAAGTCGCAGTCTTAAGGGCTCAGTACAATCAAGCAGTCTTGCTTCTTGGATCTGCCACCCCAAGTCTAGAATCACGGGCTCGTGCAACAAAAGGGGTTTATGAACTAATTCGTCTAACCCAGCGGGCCAATCCGGCAGCCAAAATTCCAGAAGCTAAAGTCGTTGATTTCCGTGATTATATTGGCCAAAATGAAGCTGGAAACTTCACTCCTGTCTTAGTGGAAGCTATTTCTGATCGCTTGCAGAAAAAAGAGCAGGTTGTCTTGATGTTGAACCGACGTGGCTATTCCAGCTTTGTCATGTGTCGCGAGTGTGGGACAGTGGATACGTGTCCAAATTGTGACATCTCTTTGACCCTCCATATGGACACAAAAACGATGAATTGCCATTACTGTGGTTATAGTAAGGCAATTCCTCGACACTGTCCAAATTGCCAAAGTAGTTCCATTCGTTATTACGGAACAGGAACGCAAAAAGCCTATGATGAATTACAAGAGATCTTTCCTGAGGCTAAAATTTTGCGCATGGATGTGGATACCACCCGAAAAAAAGGGAGCCACGCAGCGATACTAAATGCTTTCGGGAATGGAGAAGCAGATATATTATTAGGAACGCAAATGATTGCGAAAGGTCTAGATTTTCCCAATGTGACCTTGGTGGGTGTTTTGAATGCGGATACTTCTTTAAATTTGCCAGATTATCGATCCTCAGAGAGAACCTTTCAACTCTTGACTCAGGTGGCAGGAAGGGCAGGACGAGCAGAGAAAGAAGGAGAGGTTATCATTCAGAGCTACAACCCCAATCATTATGCGATTAGATTTGCCAAAGACCAAGATTATGAAGGTTTTTTTGCCTATGAAATGCAGATTCGCCGGCAGCTGGGCTATACGCCTTATTACTTCACAGTTGGGTTGAACCTATCGCATAAGAGTGAGGAAATTGTGATGGAGAAGTCACATCAGGTCATGGAAATTCTCCATTCTGGCTTATCCGATCAGGTTCAAATTTTAGGACCAACTCCTAAACCAATTGCGCGTACACATAATTTGTATCATTATCAAATCATTGTGAAATATCGTTTTGAAGAAGGAATTACACAGGTATTGAATCAAATTTTGGAATTTACGCAAGAAAAAGGCAACCAAGATTTACGAGTTAGTATTGATAATGAACCTCAAAGTTTTATGTAAGGAAGAAAAATGACAAAATTAATTTTTATGGGAACGCCTGATTTTTCAGCGACCGTTTTAAAGGGATTGTTAGCAGATTCTCGTTATGAAATTCTGGCAGTAGTGACCCAACCAGACCGCAAAGTAGGTCGTAAAAAAGAAATTCGAATGACTCCAGTGAAGCAAGTAGCTTTGGAGCACCAATTACCAGTTCTGCAACCTGATAAATTATCAGGTAGTCCAGAAATGGAAACTCTCCTATCCTTGAATGCGGATGGAATTGTGACCGCTGCTTTTGGCCAATTTTTACCGACAAAATTACTAGAAAACTTTCAGTTCGCTGTGAATGTCCACGCTTCTTTGTTACCTAAATATAGAGGTGGTGCGCCGATTCATTATGCTTTGATCAATGGCGATGAAGAAGCTGGGGTTACAATTATGGAAATGGTCAAGGAAATGGATGCTGGAGACATGATTGCAGCTCGTTCTCTACCAATTTTAGATGAGGACAATGTGGGAACCTTGTTTGAAAAATTGGCTGTCCTTGGACGGGATCTACTCCTAGATACTTTGCCAGATTACCTAGCAGGGGAGATCCAGCCAAGGCCACAAGATCCTAGTTTGGTCACATTTTCACCAAATATTTTGCCGGAAGAAGAAGTTTTGGAGTGGACCAAAACCAACCGCCAAGTCTTTAACCAGATCCGAGGGATGAATCCTTGGCCTGTCGCTCATACCTTGTTAAATGATCAACGCTTTAAAGTTTATGAAGCAGAGCTATGCGAAGGCAATGGAAATCCAGGAGAAGTGATTGGTTTGAGCAAAAAAGAGTTGGTAGTAGCTGCAGGTGAAGGCGCGCTATCCCTCAAAGTTGTGCAGCCTGCAGGAAAACCCAAAATGTCCATTACAGACTTTTTGAATGGTGCGGGCCGTCAATTGAAAGTAGGAGATTACTTTGGAAGGTAAACAAATGAATGCGCGTGAACAGATCCTTGGAGTTTTAGAAGAGGTTTTTGAACATGGAGCCTATTCTAATATTGCCTTAAATCAAGCACTAGAAAATTCTAAACTTTCAGATAAAGATAGAAGTTTTGTTACGGAAGTTGTATATGGTACCGTAGCGCGGAAGATAACACTTGAGTGGTATCTCGCCCACGTGATTGAGGACCGGACGAAATTAGATCCTTGGCTCTATTATCTTTTGATGATGAGTTTGTATCAGTTGGTCTACTTGGATCGCATTCCTGACCATGCCATCGTCAATGAAGCTGTCCGGATAGCAAAAGGTCGAAAAGAAGGCAGTGAGAAGTTTGTCAATGCTATTCTTAGGAAGCTCCTTCGCGAGGGGCTACCAGCTATTGATACGATTAAGCGAAAGAACAAACGGTATTCAGTGGAATATTCTCTACCTGTATGGTTGGTCAAAGCATTGATCGAAGAATATGGTGAAGAACGTTCTTGCGCTATTTTTAAGAGTCTCTATCAGCGTAATAAATCAAGTATTCGTGTGATTGATCTTGACGAAAAAGAAGAGTTGGCTCAGACACTAGAAGCAAAATCTTCTCTACTTGCCCCGTCTGCCCTCGTGAAAGATCAGGGACATTTTGCAGCGCACACTTTGTTTAAAGAAGGACGCATTGCCATTCAAGACGAGTCCAGTCAATTGGTGGCGCCAGCTTTGGATTTGCAAGGGGATGAGTGGGTTTTAGATGCCTGTGCAGCGCCAGGTGGAAAGACGACTCACATCGCTTCTTATCTCACGACTGGGAAGGTCACAGCCCTGGATCTCTATGACCATAAACTCAAATTGATTCAAGAAAATGCTAATCGGCTCCATGTTGCGGACAAAATTTTGACAAAGAAGTTAGATGCGACAAAAGTCTATGAAACATTTGGACCAGATGCTTTCGATAAAATTTTGGTGGATGCACCTTGTTCGGGGATTGGTCTGATACGGAGAAAGCCTGATATCAAGTACAATAAAGAGGGTGCAGATTTTATATCTTTACAAGCTATTCAATTGGCGATTCTGGATAGTGTTTGTCAAAGTGTGCGTAAAGGTGGTATAATAGTGTACAGTACGTGTACAATTATGGGGAAAGAAAATTTTGAAGTGGTGGACCAATTTTTGAAACACCATCCAAATTTCAAACAAGTCCCATTGGATCACGAAAGAAAAGATATTCTCAAGAATGATTGTATCCTTATTACACCCGAATTATACGGAAGCGACGGCTTCTTTATCAGTCGTTTTAAGAGAATGTCATAATATCAGGAGGAAACTGACAGTATGGATATTACGATCTTAACCGATGTAGGTCAAAGACGGACAAATAACCAAGACTATGCAAATCAATATAAAAACAAGGCAGGAAAATCTATGGTATTTCTTGCTGATGGTATGGGGGGGCACCGTGCCGGAAATATTGCTAGTGAAATGGCAGTCACAGACCTAGGTGCAGCCTGGGTTTCTTCTGAGATCGAGACGGTTAATCAAGTACGTGAATGGTTTGCAGAACATTTAGAAGCTGTGAACCGTCGGATTCATTTAGCTGGGCAAGATGATGAGCACAAAGGAATGGGAACGACACTGGAAGCTTTGGCTTTTGTAGAAGGACAAGTGATTTATGCCCATGTTGGGGATTCGCGTATTGGTCTCATTCGCCACGGTGAATACCAGCAGTTGACCAGTGATCATTCTCTTGTAAATGCTCTTTTACGAGCAGGTCAAATTACAGAAGAAGAAGCAGCCCATCATCCTCAGCGGAACATCATCACTCAGTCCATTGGTCAAAAAGATGAGTTGGCGCCTGATTATGGTTTGGTGACTGTTGAAGCAGATGATTACATTTTGATCAATAGTGATGGTTTAACGAATATGATTGGCCCAGATGAAATCAGAGACATTGTCTTGAGTGATGTTACGCTTGAAGAGAAGGCTCAAGCATTGATTCGTTTTGCCAATAATGCTGGAGGCTTGGATAATATCACTGTTGTACTGCTCCACTTTACTGAGGAGGACGCAGCATGATTCAAATCGGCAAAATTTTTGCCGGGCGATATAAAATCATCCAACAAATTGGGCGCGGCGGGATGGCAGATGTTTATCTTGCGCGTGATTTGATTTTAGATGGGGAAGAAGTTGCAGTCAAGGTACTGCGTACGAATTACCAGACAGATCCCATTGCAGTTGCTCGTTTTCAGCGTGAAGCAAAAGCGATGGCAGAACTGGACCATCCAAATATCGTTCGGATTACAGACATTGGCGAAGAAGAAGGGCAACAATACCTTGCAATGGAATATGTTGCAGGTTTAGACTTAAAACGCTATATCAAAGAAAATGCACCTTTATCAAATGAAGAAGCTGTTCGTTTGATGGGGCAGATCCTTCTCGCTATGCGTCTTGCCCATACTCGTGGCATTATCCATAGAGATTTAAAACCACAGAATGTCCTCTTGACACCAGATGGAACAGCGAAAGTTTCAGACTTTGGGATTGCAGTGGCCTTTGCAGAGACTAGCTTGACCCAGACCAACTCGATGTTAGGATCAGTCCATTATTTGTCCCCTGAGCAGGCGCGTGGATCAAAAGCAACGGTTCAAAGTGATATCTACGCTATGGGGATCATTTTCTATGAGATGTTAACCGGGCACATTCCTTATGATGGGGACAGTGCAGTCACAATTGCTTTGCAGCATTTTCAAAAGCCTCTCCCATCTATTCGTGAGGAAAATAAGAATGTTCCACAAGCTCTAGAAAATGTGGTGATCAAAGCGACAGCTAAAAAACTGACGGATCGCTATAAGTCAGTGGCAGAGATGTATGTGGATTTGTCAAGTTGCTTATCTTATGAGAGAAGAAACGAGAAAAAATTGGTTTTTGAAGACCAAGTAAAAGCCGATACGAAGACTCTTCCCAAAATGAGTCCAACTCCAAAGACGGCTCCTGTTCCAATCTCTGAGGTACGCAATGAAATCAGTTCGGTAGATCCTAATCGACCATTATCTAACCAACAGACAATGGCCCCAAGCAAAAAGCCAAGAAGACGCTTACGGGCGCGCTACAAGGTCTTGTTTGTTGCCATTGCCCTAGTTCTTGCAGCCTTTACCTTCTTGTTGTATATGAGCCCGGCCAATAAAACCGTTCCAGATGTTTCCGGCAAAACCATTGCCGAAGCTAGAGCCGTTATTGAGGGACAAGACCTTCAAGTTGGTGAAGAGAAAGAAGAGTACAGTGATTCGGTTGCAGAAGGTTATGTCATTCGAACCAATCCCAATGCAGGGGCCCAAAAGAAAGAACAAAGTCGAATTGATTTGATCGTTTCAAAAGGACCAAACAGCTTTGAAATGCCAAATTACGTAGGTGAAACACGGGCAGCAGCTGAAGAGGATCTGAAAAACACTTATAAAGTATCGAGCAAAATGATCACGATTGAAGAAGTTGAGACCTTTGATGATCCTGCAGGGACAGTTCTTGAACAAACCCCAGCTCCAGGAGAGCAATATTCTTTGAGTTCAAAGACCAAGATTGTTTTAAAAGTAGCAAAAGAAACAACTTCAATTGAAATGCCAAACTATGTTGGATCAACCTATGATTTTGCTAGAAGTAATTTAATTGAAATCTATGGTATTAAAGAAGCCAATATCGAATTAAGAAAAACGGAACATCTCCCTGATGGGGTAGTTGTTTCTGCAGGTCAAATTGTCAGTCAAACTCCAGAAGTTTCGAGTACGGTGGACATTAACCGAACACGAATTGTCTTGACGGTATATGAGCCTAAAGTGACAGCTTCTTCGAGTACAAAAGCCTCATCCAGTTCAGAAACATCTAGTTCATCCTCTGCTGAACGATCGGATACAGAAAGTTCCAGCAGTAGTGCAACTGGTGGAGATTAATAATTCAGTTTAAGACTCAGATGGATTTCTGGGTCTTTTTGATTGTATGCGATTATCCAACCACAGACGGAAGTCAAATGAGGAAAAATTTGATAAAATAGGAAAAGATGAGGTAGACTATGTGGAAAATACAAATTTTTATTTTCGTTGAAGCCGTTTTGTTAACATTAGCAGCGATCACCATTTTATCAATCGATTTTTCCAGATTTGTTGTCTTGATGGTTCTCTTTTTGCTTCTTCTGTATTACTATTTTGGCAAACAAAAAGCGAATTTTCTTTTGATCGCACTGAGTGTGCTTCTGTTTTTTATCGTGATGCTGAATCCTTTTGTGATTGCAGCCATTTTATTTGCGGTGATTTATGGTTTATTGATCGCTTACCCTTATATGTATAAGGAAAATGAAGCAGTTGTGTTTGATGTTGAAGAGGATACGAAAATTCGTCAGGAAAAAACTCGATGGATTGGTGATTTGCAACATTTTTCAAAGCAAAGTCGAGGATATCGAGATCTGAATGTGATCCGAGTTTTTGGGAATGACACCCTTCATTTAGAGGAGGTTGCCATATGCAATTGGGATAATGTGGTGATCATTCGGAAAGGTTTTGGAAATACAAAAATTATCTTACCGATTGATTTGGAGCTTCATTTACAAATTAACACTCTTTATGGAAATCTGAAGTTTTTGGATCTTCCTATCCGAAAGATGAGGAATGAAACCTTAGATATTGAAACGGCACATTATCGGAGGTCGCACCGTTCTATTAAAATTGTATTAGTTGGAATCGTTGGGGATGTAGAGGTGATTCGCGCATGAAAAAATTAGACTATCTCCTATTGTACTTCTATTCCCTAATGGTGGTTGCGGTCATTTGTCATACCATTTTTCATTTTGTTGGTTTTCAGTGGAGCAAACTTCTTTCAGATCTTTCCTTACTTCAATCATTCCTATTTTTGATTTTTAGTCTGACGCTTGCATTGACGGCTTTGGTGGTCTTAATTATCAAAATCACGCAATTTGTAACGGTTCATGCGGTACAACAAAAGGTGGAAGCGATCCTAACCGCTTCACAGCGAAAAGCAATTGCCCCTAAAGAGTTGAATCAACAGTTAGATTTATTGGATAAGAAGTTGTATCGACTTGAAGAAAATTTACAAAAAAGTGAAAATCGTGTGATGCGAAATGAGGAAGAAATTATTGAAATCGAGCGTAAGAGAATTGCGCGCGATCTACATGACACGGTTAGTCAAGAATTGTTTGCAGCTAATATGATTTTGTCCGGAGTGGCTTCACAGGCTCTTGAGTTAGAGAAAAACCAGATTCAGCAGCAATTAAATGGGGTATCGGATATTTTGGGTACAGCCCAAAATGATCTACGTGTCTTGCTCTTACATCTTCGTCCTACAGAATTGGAAGGAAAAAGTTTAGTAGAAGGTATGGAGATGATTTTTAGAGAATTGAAGGAAAAGAGTAACCTAACCGTTGTCTTCCATCACAATGAAGTGAGTATTCCAAAAGATATGGAAGAACATCTATTTCGGATCGTCCAAGAAATTGTCAGCAATACCTTGAAACATGCTAGAGCTCAACAAATGGATGTCTTTTTGCATCAGGAGGGGAAACAACTTCATTTACGGATGGTAGATGATGGAATCGGATTTGAGCAGGAAAAATTGGAACGATTGAGTTATGGGTTGAAAAATATTCAAGAGCGTGTAGAAGACATGGCGGGAACCATTAAAATAAGAACGAGTCCTCAAAAGGGAGTAGCTGTAGATATTCGTGTTCCCCTTCTTGTAAAAGATAAAAATGAAAAGGAAACTGTATGAAAGTATTATTAGTAGACGACCATGAAATGGTCCGGTTGGGATTGAAAAGCTTTTTGTCCATGCAAACCGATATTGAGCAAGTCTCAGAGGCACAAAATGGGCAAGAAGGCGTGGAGTTGGCGCTGAAAGAAAGACCAGACGTCATCATCATGGATATTGTGATGCCAGAGCTAAATGGAATCGATGCAACTCTAGCTATCCTAAAAGAGTGGCCGGAAGCTAAAATTGTCATTTTGACGTCTTATTTGGATAACGAAAAGATCTACCCGGTTTTAGATGCAGGTGCAAAAGGTTATATCTTAAAGACTTCGTCGGCAACTGAGATCCTACAGGCTGTAAGGAAGGTTGCAAAGGGAGAATTTGCGATCGAGACAGAAGTTAGTCAAAAAGTTGAGTCACGAAAGAACCATGCTGAATTGCATGATGATTTGACGGCTAGAGAACGAGATATTCTGGCTCTATTAACAAAAGGCTATGAAAATCAACGAATAGCAGATGAACTCTTCATTTCTTTAAAAACAGTGAAGACCCATGTCTCCAACATCTTATCCAAATTAGAAGTCAGTGATCGGACGCAAGCAGTCGTCTATGCCTTCCGACACCATCTCGTGAATCAAGAAGATTTTTAAGTTGAAACATGCTATAATAGAGCAAGGAAAATAGGGGGAGACAAGTGGACGCAAAATTACGTTATAAAGCAAAAAAAGTAAAAATCGTCTTTTTTGATATTGACGATACATTACGTGCAAAAGAAACTGGATTGATCCCAGAATCTGTAAAAGACGTCTTTCGTCAGTTGAAAGAAAAGGGAATTCGAACAGGGATTGCAACCGGTAGAGGGGTTTTTGGAGTTGTTCCTGAAATTATGGACTTAAAGCCGGATTTTCTAGTCACCTTAAACGGTGCCTATATTGAAGATACCAAAGGAACTGTGATCTACCAATCACCAATCAATGAAGCAATCGTTTCTTCTTTTGTGGATTGGGCCAAAGAATCCCAGATTGATTATGGGTTAGTGGCTAGTCATCAAGCTGCCCTGTCCAATCGTACACCTTTGATCAGTGATGCTATTGACATCATTTATCCCAACTTACCAGTAGATCCAGATCTGCATTTGAAAGAACCAATTTTCCAAATGTGGACCTTTGATGAAGATGATGGTGATTTAGAATTATCACCTTCCTTACAAGAGGACTTACGTCTCGTTCCATG
The DNA here is from genome assembly GCF_040908565.1 of Streptococcus parasanguinis. Classification (GTDB taxonomy): domain Bacteria; phylum Bacillota; class Bacilli; order Lactobacillales; family Streptococcaceae; genus Streptococcus; species Streptococcus parasanguinis_AC. Next base: position 5,811 of record NZ_JBDGEA010000009.1, on the reverse strand, counting down.
GCACCCACATTCATCTGATGTTGTTCGTTTTGATCGATCAAAGGCTTCTGGAGTCTCTCAACTTGTCAATCATTTGGGCTTGAAGCCAGAAAATGTTTTGGTATTTGGGGATGGCTTAAATGATCTCGAACTATTTGATTATGCTGGGATTAGTATCGCAATGGGAATATCTGCCCCAGAGTTACAAGAAAAAGCTGATTATATCACTAAAAATTTGGAAGAAGATGGCATATTCTATGCCTTAGAGGAGTTAAATATGGTTGAAAAAGAATTGACGTTACCACAGTTAGAACTTGCTACGGTTGATGGTCCTGTAGCTGTGATTAAAACCAATCATGGTGAGATGAACATTCAATTGTTCCCAGATCAAGCGCCAAAAACAGTTGCAAACTTTGTAGCTCTTGCAAAGTCTGGTTATTATGATGGTGTCATTTTCCATCGGATTATCAAAGATTTCATGATCCAAGGGGGAGATCCTACTGGTACAGGTATGGGTGGCGAATCCATCTATGGAGAAAGCTTCGAAGACGAATTTTCAAAAGAATTGTACAATATTCGCGGAGCCCTTTCGATGGCAAATGCTGGACCAAACACAAATGGTAGCCAATTCTTTATTGTACAAAATCAACATCTCCCATATTCGAAAAAAGAATTGGTCCGAGGTGGCTGGCCTGAAAAAATTGCCGAAATTTATACGACAGAAGGAGGAACTCCTCACCTAGATCAACGTCATACCGTATTTGGACAATTGATGGATGAAGCTTCGTTTGCTGTGTTGGATGAGATCGCGGCTGTTGAGACAGGGATGATGGATAAGCCGGTAGAAGATGTCGTGATTGAAACCGTCGAAATTGAGGACTAGTATGAAAATTGGAGATAAGTTAGAAGGGACCATTACAGGTATTCAACCTTATGGTGCCTTTGTCGAACTAGAGTCGGGTATCACGGGATTGATTCATATCTCAGAGATTAGAAGTGGTTATGTAAGTAATATTCATGATATTCTTTCGATTGGAGAGAAAGTCTTTGTCCAAGTCATCGATGTTGATGAATATTCTAAGAAAGCCAGTCTTTCTTTGAGAACCTTAGAAGAAATACCACAACGAAGCGTTCGACACCATCGTTTTTCAAATGACCGCCACAAGAGTGGTTTTGCGCCCTTAGCTCAACAGATGCCGACCTGGGTCAAAGAAGGAAAGGTATTCTTTAGCAAACAAGAAAAAAAATAAAAACTTCGATGGGTTGATGAAACCTATCGAAGTTTTTTTGATATAGAGAATTATTCAAATTCGTAAAGGGTAGTAGAAAGGTAACGTTCTCCATTATCTGGTGCAAGAGCAAGAACTTTTTTACCGCTCCCCAATTCTTTTGCGACTTCAATAGCAGCATAGATAGCGGCTGCGCTTGAGATACCGACTAAGAATCCTTCAGCTCCACCGATAGCTCGTGCAAGTTCGAAAGCTTCTTCTGAAGACACGCGACGAACACCATCATATGCGTTAGTGTCTAAAGTATTTGGGATAAAGCCTGCTGAAATCCCTTGGATTTTATGTGGTCCAGGTTTTTCGCCAGAAAGGACTGCAGATTCATTGGCCTCAACGGCATAGACTTTGACAGCAGGATTATTCTTTTTCAAAGTATGAGAAATACCAGAAACAGTACCGCCAGTACCAACACCTGCGACAAAAGCATCTAAACCATCTTTTCCAAATGCATCAACGATTTCTTGTCCTGTTGTTCTTTCATGTACCTCTGGGTTAGCAGGGTTTTCAAATTGAAGAGGAAGGAAGCCATTTCTTTCTTCAGCGATTGCTTCAGCTTTAGCGATAGCGCCTTTCATTCCGTCACTTCCAGGAGTCAAAACGAGTTCAGCTCCATAGGCTTGGATGATTTTTCGACGTTCCACACTCATGGTTTCAGGCATGACAATCACAACTTTATAGCCTTTAGCTGCGCCAACCCATGACAAGCCAATCCCTGTGTTCCCACTAGTTGCTTCGACAATGGTATCACCTGGTTTGATCAAGCCGTCCGCTTCAGCTTTTTCAATCATACTCAAAGCAATCCGGTCTTTAACAGATGACCCAGGGTTGAAAGCTTCGAGTTTGACATAGACATCTGCAGCTCCTTCAGGAACAAGACGGTTCAATTTGACAATCGGAGTGTTCCCAATCAATTCTGTAATATTTTCATAAATAGCCATAATATACCTCAGTTCTAGGTTTTCTTGATACTAACCAGTATAGTCCCTTGTGAGAAGAATGTAAAATATAGAAATTTTATGGGTGTGATAAAAAAAAACTATCGTTGCCGATAGTTTTTTTGATTAATTTTATACAGAAAGTAGGGGCACTTCAACCTCGCGAATTCCTTGGTCCTCAATAATGACCTTGCCATTGTAAAATTCGACTAAAGCTGCTGTAATAGAGTTTGTGTTTTCTTTATCCACAAAAATAGTTGTCCCCACCTGATCTGTGAACATCGGATCTTGTTCCGCCAATTGATGGTCTTTTAAGAAATTAGCAAATTCTTGGTATTGGGAATAGGTCAAAGTAATTCCAAGAACAACTTGCTCTTTGATTTCTACCAACCCGATTTCTCGAACCGCTTGTGCAACACTTCCAGCATAAGCGCGAATCAGACCACCCGCCCCTAATTTAATACCTCCAAAATAGCGGGTCACCACGACACAACTATTAGTGATGCGATGATTCTCCAGTACACCTAACATCGGTACTCCAGCTGTTCCACTAGGCTCTCCATCGTCACTGGTCCGTTTGATGTCACTTTGTTCCCCAATGATGAAAGCAGAGCAGTTATGTGTAGCCTTATAGTGTTCCTTTTTAATGGCATTGATAAAATCTCTAGCTTCCTCTTCAGAGGAGACTCGCTTGACATGACAAATGAATTTTGACTTTTTGATTTCTTCTTGAACAGTACCGTTCTCTTTAAATGTAACATATTCCATATTCTTATTTTACAAAAAAAGAATGATTTTCTCCAACTTTTGCGAATTAATAAGTATGAAGATAGAAGATTCTTATGGAAGACTCTTAACGGAGAGTCAAATGACAAATGATCTGAAAGAAATTGCCCAAGAACTTCCAGCTATGGAAAAACAGAATGGAAGGTACCAATGCTTTCGATGTGGCAGTTTGATTGATCAAAAACTTTGGAAGTTGAGTGAGGAGGTGTTGTATTGTAGAGCCTGTATCCAATTGGGAAGGATCCGGAGTGATCAAAAACTTTATACTATTGCACAGCAGGACTTTGAAGGACAAGAGGTGCTAAACTGGAAAGGAACCTTGACTTCCTATCAACAAGAGGTATCTGAAGGACTTATCCAAGCAGTTAAAGCAGGGAAACATGCCCTGGTACATGCTGTGACAGGCGCTGGGAAAACGGAAATGATGTACCAGGTTGTAGCAACAGCGATCAAGGCAGGAAAAGCAGTCTGTATTGCTACCCCAAGAATTGATGTCTGTATCGAACTGTACGGAAGGATGAAGGAAGATTTTTCCTGCCACATCTCTTTGCTTCATGGAGAATCGGAGCCATATTTTAGAACCCCCTTGGTGATCGCTACAACCCACCAATTGCTAAAGTTTTATCAGGCCTTTGATCTCCTTATTATAGATGAGGTAGATGCTTTTCCCTATGTGGACAATCCAATCTTATATAAAGCAGCTCAGAATGCAATAAAAAAAGAGGGGAACACCCTTTATTTAACCGCAACCTCTACAGATGAGTTAGATAAAAAGGTCAAGAAAAAAGAAATCATTCGTTATAGTCTTCCAAGAAGATTTCATGGGAACCCACTAGTGGTACCTGAAATAAAATGGGTTCCGAAAATTAGAGAAAAAATAGAAAAAGGAAGAATCCCATACGAACTATTGCAACTGATCAAGAAACAAAGACAGAGTCACTACCCATTGTTAATCTTTGTATCTGAAATAGAATTAGGACAACAATTCACTGAGAACTTAAAAAAATACTTTCCCAAAGAAACAGTAGGTTTTGTATCTTCACAGACTACAGATCGTCTACAAATAGTAGAAGAGTTTAGAAACAAAGCCATAACCATGCTAGTCTCGACAACCATTCTAGAAAGAGGAGTGACTTTTCCGTTTGTAGATGTATTTGTTTTAGAAAGTAATCACAAATTATTTACTAAAAGTGCTCTCGTACAAATTTCAGGAAGAGTCGGTCGAAGTAAAGAAAGACCAACAGGTAAACTACTTTTTTTATCAGAAGGCGTAACACGAGAAATGAAGAAAGCAATCAAAGAAATAAAGGAAATGAATCAGGAGGCTGGATTTTGAAAGAATGTTTGCTTTGTACTAAAGAGTTGAAAATTGGTGAACATTTCACAGACCTTATTTTTATGAATCAACAAGAAGAATGGATTTGTAAAGAATGCAAAGAAGACTTCGAACAAATTGGCGAAATCCATTGTCCTAGATGTTATAAAGACAAGGAGGAGAAAGTATGTAAAGATTGCGAATACTGGATACAAAAGGGGAATATGGTAGATCATGAAGCATTATATAGATATAATGCAGCAATGAAGGACTATTTCAAACGATATAAATTTGAAGGAGATCGTTTGTTAGGAATGGTATTTGTAAGTGACATCAAAAAAGCATTGAAAAAATATAAGGGCTTTACTATAATACCAACTCCAATTAGCCATGAAAAAAAGCAGGAGAGAGGATTTAATCAAGTTTCGACTATATTAGATTTTGCAGAAATAAAGTACAGCAGTGTATTCCAAAAAGAAGAAAGTTTAGCGCAATCAAAAAAAACTAGAGAAGAAAGATTAAAAACTTCTCAACACTTTCAATTAAAAGAAGAAGTTTCAAAAAAGCAAAAGTATCTGATCTTCGATGATATATACACAACTGGCAAAACGATTGAATTAATGAAGCGCTTATTAATTGAAAAAGGTGTGAAAGAAATAAAAACATTTTCAATCGCAAGATAAAAAAAGATTTGCAAAAACTTTATGAAAGCGTTATAATATACATATAAATAAAAACATAATGTTTAGAAAGTAGGTACTAATATGATTAAATATAGTATCCGTGGTGAAAACCTAGAAGTAACAGAAGCCATTCGCGACTATGTCGTTTCTAAACTCGAAAAGATTGAAAAATATTTTCAGGCAGATCAAGAGCTAGACGCTCGAGTAAACTTAAAAGTTTACCGTGAAAAGACCGCAAAAGTAGAAGTAACCATTCCACTTGGATCTATTACACTTCGTGCAGAAGATGTGTCTCAAGATATGTACGGTTCAATTGATCTGGTTGTAGATAAAATTGAACGTCAAATTCGTAAGAATAAAACAAAAATCGAAAAGAAAAATCGTGTTAAATCTGGTGCAGGTAAGTTGTTTACCGATGCAGTTCTAGAAGAAGCAACAACCACAGAAAAAGTTGTTCGCTCAAAAACAATTGATCTAGAACCAATGGATTTAGATGAAGCTATTCTTCAAATGGATCTATTAGCACACGACTTCTTCATTTATCGTGATGCAGAAGACAACACAACTAATGTTATCTACCGTAGAGAAGATGGAGACATCGGTCTATTGGAAGTAAAAGAATAGAGATTAAAAACATCAATTAAATTATAGAAGGATCAGGAGCAATTTTGCTCCTGATTTTTTAGATAACCCAAAGAAGTAAGAATATTTTTTAAGAAAATAAATTTTTTTGAAAAAAAGTGTTGACAGCAAGATCAGGTCATGATATACTAATATAGTTGTCGCGAGAGAGCGACAAAGACCTTTGAAAACTGAACAAGACGAAC
>NZ_JBDGEA010000008.1:0-90963 GCF_040908565.1 Streptococcus parasanguinis | reverse complement strand
CTACTCAACTGTGCGGAGGTGGGACGACGAAATCGAATTCTAACGAATGACCGATTTCTGTCCCACTCTCTTTTATTGACGGTAGAAATATTGATCAGCTGGGTAGTTTCCTGCAGATTGAGTCACCACCAGACGGGCCTTACTGGTGTCAGACTGGTCTCCATCTGGATTTTGGAAACCGATTTTCAGCAGTCCAATCGCCGCACCGGTCTCACCCATCTTCATCTCAACATAAGGGATCTTGCTCTTCTTATCCGAATCCGCAACAGCCTTGAGGCTGCCTTGACCCTTAACTTTTCCGTCTGCTTGGATGACGATTTCAGCTCCCTTGCCATTGCGCCAGGTTCCAGCTAAGCTTGAGAAGTCGCCTCCGTTAATGGCCGCAATATCCAAGTCTTTCTCTTTTTTCGGTTGTGGGTAAGCTTTCCACCACTCTAGATGGTAATCACGGTAGGCCACATCCCCAAAGAGAATCCGACGTTCTTGGGAAGCTACTCCATCAGGACCTGTCACACCCGCTGGGATTAAGTACAAGGTTTGCTCTTGCCCTTGGATCGCAGTCGCATTGGCCCCAGTGAAATAAACTTCATAATAGCCTTTTCGCTTCTTGGGCTCTTTTTCTTTATTGAACAAGTAACTTGCCCGAGTGCCTCCACTCCAGAAAGTCCAGCCAGTCTCCCCATTTACAATACTTGGAAAGGCATTGGTCTTGTTTTGGTAATATTCTTCTGGAGTATATCCATAAAGTTTAAAACCGGAATCTGCAATTTCCTTTTCATAGGTATCATTGGAATAAGCACCTTCAAACGATGAGAGATTGCCATCAAGGACGACATCATTTGGATCTGTCGATTTGAAAAAATCCTCCCGATTGGCAAAGACCATCTCGTGGTCGGGATTTTTGTCAGACATGGTGACCGTGATCAAAGGCTTCTTATCTGTCTTGTATTTAAAGACACGAACAGTAACTGTAAAGTCTGTATTGCCATCGGACTTTTTCATCTTGCCTGTCGAAACTTTATTAGACCCTTCGACCTTCCAATCCGTGCTAAATTCAGCAGATACCTTGCCGTCAGCCGTTTGGTAATCGATCTTCCAGGCCTTGCCCTTTTTCTCGATTTTGGCTTCATCCCGTTCATTAGAGACATAGTCACCACTCAGGTCAATGGCTTTTTCCTTTGGCTTAGTGACCTTCTTGCTAGTCTGGTTAAATTCCTTTTGATGGTCTGGTTGGATGTTGGAGCTAGAGTAGAGATAGACTCCACCGATCAGAACAACTGCTCCGACCAGCCCCAAAATCGGCCCCAGGTATTTTTTCTTCCACTTAAGATTCATTTTACTACCTCCATGGAATAAGATCTTTACACTAGTATACCCTAAATCGAAAGTATAGTAAAATTCCCCTCTATGTAGTGGTTTCCCCGGCTTAAACCAACTAGTTTTAGCAGAGAATACCTGTTTTTCAAAAACAACATTTTGTTTATCGTTATTTTTTTATCGTTTTTCGATACTTTTTTATTGACTAATTTTTTATAAGGAGTATACTATAAGTGAAAAATAAATAAACTTCAAGGAGGCTTGCGATGAAAAACTCAAAAACCTTAAAAAATGTCATTGAAGTCTTGACGGCTTTCATTTACTTCTGTGGCTTTATGACTGTGGCTGCACTGGTCGTCCACCTGCTTTCACGGATGGGAGTGTTTAAAGATCTCATTCAAACTGGACGCTTGTCCTTTGATGTGAATGGCATCCAGCTCTTCCCCAAACACCCGCAACCTCTCTGGCAGTTGCTCTTCCCACTAGCTTCAAGCGCTATCTATATTTACCTTCTCATCACCATTCGCAGCTTCCTCCAAAATCTCTACCAAGAAAAGATCTTTTCTCACTCTAACATTAATCTTTGCAACCGAGCTTGGAAGATTCTCTTGGTCTTATCCTTTATGTCTGGCACACTTGAGACCAGCGGCAATGCTTATCTCCTTCCCTTTACCTTCCAATTGACCTTTAACACGGGACTTCTTCTTGCTGTCCCAATTGTCTGGGTCCTTGGCAAGATTTTAGAGAGAGGGATTGAGATTGCTGAAGAAAATGAGCTAACCATTTAAGGAGGGTGCCATGATTATCGTCAATCTAGATGTCATGCTGGCCAAGCGGAAAATGAAATCCAATGAGCTAGCCGACAAAATCGGCATCACGACTGCTAACCTCTCCATCCTCAAAACCGGCAAGGCCAAAGCCATCCGCTTCACCACCCTTGAAGCCATCTGCAAAGAACTCGACTGCCAGCCAGGAGATATCCTAGAATACCAGCCAGATGAATAGAAACTGTATTCGGAGACTTTCCTTGGGTGAGGACGGACGGTAGCGAATCCCTTTGGGATTCCATACCTAAGATTTGAGCCCACTGTCTCAAATCTTCCGAGAGTCTGAAACGATACCGTTTCAGACTCTTTTCTCACTGCGGAAGTCTCCATTAATATTCATTACTAATAGGACTCATATACCATCCTTATAAAATTCAATGATGGGAACTATATCGACACAAGAAAAGCACTCCCGCGGGAGTGCTTTTTTACATATGTTTAACCAATAATGCTTCCATTTGGAACAGATGGATCAACGGTTAGGACCGTTAATTGATCTCCGTGTTCTGCGGAAAGAATCATACCTTGGCTGACGTATTTTTTCATCATCTTACGTGGTTTGAGGTTGGCCACGATTTGAAGTTTCTTGCCGACCAATTCTTGTTCATTTGGATAGAATTTCGCGATACCAGAGAGGATTTGACGGTCTTCGCCATCTCCTGCGTCTAGGCGGAAGCGAAGCAGTTTGTCTGATCCTTCGACGCGTTCCACTTCTTTGACTTCTGCTACACGTATTTCAACCTTGTCAAAGTCTTCAAATTTGATCTCGTCTTTTTCAGACTTGAGTTCCACTTCTTCTGGAATCCATTCTTTTTCTTGTGGTTTTCCAGCAGTCATTTGAGATTGGATGTAGGCAATTTCTTCTTCCATGTCGAGACGTGGGAAGATTGGAGTTCCTTTGGCAACCACTGTGACATTTTCAGGGAAACCTGCTAGGGTCAAGTTTTCAAGATCGAAGTCCAAGCCCAAGCCAAGTTGTTCCATGATGGCATTTGAGGTGTTCATCATGAATGGTTGGATCAAGTGAGCCACAACACGAAGGCTAGCCGCTAAGTGAGCCATGACCGCTGCCAATTGTTCCTTGTCCCCATCTTCTTTAGCGAGGACCCAAGGAGCAGTCTCATCGATGTACTTATTGGTCCGAGAGATGATGTTCCATACGGCTTCCAAAGCGCGTGGGTAATCAACCGCGTTCATTTGCTTGTGGTATTCAGCGATGTTTTCTTCAACTACCTTAGCCAAATCTGCATCAAATGCAGTGACATTTTCCACATAAGCTGGAACTTGACCACCAAAGTATTTATTGATCATGGCTACCGTCCGGTTGAGGAGGTTTCCAAGGTCATTGGCCAATTCATAGTTGATGCGAGCCACGTAGTCTTCTGGTGTGAAGGTACCATCAGAACCAACTGGAAGGCTACGCATGAGGTAGTAACGAAGTGGATCCAAGCCGAAGCGCTCCACCAACATTTCTGGGTAGATGACATTTCCTTTAGACTTCGACATCTTGCCGTCTTTCATGACAAACCAACCATGGGCAATCAAGCGTTCTGGCAATTTGATATCCAACATCATGAGAAGGATTGGCCAGTAGATGGAGTGGAAACGAAGGATGTCTTTTCCGACCATGTGGAAGACGGTTCCGTTCCAGAACTTATCAAAGTTTTCATGATCTTCTTGGCCATAACCAAGAGCTGTCACATAGTTAAGAAGGGCATCGATCCATACATAGACCACGTGTTTAGGATTAGATGGAACTGGGACTCCCCAAGTAAAGGTGGTCCGAGATACTGCCAAATCTTCTAAACCTGGCTCGATGAAGTTTTTCAACATTTCATTGAGACGACCATCTGGGGTGATGAAATCCGGTTGGGATTTGAAAAATTCAACCAAACGGTCTTGGTATTTGCTGAGACGAAGGAAATAAGATTCTTCAGAAACCCATTCTACTTCGTGGCCTGATGGGGCTACCCCACCAATAACCTTGCCATTCTCATCACGGAATACCTCAGCCAATTGGCTTTCTGTAAAGAACTCTTCATCAGAGACTGAGTACCAACCAGAATACTCACCAAGGTAGATGTCGTCTTGCGCAAGCAAGCGTTCAAAGACTTGGGCCACCACTTTTTCATGGTAGTCGTCTGTCGTACGGATGAATTTATCATATGAGATATCGAGTAATTGCCAGAGTTCTTTCACTCCAACCGCCATCCCATCTACATAAGCTTGCGGCGTAATACCAGCTTCTTCTGCTTTTTGCTGGATCTTTTGACCGTGCTCATCGAGACCAGTCAGGTAGAACACATCGTAGTTCATCATGCGTTTGTAACGCGCCAAGACGTCACAGGCGATCGTTGTATAAGCTGAACCAATATGCAATTTACCAGATGGGTAATAGATAGGGGTTGTGATGTAGAATGATTTTGTCATTTTCTTTTCCTTTCAGGGCTAATGGAACCCAATTTAGTAACACTCTATTATAACATTTTTAGGAGTCCCTGAAAACCCAAAACCGACTAGGTTTGCGATGAACAAAAAAAGCTGACCGAAGTCAGCTTTCTATGATTGATAACAAATCACGCTATCTTACTTACCAAGATAGTATTCTTTTACAACGTTCAATTTTTCGTCAAATTCGAATACCAATGGTGGGAAGTTAGGGATTTCCACATCCATGATTTCGTCGTCTGACAATTGTTTGATGTGTTTAACAAGAGCACGGATTGAGTTACCGTGTGCTCCTACGAATACGTTTTTACCATCTTTAAGAGCTGGAGCGATTTTATCTTCCCAGAATGGAAGGGCACGTTCCAAAGTAACTTTCAAGTTTTCAGCATCTGGAATTACTGAGTCATCAAGTGAAGCGTAACGACGATCAGTGTGTGCTGAGTGTTCATCATCACGGTCCATTGCAGGAGGCAATACATCGTAAGAACGACGCCAGATGTGAACTTGTTCATCACCAAATTGTTCAGCAGCTTCTGCTTTGTTTTTACCAGTCAAACCACCGTAGTGACGTTCGTTCAAGCGCCATGATTTTTCAACTGGAACCCACAATTGGTCAGAAGCTTCAAGCGCAAGGTTTGTTGTTTTGATCGCACGTTTCAATACTGAAGTGTATGCTTGGTCAAATTCGATACCAGCTTCTTTGATCAATTTACCAGCGTCGATCGCTTGTTGTGTACCTTTTTCAGACAAATCAACATCAGCCCAACCAGTGAAAAGGTTAGCTTTGTTCCATTCAGACTCACCGTGGCGAGCAAAAACCAATTTTACCATTAGATGGATCTCCTTTTTATTCTCCGAGGTTTCCCCCGTTTATCTATTTTATTCTACTAGATTTTCAGTAAAAAATCTAGTGGCGACCATAGAAAAGTGCAATTTCTCACAAAAAAGAGCCTAACGGCTCTGGTTTGAAAATAGCTTGCGTCTTTTTGTCTCCAAAAAGACATACACAATCTAAAACTATTCTTTAGATGAGGTTTCTACCTCAGTAGCTGTTTTGGTAGAAGAATGTCGATATTTAATCACCTTTCTTATATCACGTAAGTCGCTATAAATATGAAACAAATAAATGAGTAAGCAGATATAGAAACCTGCGTTGAAACTATAGTGATCTTTATCAACTGACAAAGAGAATATAGCATAGATGAACATTACCACACAAGATACGTAAATCAACAAAGACTGTAAACTAGCTAAAAATGGATACCCCTTTTTTTCTAAGAAATTATAAATGAAAAAAGTAAAGACAGGTAAGGTTACTAATAGTAAAATCAAAATGATAAAATAAAAATTTACAAGCTCCTTAAATTCTTCACCCCCAAATACAGGGTTATTGTTCAGAAAGAGAAAAATTTGTGAATCGTTTGGATTTGAAATAGCTAAATCATTATAAAATGGCAAACCTAGGAATGAAAAAATTAGGAAAAGATACAATCCAAGTTCCCAAACTAGACTTAGTCCAGTATCCTTTTGTATTTCTGACATGTTTAATTCCTTTCTTTAACCTTTCCATTAAATATAGTAGCTCTAGCTGTGGATAGTGCAGTTGGGGTATCAAGAGCATAAATCCCATTTGGTAAACTCGTTTTTTGTAAAAGTGTAGTTAATTCATCCTTCAGACGTATGCTTTCTTTATCGACACCTTTTGGTAGCGAAATTTGAACATATAAAGCATTACCTTCTAAAGCATCCTCTACTGGAAATTGATACCAGCCCCCAAGTACGGTACGGTTCTTTTTCCTTGATTCTGTCTCATAGTAATTGAGCCATCTAATTCTATAATAATTTGATAACTGACTGGAAGTTGTAAATGTCAAAGAAATTTTAGAGCCTTTTAACCTAGAATTTTGATTAATTTTGTTTTGAATTTCCTGTTCCAATTTCTTACTGTCAGGATTGAGCTCGAGTGATTTTTCAAGAATTGGACCATATACACTATACTCCTCGGCATACATTCCAATCGAATCCCCAGTCATTCCGTAATGTCCTTCTTTACCAAATTCAGGATAATATGGAATAACTAATTGTTCAACCTTCATATGTCTCTTTAATGGAATAGAAATGACTTTCCCATTGACCTTTTCAGAATAAACATAATTGACATCTATTCCCAATCTATCTTGAGTAGATAGGGAAAGGCTGGTAATCTTTATCTCACCTGGATAATGATTGCTTTTATAAAGCCCTTTTATTCTAGATTCTAAATTTCTATAAAAACAAATACTGATAAGAGCCAAAAAGCCAACTAGAATAAGACAGCTTTTTAATTTTTCATTCTTCATTCCCATATGCTTTCTCAACTTTCTCTTCATCAACTACTTGGATTAATTCCTCAATATTGTGGATATATTCTCTATGGCCATCCTTTGTATAGTCATCATCAATCGACCAAACAAAGTGAGTTGCATCCGGAAATAGCTCCAACACTAATGACTGGCTACTAGATAAATTTCTGTCTTCTTCTAAAACAAGGAGAAATCCATATTTTTTTAATAGTGAAAGAAGTTTGCTATCTTTAGATTTTTCTTCACTGCTATTTGAAGTTGAATAACTACTATCCATTGGGGTAGTCATTATCTTCTTTGGCTGTTTATAGTGAACCCATGGCCAAGAAATTTGTGTGTGGCTTTCTTCTTCATCGAAGTTCTTCGTAATGAACTCTGGATTAGACAGGACTCTATAGAGGCCTTTATAACCAAATTGTATCGTTTTCTTCGGACGTTTTTTACTCTCCTTTTGCGTCCTAAGATTGATATATATGGGTTCTTTATCAGTCACTTCCACTCCGACATACTCGTCCTTCCCATCAGAGTACATGGTCAGCATCATATCTCCATTAATCGTTTTATAGCCCAGTTTCTGAACGATTTTTAAGACATCAATCAGATGTCCCTCGCCATCTTCTTTTCCGAGTCGATAATACCGAATTTTAAAATATTCTTCCGAATCTTTTTCATTTTGATTAACATGACTCAACTTAGAATCTTGAAAGGCTATATAGTTATGCCCGACAGCAATATGATCTTCATAACTATCTTCATCTGTATTTTTTAATGAAAGAGCTAAAATCGGGAAACCTGTATCTAGCCCCTTTACTTTTTCATAGTTCGTCAACCGTTGTCCTTTTCCAATATAAAAATAATTTCTCTCATGAACAATATAGGCTGCTTCTTTTATGTAAAAGAATGAGCAGAGGCTGCCAATAAAAAATATAGCTACAGCAATCAAAGTATAAACGTGCCACATTTTCCAAGAAAAATTTTCTAGCTTTTTCATCTTCTTCTCCTTTTGTTTGATCGTGAAAGTATATTATATCATGATTTTCCCTATTTTTCTCTCGGTATAAAATACAGGTAAATTGCCATGGATTAAAACAAGAGCCTGACGGCTCTTGTTTGAAAACGAGGAATGTTACTTCTTACGTTGAAATAGGTTTATTCTACTGATTGCTCCTTCTCTTCTGAAGGATGATTTCGTTTATAAACGATCCCACTTATATTCCACCACTCTCTGAGGATAAAAATCCAATAGAAGACCTGACACAAGTAAAATCCCCAATCCAACCGTAGGAGGTCTATTTGAACAGTCATAGAAAACATGGTAAAGATTAAAATGATGCTACAGGCTACAAAAATTAACAGCGATTGAAGATGCGCCAGTAAAGGATAACCTATTTTATTTAGGAGATATTTTACAAAAATAGCAAGTACTGGTAGGACAAAAAGAATAATAAGTGACGTCGTGAAATAAGAATGGATGAGGCCTTCAAACTCTTTGGCATTGTAGAGAGAATGTTCACCTAGGAAAATCGTAAACTGTGTCGAATCATCAGGTAATTTTTCTGGCCAAATAAAAAATGGGGACGTTAATAGGATCAAAACATAGGCCGTAAATAAGCCAAGCTGATGCAATAACTGATGATTAAATTTTATTTTATCTTTTAACATTCTTATATCCAATTTTCTACCTGACCATTTCTAATTTGAACAATCTTACCAACCCGTTCACCTTTGATCGCTAAAGAATAATAACCATCTGGTAATTCTGTTTTTTGCAAAAGTTGTTTCAATTGTTCTGGTAAATTAATGTCTAAGCTATCTAATCGATCGATCTGTTTAGGGAGTTCAATTTGTACATAGATAGCTCCAGTTTTTAATGCATCCTTTAAAGGAAAACCATACCAGCCAGCCAATTTAGTCCGCTTTTCTTCTATTGATTGTTTTTCGTAATCAGTATACCAAAAAATAGATTTAGCCGATAAATAACCATCTGAAAGGGATTCTTTCAGTTGGATCGTTGTCTCCTTTAACTCACTTGCTTGATGTATTTTATCCTGCAGTTCTTTTTCTAATGGTTTTCTCTCTGGATTTATATCTAATGCTTTTTCGATAATTGGTAAATACGGTCTAGAATCCTCATCGTAAAATGATGATAAACCACTAATTAAACCTTTATTTTTTGGATTATCTAGTTGATCAAAATTAGGCATGACCATATGCTTAAATCGAACTGCTTTTTCCAAAGGAATTGAAATTACCTTGCCGTTAATTTTTTCAGTATACAAATAATCCATATCCGGACCATCATTCTGTTGTTTCCAAGAAAAACCTCTAATCTGTATACTCCCATGAAAATTTCGACTACTGTAATAACCTTTAAGATTATACTCTAAATTTTTATAAAAACAAAATCCTAGGATAACTATAAAAACTACCAATACTAGGCAAAACTTCCCCTTATCACTATTCATCTTCATGTTTTTTTACCTTTTTCTCATCTACAACTTTTTGTAAATCATCATCTGTGTGAACATATTCCATCTTGCCACTTTTTGTATATGCAGGTTTTACTGACCAGAAAAAATCAGATGCATCCGCATATAAATGTCTTATGATTGATTCACCGTCAGAAAATGTCATGTCTTCTTTCAAAACGATTAGGAAGCCATATTTCTTTAATAGAGAAAGTAGTTCGCTATCTTTTTTTTCACTAGTAGAAGAGGTTATACTACTATCACTAGTTTCACTGACTTTCTCTTTTTTATAACGGATCCATGGCAAGTTGATAGAAGTTTTCTCTTCATCTTCGTAGAAAGTGGGTGTACGGTAGTACAAGGAAGACGCAATTTGACGAATTCCGCTATAACCATAATGAACGGCTTCTTTTGGTCGAGTTTGACTGACCTTTTGTGTTCGAAGATTAATAAAGAGATAGTCATTATCTGATAGGTTAACTCCTACATAGTCATCTTTTCCATCAGTGTACATAATAGAGTCCATCGAACCGTTAATGGTTTTGTACCCCTTTCCTTGGGCAATTTTTAAGACATCAATGGTCTTCCCCTCCCCCTCCTCTTTTCCGAGTTGGTAATAACGGATCTTAAAATATTCTTCTGGATCTTTCTTATTAAGAGAAATCTTCCTTAGCTTTGAATCTTGAAAAGCTAAATATTGGCGACCTACTGCGTAGTCAGAGATGTTCCAATCTTCATCATCCATCTTAAAGGAAAGTGCTATAATTGGAAATCCAGTTTCCTCTTCATCAACGGTGACGTAATCTGTCAACCGTTGTCCTCTACCAACATAATCATAATTTCTATCATTAACGACATAAGCTGCTTCTTTTAGGTAAAAGAAAGACCAGATACCACCAACCAGTAGAACAGTCACGGCAACTAAGGAAAAAATATGCCACATTTTCCAAGAAAAATTCTCTAACTTTTTCATCTTCTTCTCCTATTATTTGATTTCAAAAGTATATTATATCATGATTTCTCCTATTTTTCTTTTGCTATCCGAGGATAGTTTTGCCACACAAAAAGAGCCTAACGGCTCTGTTTTCATTTCTTCTACTGTTTTTTCTGGCATTCTGGACAAAGACCATAGACAGTGGTTTGGCACTTGGTAATGACGTAACCACTCTTTTCTCTCGCTTCTGCTCTCACATCTGGAACTTCGATGTCAACATCATCAATCTTCCCACATCGTTCACAAATCAGATTGAGATGATCATGTCCCATAAAATCAAAGTAGGTCGTGGTGTCATTGCGCACTTTTATTTCAGAGACAAAACCTTCTTCAATGAGGACCTTGAGATTATTATAAACCGTTGCCAGACTCATATTGGGAAAGGCCGGTCTTAAATCTTGATAGATGGCATCCGCACTTGGATGTTCCTGGCTTTTGACAAGATAGGAAAGGACAGCCTGACGCGTCTCTGTAATCCGTACAGATTTTTCACGCAAGTGTTGCAATACACCTTCCACTTCTTGTTGTTGAACAGCATCAAGTGTTAAACAAGCTAGCATGGTCTTTCCCCTTTCTATCTCTTCTTTTAGACTATTATATCATGAATGCCCAAATTTGCCTAATTAGAATGTTTGTAAATAAGAAAAGAGGCTGGGACAAAAGTCCTAGCCTCTCAATTGTCTTTGGATTGTCGAGCAAGACACAGTGGTTGAGTGGGCTCTACTACGCTGATTTCATCAGCTTTTACAGCCCTATTCAACTGTGCGGAGGTGGGACGACGAAATCGAATTCTAACGAATGACCGATTTCTGTCCCACTCTCTTTTATTTTCTATTCTTAACTTCCCCAATTAAGGATCCATCTCATGGTTCCTAGTAGAACTTTGACAAAGAGGAACATAAAGAAGAGTTCCACCAGAAACCAGAGGCCTTTTAACAGATAAAGAATTGGCTTTATCATGAGCAGAACAAAAATTCCAAAAATCCATCTCATGGTCCACCCTCCATTTCTCACTTTTTTCTATTATACTCCTATTTATAGGGACTGTCTAGAAAGTACTACAAAACAAAAAATCCCTTCTAGCAAGCTAGAAGGAACTTTTGTAAATCACAATTATTTAACTGCTTCTTTAAGAGCTTTACCAGCTTTGAATGCTGGAACTTTAGAAGCTGCGATTTTGATTTCTTTACCAGTTTGTGGGTTGCGACCTTTACGAGCTGCACGTTCACGAACTTCGAAGTTACCGAAACCGATCAATTGAACTTTTTCACCTTTTGAAAGGTATTCTGAAACAGCTGCAAATACAGCGTCAACTGCTGCTGCTGAGTCTTTTTTAGTCAATTCTGTAGCTTCTGCCACTTTTGCGATCAAATCTTGTTTGTTAGCCATTTAACAAATCCTCCAATTTTTTTTAGGCTTCATGCCTTAACAGTACTATAATATCTAAAAAAAGCCTTTAGGTCAAGTACTAAACCTGTTTTTTCAAACTTTTATTAGGACTATTCGTAACGCACCAAAACTGCAAATGCATTCTCACCTGTATGGGTTTGGATAATGGATCCAGTTTCCAAAACAGGGATCGGTGTTTCGACAAGAGCTTGCAACTGAGCCTTCATTTCATTGGCCCATTCTGCTGTTCCTGCATAAGAAATCCCGATCTCAGCCACCTTACTATGGGAAAGTTTGTCTACCAATTCATCCACCCACTTCTTAAAGGTCTTGTTCCCACGCCCTTTGACGATCGGTTCTAACTGATGGTCCTTCATTTCCATCACGACACGGATATTGAGAAGAGAGCTCAAAAGGCCTGTTACACGGCCAATGCGACCACCTTTAACCAGATTTTCCAAGGTAGAAACGCCGATATACAACTCTGTCTTTTCTTTAACTTCTTCAATGCGGGCCAAGACAGTGTCTAAATCAGCTCCTTCTTTGGCCAACTTGGCTGCTTCAACGACTTGGAACTTCATGGCTTGGTCTGTAAAGCCACTATCAATCACAGTCACTTCTGCTCCTGACAAGGTTGCTCCTTGACGTGCCGCCTCTACTGTTCCTGACAAGGCATGAGACATATGAATCGAAACGATATGAGCTCCGTCTGCTGCTAACTTTTCATAAATTTCCGCAAAAACTCCAACGGGTGGTTGGCTGGTTTTTGGAAGATTTTTGCTAGACTGCATTAAGCGCAAGAAATCCCCTTGGCCCAACTCACTGTCAGAATAAAGGACTCCATCCACCATAACAGAAAGCGGCACAATCGTAATGCCATATTCTTCAACCACTTCAGGCTCAATTGTAATAGATGAGTCTGTAACTATTTTAATATTTGCCATATATTCCTATACTCTTCCTAGAATGTTCTGCTTTCATTATATCAAAAAATACGGGGTTTTGCAGTGAAAGATAACTAGTTCGGCTCCCTTAATCATCTGCAGCAGAAAAACCTGTATTGTGAAGGACATGGTCTTGGACAATTCCTTGATCATCCAAGAGCAATCCATGGAGAACCCCTCCATAAACAGCGCCCCCATCGACACCCATTTTTTGATCTGAAATCCAAAGATTTTCGGTACCGACTGGCTCATGGAGCAGTCCATAGACCGGTGTATGACCAAAGACGATCCATTTGCCTGTCTGATTCTCCGCTTCATGGAATGGTTTTCGGATCCAGACCTTTTGGTAGTCACTGGTTTCCCGCCAATTTTCAAGGGTTAAATCCACACCGGCATGGACAAAATAATAGCTCTCTGTCTCATAGTCAAAGGGCAAACTGCGGATGAAGGCCACCAATTCAGGAACAGTGCTCTCTACTGCTTGCGCATCTGCAACCCCATCTACAGGAGCATCGAGCGGGCGCCCCAATAGAGAATTAATGGTCGTATCGCCACCATTTCTTCGGTAGTGGTCATAACGTTCTTCTGGATTGTCCAACCAAGCTAAAAACATGTACTCGTGGTTTCCGGAAAGGCAAACAGCTCCGTGATGGTCTACGTAGTCTTTTACGATCTCAATCGATCGTTTGCTGTTTTCACCTCGATCTATCAAATCCCCTAAAAAGACCAATTGAGCTTTTCCGTCCCACTCTGTCATAAGCTCTTCTAGCATTTGTGCTTTCCCGTGAATATCTCCGACTACAAAGTATGTTGACATGGTTATAAACCTTCTTTCTCTTAACGCTTGAGAAGTTGCTCTGCCTGTTGACGGGCAGCTTCCGTTAGATCCTCTCCTGCCAGCATCTTGGCAATTTCTTCGATTCGTTCTTCTCTATTGAGCAAGCGCACAGTTGATACGGTAGAGTGTGCATCACTGATCTTTTCAATATAGAATTGATAATCCGCTGCTGCGATGACTTGAGGTAGGTGTGAAATAGCAAGCACTTGGCCATTTTGACCAATCTTATGAATTTTCGCTGCGATCGCTTGGGCCACGCGACCAGAGACTCCTGTATCCACCTCGTCAAAGACGATACTGGTTTTTCCTTCTTTTCGAGAAAAAGCCGATTTAATGGCCAACATCAAGCGTGACAATTCTCCACCGGACGCTACCTTGACAAGCGGTTTAAAGTCCTCACCTGGGTTGGTCGAAATGTAAAATTCAACAGCTTCATTTCCCTCCCGATTAAACTTAGCTTTGCTAAAGCGCACTTGGAAGCGCGCCTTGTCCATGTAAAGGTCCGCTAATTCTTGCTGGATTTCATTTTCTAAAGCTTGGGCCAAGGCATGCCGCTGATCACTCAAATCTTGAGCCAAGGTGACCAAATTCTTTTCCAAATGTTTG
The DNA here is from genome assembly GCF_040908565.1 of Streptococcus parasanguinis. Classification (GTDB taxonomy): domain Bacteria; phylum Bacillota; class Bacilli; order Lactobacillales; family Streptococcaceae; genus Streptococcus; species Streptococcus parasanguinis_AC. Next base: position 76,790 of record NZ_JBDGEA010000008.1, on the reverse strand, counting down.
AGTTCTTTTTCTAATTCCTCAGATGAGAGGTCACTTCCGGTGAGGAGGCTATATTCTTTGGTGATTTGCGCCAGGTATTCTAAGACGTCCTTGACTTGGCCACCATACTTGCGCGTGATGGAATGAATCAAATCCAAGCGCGACTCCACCTGCATGAGGCGATTACCATCAAATTCCAGACCATCGACCACATCTTCTAAGCGTTTGGTAATGTCCTCAAGGGCATAGAAGGTTTCCGATAACTGGCTTGAGAGTTCTTTGTAGCTCGGATCATATTCTTCAATGCTTTCCAGATCATTCATGGCTGAGCGAACATTGGAAAGGCTCGAAAACTCTTCTGCATCCAGCATGGTATAGGCATTGGTTAGAGTATCTGCAATCATCTTGTGATTGAGCAGACGTTGGCGTTCTTGCTCCAGACGCACGTCCTCATCCACTTCCAAGGCAGTTGCCTCAATCTCTGCAATTTGAAACTCCAACATCTCGATACGGGCCTTGTTTTCCTGCTGGTTGCGCTGGAGTTCCACCACTTGTTTACGCAGGCGTTTGTAGTCTTCAAAGGTCTGACGGTAAGCATCTTTGGTTTGGAAAAAGGCTGCATCTCCAAATTCATCCAGCATAGCGATATGCAATTGAGGCCGCATAAGTTCTTCCTGATCGTGCTGGCCATGGATGTCTACCAAATGTTGACCGACCGCTTTTAAGACTGATAAATTTACCATTTGGCCATTGATTCGGCTGACACTTCGCCCATTTTGCAAGATCTCTCGGCGAATGATCAATTCATCGGTCCACTCTAATCCTTGCTCTTCAAAGAGCGCTGTCAAATGGCGATTGCTCTCAACAGCAAAGAGACCTTCGATTTCCGCTTTTGGGGCTCCGTGTCGAATGACATCCGTCGTTGCACGGCTTCCCAGCATCATATTCATGGCATCGATTATGATGGATTTCCCTGCACCTGTTTCCCCTGTCAGTACCGTCATTCCCTTTTCAAAATTTAAGGAAATCTCCTCGATAATGGCAAAGTTCTTAATCGAAATTTCTAATAGCATAGGCTCTTACCACCCAAAGATTGATTTGAGGATATTCTCTGCTTCTGGTGCGGAATAAGCAATCAACAAGATCGTATCATCATCTGCGACAATACTAAATATATGATTCTGATAAATATCCCGCAAACGACGTTTAACTAAAGGAGCTGTCCCTGGAACCATGGTGAAATTAACATATTCACCCATTCGACGATGAGACAAGATATTGCTTTCAATCATCCCGATTCCTTGGTGGTGCTTGCGTGGCAATTCATAGACATAAGTCATATCTTTTAAAGGTCGTTTAACAATTCCCAGTTCTTTAATATCGCGTGACACTGTCGCCTGGGTTGCTGAAATCCCCTCTTCTTTCAAGTGTTCAACAATCTCTTCTTGTGTTCCCACTTCATGATCACGTATAAAGCGGAGAATTTTTTCTAATCGAATATTCTTACTCTTCATGTTTAAATTCCTTGTGCGCCTTTTCCACAACAGTCTCCAGCTGCTCTGTACTAGGCTTTGTTTTCTCTTCTTTTTTTTCTAGATACATCAAAAATTCGATGTTGCCATGGCCTCCTTGGATAGGGGAATAATCCACTCCCATCACGGAAAAGCCATGTGTCCCTGCAAATGTAGCGACCTTTTCAAGGACGGCCAAATGAATCTTGGGATCCTTAATGATTCCATTTTTCCCGATCTGTTCGCGTCCTGCCTCAAACTGAGGTTTCACCAAGGCCACGACTTGTCCATTGTCTGCTAAAATCCGGTGAAGGGCTGGCAGAATCAAGTCCAAGGAAATAAAGCTGACATCGATACTCGCAAAGCTCGGTATCGCTTCAAAATCATCTGGCTCAGCATATCGGAAATTGAACTGTTCCATCGAGACTACCCGAGGATCGTTGCGCAATTTCCAGGCCAACTGATTGGTCCCGACATCCACCGAAAAGACCTGGCTGGCTCCATTTTGCAGCATGACATCTGTAAAGCCACCTGTAGAAGCTCCAATATCAATCGCAATTTTATCCTCTACAGTTAAGCCAAATTGGTTCAAGGATTTTTCTAATTTGAGTCCGCCGCGGCTGACATACTTGAGCTTTTCACCCTTTAATTTCAACTCGGTCGCTTCATCAATTTTTTCACCCGGTTTATCAAAGCGCTCACCATTGATAACGGCAACGACAAGACCGGCCATGACCCCTCTTTTGGCTTGTTCGCGTGTATCAAATAGGCCTTGTTTATAGGCTAATACATCTACTCTTTCCTTAGCCATCTATTCGTAATCCTTCTATTAATTTCTTGATTGCTTGCGGATAAAAGTCGCAAGCAGCCGTAATCTGATCCAACAAGTTCTCGCAAGCATCTAATTCACTTGTAAGCAAAGCTTTTGATTCTTCCAATCCCAAGAGGGCTGGATAAGTCGATTTTTCTGCCACTAAGTCCTTTTGAGGAGTCTTACCCAGAGCTTCAAAATCAGCGACCAAATCCAAAATATCATCCCGTACTTGAAAAGCCAGCCCTAATGTTTTCCCAATTGTTTCTAGAAGCTGACCAATGTCTGCTGGCAACTCTAAAATCGAGGCTGCTGCGATGAATGGATAGGCAAGGAGTCGTCCTGTCTTATTGGCATGGATGGTTTGCAATTCTGCTAGAGTGAGCTGTTTGTGCTCCCCTTCCATGTCAAGGACTTGGCCAGCTACCATTCCGCGACTACCGGAAGCATCTGATAACTCAAGGATCAAAGAGACTTTGACCGCATCTGAAAGGGCACTTGTAGCAATCAGGCCAAAGGGATCGAGAAAAAGTGCATCTCCTGCTAAAATCGCCAAGTCTTCTCCAAATTTCTTGTGGTTGGTCAATTGCCCCCGACGGTAATCGTCATTGTCCATGGCCGGTAGATCATCATGAATAAGGCTTCCTGTGTGAATCATCTCCAAAGCCCCTGCCACTTGAAAATGAGCCTCTGTCAACTCCTGTCCGAAGGCTTCTAACAATTCTAGAAGAAGCATTGGGCGCAGGCGTTTTCCACCTGCTTGGATCGAATAAAGGACCGAGCCCACTAAATGGGGGGCGATGGATTTTTCCTCATAAAAAGAGCGAATCGCTTGCTCTACTCTATTTCGTTTTTCTTCTTGTCTCATGCTAGATCCGCTTCAGTACCATCTGCTTGCATGACCTTGACCAAGGTTTTCTCTGCTTGATCCAAGGTGTCTTGCAATTCTTTTGACAACTTCATTCCTTTTTGGAATTCTGTAATCGCTTCTTCAAGAGCCACATCCCCACTCTCCAATTTTTGGACGATGGCTTCCAAATCTGCTAAATTTTCTTCAAATTTCTTTTCTTTCGACATGTTTCACCTCTACTTCTAACTGGCCATCTCTCATGATGAGGGACAGCGGGTCTCCTTCTTTTACGTTCGCAACCGAATCCAAGACTTGATCGTCTTGCTTGACCATGGCATAGCCACGCGCAATAATCCGACTCGTATCCAGCATCAAGAGGGCTTCTGATAAGCCTTGAACCTTGATCTTTTGCTCTTTTAGGACTTGTTCCATGCGGCTGGTTAAGAGTCTCTTATCTTGGAAGACACGATCTTGATAACGTTCGATACGATGCAAAGGAGACATAGCCTCTAGACGATGACGCAGACCTTGCAGCTGATTGTCCCCTTGTCCATAAGCATCACGCATCCCTTGTTTCAAGCGCAATTGCAACTGGTCAATCTTTTGCATGTAGCCATCATAGAGTCTTTCAGGCTGTCTAAAAATAACCGATTGACTTAATTTGGCCAAGCGTTCACGATTATAGGCCAAGCGATTGGACATAGCTGTTGCCATGCGATTTTCCTGCTTTTGCAAATGGGACAAGAGATCCAACTTCGTTACTGGAGTGGCCAATTCAGCAGCGGCTGTCGGAGTAGCAGCTCGTCGGTCTGCTACAAAATCGGCTAGAGTCGTATCTGTCTCATGTCCAACACTGGAGATAATCGGAATCCGCGATTCAAAAATAGCTCGCACCACTGCTTCTTCATTAAAGGCCCAGAGATCTTCAATCGAACCACCCCCACGACCGATAATCAAGACATCCAAATCATCCCGTTGGTTAGCCCTTTGAATATTAGCAACCACCTCACTTGCGGCGCCTTCTCCCTGGACCTTGGTCGGGTAGAGCACGATGTCCACACCAGGAAAACGACGGCTCACCGTTGTGATAATATCGCGAATCACGGCCCCACTTTGACTAGTGACCACCCCGATCTTTCTTGGGAATTGTGGTAGAGCTTGCTTCCACCGATCCTGAAAAAGCCCTTCTTCGGTCAGCTTTTTCTTGAGTTGCTCAAATTGGATGGCTAAGGCCCCTACCCCATCTGGCTCCGCCTTTTCGATGACAATGGAATAACTCCCACTTGGCTCATAGAGCTGAATGCGACCGATGACATTGATCTTCATGCCTTCTTCTAGCTCAAAACCAAAGCTTCGATAAACCCCAGCCCAGACCGTTGCCTGAATGACCGCTTTTTCATCCTTTAATGAAAAATACTGGTGGTTGGGACGTTTTCGGAAGTTGGAGACCTGCCCTGTCAGATAAACCCTTTCCAAATAGGGATCCTTATCAAATTTTAATTTCAAATATTTGGTCAAACTTGATACGGATAAATAGTTGGACATAGGAACTCCTTTCTGCAGAATATGATCAAGTTTAATTATACCAAAAAACACCAAAAAAGGCTGGCAGACAAAGCGAAATCATGAATTTCCTTTCTCTACAAGCCTCATTTTATTCAAGACACTTTCTATTTGTCTGTTTGACACCAGCTTCCTTATTTTTCACACTTCTCTAACCGTTCAATAAAGGAGCTAAGAAGCGCTTGGGGTCCCCCTTCATTTGGATAGGCATAACTAATATAGAAGACTGTTTTTTCCTCTTCAACAAGCGGAATTTTGACAAGATTTGGATATTCTGGAAAGAGAGTCAGATCGGTCATGAGACCAATTCCCAAATTTTCTTCGATGAAACTCAAGACCAAGTTGGAATACACAAAAAAGACAAGTCACAAGACTTGTCTTTTATTCTTTAGGAGGCTATTGCTTTCCTATTCTTGATAGGTTTTCACGACCCAATCAACCCCTTCATCTGCCGTGAGAGTATAGACGGGATTTTGACTCGTTTCATAAAAAGTCATCGAGAGAGTTTTGCCATCCACGAATACTTCGATGGAGTTGGTATCGCGAATGATCGAAAAATGATGATCTTTTTCAGCATCCAACTGAATCCATCTCGATTGAAATGCTGGATTTTCTTTTCCAGAAATGGGGTGCCCAAATTGGTCTCGACTTAAGCTAAAGCGTTTTTGAGAGGCGTCGTAAATCAATTGCAAGACACTATCAGGATTGGTTTTATCGCTATAACTTAGGATAAAGGAGCAACCCGATTTGGCATCTAGTTCAAACAAGGTTTGTTTCCCTCTCGCTGGAATCGTGATCTGATTGCCCTGAACAATGGTTTCTGACGCATGTTCTACAAGAAAGTGTTCTTTCACTGACTCAGGTAACTCCTGAACCAATCGTCTGTCTTTCAAGGACAATTTTCTTGGAAGAGTCATACTACCTGCCCACCCATGAGCTAAATCATGACTGGGGATAGACCGGTGCCACATTTGCATCCAGGCAACCATGTAACGTTCGCCATTTGGTCCTTGACAAGTTTGAGGGGCATAGAAATCCAAACCACCATCCAATTCATCATAGGAATCGACATGAAAGCGTCCTGTTTCCCAATTCATGTCACCGATAAAGGCAACCGTCGAATTTAAATTCCAGTATTTTTCTTGCTGTCTTTCCATTTCAATGGGAGACAGAATCAAGACCCATTTACCATCTAATGGGAAGAAATCCGGACATTCCCACATGATACCTTGCCCTTTTTCACCTTCCAGTAAGACTGATTTAAAGCTCCAGTCCTCTAGATTACTTGACGCAAACAAGAGAATTTGCCCTCGATCATCTACTGTTTTGGAAGCAACTACAGTATAATAGCTTCCTTTGTATTCAAAGACTTTGGGATCACGAAAATCAGCAATATCTGCGATACCATCAATATGCTGCACATGAATCACTGGATTAGTGGGGATTTTTTCAAAGGTAATGCCATCCGTCGATACCGCAAGACACTGAGTTTCTTCGCGCTTTTCCTCATCGTCTACATGACCCGTATACAGCAAGTAGAGCTTGTCGTCTTTCACGATAGCACTACCCGAGAAGCAGCCATCCTTATCATAGCTTTCACTTGGCGCTAATGCTACTGGCAGTTCTTCCCAATGGAGAAGATCTTTTGATTTGGCATGCCCCCAATGCATGGCCCCCCAAACACTATCATAGGGATAGAATTGGTAAAACAAATGGTATTCTCCACGGAAATAAACAAAACCATTAGGATCGTTCATCCAGCCAATTGGAGGTAGCAAATGAAATGCCCCTCTATATTGCTGATCAACCTTCTCCCTGTTTTCATCGATATACTGATTTGCTTTCCGAATGCTTTCCTTCATACTTTTCACCTATTTAATACCTGTACCAGATCCACCTAAACCTTGAATAATATATTTTTGTGCTACGATATATACTAGAATAAGTGGAATTGTAGAAATTGTCAAAACAGCCATTACTTGATTGATATAAACTGGTTGAGTTGTATTAATGGTTGTAATCGCTACCTGCATTGAAAATTTTGAAGAATCTGTTAAAACCATCAACGGCCAGATATAATCATTCCAACTAGAAATAAAGGAAAGAACACCGACTGTGGCAACTGCTGGTTTCGACATCGGCAACATAATCTTGAAAAAGATTCGCAAGATACTTGCACCATCTATTTTTGCAGATTCGATAATTTCTTCTGGAATGGCAATAAAGAAGTTTCGGAAAAGATAGATATTAAAGACACTAGCTAATCCAGGGATAATAACCGCTAAACGATTATTGACTAAGCCAAGTGAATTAATAATTGTAAATTGAGGAATCAACACTGTTTCAATCGGAATGATTAACAATGCCAATAAAAAGCCAAATAGAATTTTTTTACCTGTAAAATTAATTTTTGCAAATGCAAATCCCGCTAAGGCATTTACTATAATAGACCCCAGTGCAAATGTTCCTGCATAAAAAATACTGTTCCCTAAGTATGTTAGAATACTAAAACGTGAAAGAACTTCTTGGTAAGGTTTAAACCAATCAGCTGGATTAAAACTAGGTAAGAAAGCTTTCCAACTTGTTAAATTCTTATACACATCTGCTTCTGGCTTCATTGCTGAAACCACCATCCAGATCATAGGAAATAGAAAGAGGCCTGCTAATAGAATTAATAAAATATATTCTAAAATAGAAGTCGGTTTTAAACGTTTCATCCTAATCGTCCTCCTTCAAAACTCGCCGTTGTACAAGACTGATCATACCAATCAATGTTGTAAATACTAAGGCAATAGAACTTGAATAACCAACGAGACGGTCTGTGAAACCTTGTTGGTAAATATAATATACCATTGTAATTGTTGAGTTTAGTGGTCCACCTTGAGTCATGACCATTGGTTGTACAATCAATTTAAATGCTGAAATCAATGTCGTCAAGAGTACAAATAAGGCAGTTGGTTTCAATAAAGGCATTGTGATGTATCTGAATTGAGCCCATTTTGAAAATCCATCCAACTCTGCTGCCTCATAAACATCTTGTGGAATATTTTGCATTCCTCCAAGGAATAACAACATTTGATAGCCTGCACCTTGCCATGCAGAAACAAATACAATTGCATACATGGCCTGTTTTGGACTTGTCAAGAATGGTTGTGAAGAAATACCAATTTTATTCAGTAGGGCATTGAGCAAACCATTATTTGGATTTAACAAGTATAGCCAAAGAATAGAGATAACCACGAGAGACATCACAACAGGAGCAAAAAATGCTACCTTAAAGAACATATTTCCTTTACGTTTCTTATTAACAATTAAGGCCATCCCGAGAGCCGAACCAAGTTGCACTGGAATAATCCAAACTACAAATTTCAAGGTATTCAGGAAGCTTTTTATAAAGATCGGATCTTGTGCTAAGCGCATGAAATTTTGTAACCCTACAAATTTTCTGTCCTCTGGGGTCAATAGGTAATAATCTGTAAAGGCATAATAGATGACCATACCAACAGGTATCACCAAAAAGATAAAAAGTAATACTAAGGCTGGAGCTAAAAAGCTATAGCCCATAATATTTTCTTTAAGACGTTCTTTCTTTTTTGTTTCGACTTTCTTTGTTTCGCTCATTGTTCGTCTCCTAAGATGAAATCATTAAATAAAATAAGGTGGAAGGTACATTTCATAACTTTCCTTCCACCTTTTGAATATCAACTATTTATTTAAAGATTGGTCGATTGCTGTTTGCATTTCTTTCGTACGAGCATCTAATACTTTTTGTACATCTGGATTATCTTTATAATAGCTGATATCTTGCATCGCTTGTTGGAAAGCGCGTGAAACTTGTGGATAAGCTACTACAACAGGACGAGGATGGGCTGATACAGCATTTTGTTCCATCAAGAAGCGCAATGGTTCAGATACTTTATCCTTAATATTTTTAATTGTTGATTTTCTGATTGGAAGAACACTGTTCCCCAAGCTTATAATTTCACTAGATTCTGTATTTGTTGCAAACTTAACAAATTCAGCAGCAGCTTCTTTTTTATCAGATTTTGTTGTAACAGCTAATTGCCAACTACCTGAAGGTGAGACCAATTTCTTCGTTTTATCTGAAACTGGATAAGGAAGAATACCAAAATCAATATCTTTGTAATTTGTTTGTAGATCCCCAATCGTCCAAGACCCGCTTAGAACCATCGGATACTCACCTGTTTCAAATCCTTTTTCAACAGGACTAACTGTAGTGTAATCCTCTTTTACTAGATTTTGAATAAATTGAACAGCTTCAACACTTTCCTTACTATTGAAGTAACCTTCAGCTTTTGTTCCTTTAGAATTTACAACAGAACCACCATTTGACCAAATAAGAGGCATATAAGCATATGGTAACATCTCATCATTTGAATTCAAACGGAAATCGATTGCTGGTTTATTAAAATGATCTTTTAATTTCTTAGCAATGGCATTAAACTCAGACCAGGTCCATGGCTTTTCAAGGGTTGGCAAACTCGCTTCATCAATCCCAGCTTCCTTAAACATCTTCTTGTTATAGTATACACCTACATTTGATTCAGAAAAACCAAACGCATAGAATTTACCATCATAAGTTCCCTGTTGTTTAATACTGTCCAGTACATCATCCATGTCATTGTCCTTTAGATAATCATCCAAGGGAGCAATCACTTTTGATTTTGCATAGGCAGCAGTATTTGGTCCATCTAGCGTAATAACATCTGGTAAACTATTTGTCGTAATAGCAGCGTTGACCTTATCTTCATATCCTCCACCGCTACCACTACGTGGAATATATTCTGTCACAACCTTGTATTTGGTTTTCTTTGACTTGTTGAAATTATCAACAACTTGTTGCCAAGCTTTTCCCTCAGCTGTTTCATCTGAGAATTGAACCCAGACTTTTATTTCGTCCGAAGAACTTGCAGTTTTGGATTTTGATCCCCCACCACATCCTGCAAGCAATCCTAATGATAGTGCTGCAACTACAGATAACTTAATACCTTTACGCATAGCGTCCTCCTTTTTTGAAACGTTTCATTTTTTATTAATTTTTTAACCCAAACTAAAATAGTTGAGTTTTTTGAAACGTTTCATTTTATGACTAAATTATAACAGCGCTTTCATAATTTGTCAAGCACTTTTATAATTTTTTTGTTGTGTTTCCTTCAAAAAAATGTACCGGTAAACTAATGACATTCTGGTCTATTTTTTCTTCACGAATTAATTTAAGCAATAATTCAACTGCTGCTTGAGCCATCTGAGCTATTTGTTGAACAATTGTAGAAAGTAAGTAAGGTTGATCAAAAGCTGGTCTTAATCCATCAAAACCAATAATCTGATAATCTTCTATAGGAATTTTTCCCATCTCCCCTAAAACTTTTATCACACGAAGGGCCATAAAATCATTTACTGTGAAAATCCCATCAATCTGAGGATGCTTTTCAAAAAAGGTTCTTATTTGCTCTTCTACTTGATTCAGTGGTTCCGGCATTTCAAGACAATAAAGGTTCGTATTTTTCTGTTTGGCCTCCGCTTTGAAGCCTCTCCCCCGTTCCGTTGTTTCATTCAAATGTTTGTTCACACCACTAATGTAAGCTAGATTTTGACAATCGCGTTTGACTAATTCGCGACAAGCTAGTTGACCACCATGAAAATTTTCAGAGGTTACGTAATAGACATTTTCAGAAAAATGACGGTCAATACTGACAAAAGGTAAATTTGATGAGACATACTTATCAATATCTGAATAGGTGATCCCTATAATCCCATCTACTTTATTTTTCTCAAGTAATTTTATGTATTCTATCTCATTTTTAGAATCTTTATCCGCATTACAAATTAATAATTTATATTGATTTTTTAATAGTGCTTTTTCAACATGATAAGCAAATTCAGAAAAGAAAGGATGCCATATTGTTGGAATGAGTAAAGCAATAATATTACTACGATTCGTTTTTAATCCTCTCGCATATTCATCTGGGACATAAGAAAGTTTTTCAATTGCTTGTTGAACTTTTTTTAAGGTCACCTCTTTAATGCCTTTTTCATTATTGATGACACGAGAGACTGTCCCAACACTAACTCCAGCTTCTGCTGCAACATCTTTCATGGTAATCGATTTTTTTTTGCTCATTCATTTTTTCACCTCCTTTCATCCATACTATCATGAAAACGTTTCATTTTCAACATTTTCGTTTAAATTGTCACTCCACTTTTTCATCCATTTGGGAATTTCTTGGCTAATGGTCGTGGGTAGAACCACATAGGCCTCCTTGCTCAAGTCCTCAGCAATGGCTGAATGGAGATAGGTCGCAACCACCACGCGCTCATAGAGACTGACCTGTGGGAATTGACCCGCAAATCCTGCGATCATCCCTGCCAAGGTATCTCCCATACCCCCTGTTGCTTGGTAGGGACCACCAACATCTAGCTGATAGCCCTCATCTTGCCCACTTGTCCAAATTCTTGTGTGGGGCCCCTTTTCTACTATGACAGTCCCTTCAGGAAAGTTCTGTACAGCTCTTTGGCTCTTCTCTTCTGTCTGGCTTGCTAGATCAAGTCCCGATAGTTTTTCCCATTCTTTTTGATGAGGGGTAAAGACCAACTGAGCTTCTGGCAGGTCAAACTGAGAGGCAGCAAAAAGACTAATAGCTCCTCCATCTAAAATCAAAACCTGCTGGCTTGAGACTCGCTCAAAAACCATGTGCAAGATTGCTTGGCTTTCTCTTGTTTCCTTTAAGCCCGGCCCTACTAAAATCACGCTAGCTTTTTTCACTTGCTCACAAAGGAGTTCATGATCCGCTAGATCAAAGCCCATGGCTTCAGGAAGATAGCTATGAAGGGCCGACAGATTATCAGGATCAGTTGCAACAGTGACCAACCCCGCTCCACTGTGAACCGCAGCGAGCGCCGCCATAATGATAGCACCACCATAGGGATAAGTTCCCCCAATCAAGAGCAGACGGCCAAAATCTCCCTTATAAGATCTTGCCTCTCGCTTCACAATGACACGCTGAATCTCTTCTTTTTGAACTGTTTTCATACCATCCTCGTTTCTAGCGAAAAAGGAGAAGCCACGACTCCCCCTCCTTCTTTTATTTTCCTCTAAATTCTGCGAAGACTTGCAAGATCTTAGCAGCAACAGCTTGTGGTTGATTTTGTTTGGCTACCAATTGATCATCCGCATAAGGCCGAAGGGCTGGAAAATCACCAATCTGAACTGCATAAAGAGCTTTTTCAAAGAGCTCAATATCATTTTGATCATTGCCAAAAGCTACAAAATTTTCTCCACAGAGTTCTTCGACTGTAGTCGCTTTATGAGTGTTTGCTGGATTGAGATAGATAGATTTTTCATGAGCATGATAGCGGATATGGGCCTTATCTGTCTTTTCGATCCGCTCAATGATCTCATCCACTAGTTCTTCATGGCCACCCATATAGATCACAACCTTAATCGGATCTGTCAACTCCTCTAAAGAACGATACTGGGCTTTCTTGAGGGGATCTACATTCGCAATAAAAGGAATCTTTTCCAAAATCTGTCCACTATAATCAAAGGTATCATCCACAAAAAATGGTAGATTGTAATGGCGACAAAAGCCAAGGACTTCTCGATACACATCCTTGTCCAATTGTTCCTCATACACTAACTGCCCCTGATGATAGGCCAATCCACCATTTAAACCAATCACGAGTCGCTGACTCAATGGATCCCCTAAAAGGCCCAAGCAGTCACGGTAAGAACGTGCAGAAGCAAAGGCAACTTCATGGCCAAATTCTTCTGCTCTCAATAAGACCTGTTTGATTTCATCATCGATTGTGACACCATCGAATGACAGGGTTCCATCTAAATCAAATACAAACTTCATCTTGTTCACACTTTCATTTTTTTAAGGCACGAACAGCTGCTTCGTAGGTCTGCTCCATCAGCATGGTAACGGTCATAGGACCAACCCCTCCTGGTACCGGAGTAATATGACTGGCCAAAGGGGCAACGGAGTCAAAATCGACATCCCCACACAATTTGCCATTCTCATCGCGATTCATTCCGACGTCAATGACGACGGCACCTTCTTTCACGAAGTCTGCTGTTACAAATTTTGCACGACCGATCGCAACCACCAAGATATCTGCTGTCTTCGCAATTTTTGCTAGATGATGGGTCCGAGAATGGGTCAAGGTTACCGTCGCATTTTTTGCGAGGAGCAACTGCGCCATGGGTTTTCCAACGATATTGGAACGACCAATCACGACGGCTTGCTTCCCTTCTAGATCAATCCCGTACTCTTTAAACATCTCCATGATCCCAGCGGGAGTAGATGGCACCATAATAGGATTGCCGGCCCATAGATGCCCCATATTCAATGGATGAAAGCCATCTACATCTTTTGTCGGATCAATGGCTAAGAGGACTGCTTCCGCATCAATGTGCTTAGGCAGTGGCAACTGCACCAAAATCCCATGCCAAAGTGGATCCTGATTGTAGTGTTCGATCACTTCTAATAATTCCGCTTGGCTAATACTTTCAGGAAGTTGTCTCACTTCACTGCGAAATCCTGCCGCAATAGCAGAACGCTCTTTATTTCTCACATAGATCTTACTGGCTGGATTGTCTCCAACCACGATTACAACAAGGCCAGGTACAACCCCTGTTTCTTCTTTTAATCGTGCTGTTTTCTTCGCGATCTCACCCTGTAATTTTGTAGCGAGCGCCTTCCCATCAATGATTGTCGTCATGTCAATTCTCTTTCTAGTCAAGTAATGAAAATAGTCCTCTCTATTATAGCAGATTTCAACTCTCAAACCTAACTGTTCCTAATTAGAATTTCCTATAGACGAAAACTATAGCCAGATGGACAAAAAATGAGCTTGAGACCACCCCAAACTCATCCACACAGCTGCTTAGTAAAGCAATTCATAAATTTCCATTGCAATTAAATCAATGCTATCAAATGTATAGGTTTCACGCGCTTCAACATCACGAAGTGTAAAGGTTGAACCTTCTTCTTCATTGTGGTTGTAGGCTACTTCAGCGACAACAACACCGTCACGTTCAAAATTACGTTTCAAATTTCCACCGTCTTTTGTCATCGTCTCCAAACGGTTGATAATCCGTACTAAATGTGATTCCATTTTTTTTCTCCTCTTTACTTTCTACTCTCCTATTTTATCATAAAAGAGAAAGCTCTTCCAATAAAAATTCACATTTTTCCATTGATTTACTCTCTTCTTCACTCCTTAGTGACATTCCGTAGCAAATTCTTGCAAACTTCTAGAATACTGATATAATGAAACTATAAATCTTTGACTATTTTTGACCTTTTTTAAAATAGGCTCGTCTCTTGATGGAAAACCATCAAAAACCTACTGTGAGGTATGTATATGCTTTGTCAAAATTGTAAAATAAATGAATCAACCATCCATTTATATACAAATGTAAATGGACGTCAGCAGCAAGTAGACCTCTGTCAAAATTGCTATAAAATTATGAAAACAGACCCAAATAACAGCTTCTTGAAAGGCATGACCCAACGGAGCCAACTGACTGGAGATCCCTTCGAAGATTTCTTCAATAACCTTGGTAACTTCCAAAGTCCACAAGAACCTCAAACACCTCCAACTCAATCTGGAGGCAGTTATGGAGGTGGCGGTTACGGCCAAAACAATAACCGTAGTGGCAGTCAAGATCCACGTCAAGCTCGCCCTCAAAAGCCTAAAGGACTATTAGAAGAATTCGGTATCAATGTCACAGAAATTGCCCGCAAAGGGGATATTGACCCTGTCATCGGACGTGATGAAGAAATTATCCGTGTCATCGAAATTCTCAACCGTCGAACCAAGAACAATCCGGTTCTGATCGGAGAACCTGGGGTAGGAAAAACTGCCGTTGTGGAAGGCTTGGCCCAAAAAATCGTCGATGGAGACGTTCCTCATAAATTGCAAGGAAAAGAAGTCATCCGCCTAGACGTCGTCAGCCTGGTTCAGGGTACAGGCATCCGTGGTCAATTCGAAGAACGCATGCAAAAATTAATGGATGAAATTCGTCAACGCGAAGATGTGATTCTGTTCATCGACGAAATCCATGAAATTGTTGGCGCAGGATCAGCTGGTGAGGGCAATATGGACGCTGGAAATATCCTCAAACCAGCCTTGGCGCGCGGAGAACTCCAATTGGTCGGTGCTACTACCCTCAATGAATACCGCATCATTGAAAAAGATGCGGCCTTGGAACGTCGGATGCAACCCGTTAAGGTCGATGAGCCAACGGTTGAAGAAACCATCACCATCCTCAAGGGCATCCAGAAAAAATACGAAGACTACCACCATGTTCACTATACAGACGGGGCCATCGAAGCAGCAGCTATTCTTTCAAACCGCTACATCCAGGATCGCTTCCTGCCAGACAAGGCCATTGATTTGTTAGATGAAGCTGGGTCTAAAATGAACCTGACCCTAAACTTTGTGGATCCAAAAGTGATCGACCAGCGCTTGATTGAAGCTGAAAACCTCAAAGCCCAAGCGACACGCGAAGAAGACTTTGAAAAAGCAGCCTACTTCCGTGACCAAATCGCGAAATACAAGGAAATGCAAGGGCAACATGTCACTGATCAGGAGACCCCTGTCATCAGTGAAAAAACCATCGAGCATATTGTTGAACAAAAAACCAATATTCCTGTTGGTGATTTGAAAGAAAAAGAACAGTCTCAATTGATCAATCTGGCTTCTGATTTGAAAGCCCATGTGATCGGTCAAGATGATGCAGTGGATAAAATTGCGAAAGCCATTCGACGCAACCGTGTCGGCCTCGGATCGCCAAATCGTCCAATCGGAAGCTTCCTTTTTGTCGGACCAACCGGTGTCGGGAAGACCGAATTGTCTAAACAATTGGCGATTGAACTCTTTGGTTCTGCAGACAATATGATCCGCTTTGATATGAGCGAATACATGGAAAAACACAGCGTAGCGAAACTAGTCGGAGCTCCTCCGGGCTATGTGGGCTACGATGAAGCTGGACAACTAACTGAAAAGGTCCGCCGCAATCCATACTCTCTCGTTTTGTTGGATGAAGTTGAAAAAGCCCATCCAGACGTCATGCACATGTTCCTGCAAGTCTTGGATGATGGCCGTCTGACAGATGGTCAAGGCCGTACTGTCAGCTTTAAAGATACCATTATCATCATGACCTCTAATGCTGGAACCGGCAAAGCTGAGGCCAATGTTGGTTTTGGAGCTGCTCGCGAAGGTCGAACCAACTCTGTACTTGGAGAACTCGGTAACTTCTTTAGCCCTGAATTCATGAACCGTTTTGATGGCATCATTGAATTCCAACCTCTATCAAAAGAAAACTTACTTCAAATCGTTACCCTCATGCTCGATGAAGTCAATCAACGTCTCACACAAAATGAGATTCATCTGGACGTGACAGAGAAGGTGAAAGAAAAATTGGTTGATCTGGGATACGATCCAAAAATGGGGGCCCGCCCACTCCGTCGTACCATCCAAGACCATATCGAAGATGCTATTACCGATTATTACCTGGAACATCCAAGTGAAAAACAACTCAAAGCCGTCATGACCAGCAATGGGAAAATCTCTATCAAGTCTGCTCACAAACCAGTTGAACAGATTACAGAATCATAATCAGTAAATGTACATTCAGAGAGTGGGACAGAAATCGGTAATTCGTTAGAATTCGATTTCGTCGTCCCACCTCCGCACAGTTGAGTAGGGCTGTAAAAGCTGATGAAATCAGCGTAGTAGAGCCCACTCAACCACTGCGTCTTGCTCAACAATCCAAAAACAATTGAGAGGCTAGGACTTTTGTCCCAGTCTCTTTCTTTTTTCCCTCCAGATTTTTGCTAAAAAATATGATATAATGATGAAAAAATAAGAAAAGAGAAAACCATGACCATTCCAAGTTTTGGTGAAAAGAAACAAGATGTTGCGTATGTGAACCGCTATGGTGTCTACGCTGTTATTCCCAATAAGGACCAGGATCAGATCATCCTCGTTCAAGCTCCTAATGGGGCTTGGTTCTTACCTGGCGGGGAAATCGAGGCGGGTGAAGATCACTTGCAAGCTCTGAAACGGGAACTGATCGAAGAATTAGGCTTTACCGCTATTTTAGGGCAATACTATGGCCAAGCAGATGAGTATTTTTATTCTAGCCACCGGGATACCTACTACTACAATCCTGCCTATATTTATGAAGTCGTCGACTACACAGAAACTCAAAAACCACTGGAAGATTTTAACAATCTTGCTTGGTTTCCAGTAGAGGAAGCGATTGAAAAACTCAAACGTGGCAGTCATAAATGGGGCATTGAACAGTGGAAAATTGCCCATAAAAACTAAAGGACTTCTTTCACAAAATAAAAAAAAGTGCTATAATAAATGAAGATAGAGGTCAGGAGGAACTCATATGAAGCTCATTAATACCACCAATAGTCATGCTGCACTGGTCAAGAGCCAACTTGCCAGCACTGACGCCTTGCTTGTCGAGGTTTATTCCGCGGGCAATACTGATGTTGTTTTTACACAAGCCCCAACCCACTATGAATTATTGATCAGTAACAAACACCGTGCTATTCGTGAAACTGAAGTAGAATTAATTCGTGAGTTCTTTTTAAAACGTAAGATTGATCTTCAAAACATTGACCAATCCGCTATTAAAACCCTCTACTCCGATAAACTAATTGAAATTTCCTTTCCAATTACTAAGTAAGGCCAATTTGCCTTACCTTTTTCTTTGGTATCTTTTTCCCAAAAAAATCCTTTCACCTCGATTATGAGATGAAAGGATTCTTTATTTCTGAAAGATCATTTTTACGTGAGGGGAAGAAGCCAAGATAAAGGGCTCGCTCACCGTTTGAAAACCTAATTTTTCATACAAGCCGACCACCTGTTCTTGAGCCTCAATTTCAATGGTCCGTCCAGGAAATCTCTGTTCACACAGGTCCAAAATTTGCTCTACCATGTCTTTTGCCAGTCCTTGGCCACGACTGTCTTTGGCTACAGCCACTCGGCCAAAATGAATCGTCAGCCCCGTTGCGAATATGCGAGCATAGGCATCCACACGTCCTTCCCTATTTTGATGAAAAAGATGGATAGATCGATAATCAACATCATCCAGATCATTGTAGATCCTAGTTTGTTCCACGACAAAGGTCTCTAATCGCAGCTGAACGATCTCGTAAAACTCTTTCAGTTCTAGTTCCTGAAATTCTTTCTGGTACCACATAACTTCCTCTTTATTGAAAAGTCGCAAGGAGACTCTCTCCCTGCGATTTTTCACTTCTTATTATTTTGCTTCAAATCCTTCTGCGACTGCGTCCGCAAAGTTCTCTTCGACAATGCTTGCACAGTGATCACAGATGGTTGCGTGGTAGTGGCGTTCTGCAGTTGATGGATCGATACGACGGCAACGGTCACAAACTTCACCAGCTGCACGTTCAACAGTGAAGGCAACATCTTCGAAGGCCACTGCACCTTCTGGAGCTGAACCTTCTGCAATGGTCAACTCAGAAACAATCAAGAGTTGAGCGACATTGCTATCAACAGCTCCAAGAAGTGTTTTCACCACTTCATTTGGATAAACTGTCAAGTGAGCTTCTAGTGATTTACCAATCACTTTTTCATTACGTGCTTCTTCCAAGGCTTTTTGAGCTTGACCACGGAAGTCCATAAAGGCTGACCAAGTATCCAAGATTTCTTCTTGGTTGGCAAACGTTTGTGCTTCTGGCAATTCTGATAATTGAACAAAATCCTCTGCTTCAAACTCAAGGTATGACCAGATTTCTTCAGCAGTGTGAGGAAGAATTGGCGTCAAGAGTTTCGTGATTTTCACAAGGATGTCATAGAAGACTGTTTGCATCTGACGGCGTTCAAGAGATTTCGCACCTTCGATGTAGACAACATCTTTTGCAAAATCAAGGTAGAAGGCTGACAGATCAACATTGATAAAGTTAACCAAAGCCTTATAAATCGTCAAGAATTCGAAGTTTGCATAAGCGTCACGAATCGTCTTAACAAGTTGGTTAAAGCGGATGGTCATGTACTTATCAACAGAACGAAGTTCTTCGTAAGCGACTTCATCCTCAGCTGGGTTAAAGTCAGATGTGTTAGCAATCAAGAAACGAAGGGTATTACGGATCTTACGGTAAGTCTCTGAGACTTGGCTAAAGATATCCATAGAGATCCGTACGTCGTTGCTTGAGTCTACACTTGTTACCCAGAGACGCAAAATTTCCGCACCAAATTGTTTTTCAACGTCGCTTGGGGCGATGGTATTTCCAAGAGATTTAGACATCTTCTCACCTTTACCATCTAATGTGAAACCTTGAGACAAGATTTGCTTGTAAGGTGCTACACCATGGTTCGCCACAGAGGTGATAAGTGATGAGTTGAACCAACCACGGTATTGGTCAGAACCTTCAAGGTAAAGGTCAGCTGGGTAAGTCAGATTTGGACGATTCACCAAAACACCATTCCATGATGAACCTGAGTCAAACCAAACGTCCATGATATCTGTTTCTTTCTTGAACTCGCCATTTGGTGAACCTGGATGGGTAAATCCTTCTGGCAAGAGGTCTTTGGCATCACGTTCCCACCAAATGCTTGAACCATGTACTTCAAAGAGTTGAGCTACATGCTCGATGGTCTCAGCAGTCATGATTGGTGTTCCGTCTTCTGCATAGAAGATTGGAAGTGGCACACCCCAAGCACGTTGACGAGAGATGACCCAGTCACCACGGTCACGGATCATGTTGTAAAGACGGACTTTACCCCATTCTGTATGGAATTTCACTTTATCAATAGCATCCAGGATTTCTTGACGGAATTTTGAAACAGAAGCAAACCATTGTGGGACGGCACGCCAGATGATTGGTTTTTTCGTTCGCCAGTCAAATGGGTAGGAGTGAGAGATTTCTTCTTGAGCAAGGAGCAAATCGCCAAGTTTTTCGATAACTGTTGGAACAACCTTGTCATAGAACTGACCAGCAAAGTCAGGTCCAGCATTCTCCATCATGATTCCTCGTTCGTTAACCGTAACGGCTACTTCGAGGCCATTTGCAATCCCTACATTGTAGTCATCCTCACCAAAACCAGGAGCTGTATGGACGATACCGGTACCTGAATCTAGGGTTACATGTTCACCAAGGATCACCAATTCATCAACTTCCGTATCCCATGGGTGTTCGGTAACGATATGGTTCAATTCTTTCCCTTGGTAAGTAGCAAGGACTTCAACATTTTCCCAACCGAATTTTTCAGAAAGGCTTGGCAAAAGCTCAGATGCTACGACATATTTACGATCAGATCCAGCAGGTTTCACTACGACATAATCAAACTCTGCACCTACCGTCAATCCACGAGAAGCTGTAACAGTAAATGGAGTTGTTGTCCAGACAACGATGTAAGTATCTGTATCTAGAATACCTTTGCCATCTTTGACCTTATTGGCATAGTAAAGAGAAGTTGATACCAAATCATGGTATTCAATCTCTGCTTCAGCAAGAGCTGATTCAGATGACCATGACCAGTAAACTGGCTTGGCACCACGGTAGATATAACCCTTATTAGCCATCTCACCAAAGACACGGATTTGGGCTGCTTCATAGTCTGGAGTTAAAGTTACATATAAGTTTTCCCAGTCACCTGACATCCCCAAACGCTTGAAATCATCACGTTGTTTATAAACTTGAGAAAGAGCGTACTCACGACAAAGTTTTAAGTACTCAACCAAGTCCATTTCTTTGCGTTTCACACCTTGTTTAGCCAAGACTTGCTCAATTGGCAGACCATGAGTATCCCAACCTGGGATATAAGGTGCGTTAAAACCTGACATAGACTTAGAACGAATGATAATATCTTTTGAGATATGATTCATGGCATGTCCAAGATGGATATTTCCGTTTGCGTATGGAGGGCCATCATGCAAGACAAAATGCGGTTTTCCTTCATTTAGTTCTTGACGACGTTGATAAAGTTTAGCTTCATCCCATTCCTTTTGCCAAACTGGCTCTTTGGTCGGAAGACCGGCACGCATTGGAAATTCTGTTTTTCCAAGATTTAAAGTTTCTTTTAGTTTCATTGTGTCTCCTTATTGATTTAAAAAGCTATAAAAAAAAACACGAGCATCCTAAAAAGGACGATTGCTCGTGGTACCACCTTTGTTCGAGAAGTCGCAAGAGACTTTCTCCTCTCATCCCGTAACGAGGGAAACGTCCGTTCTTACTCAATGGTTCAGAACGAATACTGTAAAAGGATCATCCATTAAGAGGGAGTGCAGATCTTCCACCATCATCTGCTCGCTAGACCTATCATTAATGGACCTGTTTTTACAAAATTATAAAATATTGACAGATTCACGATTTGCATCATCTTCAGGTTGAACAGTTTCTTCAACTGCAACAACTTCCTCATTTTCATGACGAGCGTGCTCTGCTTCTTCTAAAGCGGATTGAACTTTTTCATTCAAACCTTCAAACGCTTGTGTCGCACCCAATTCTAAGTTAGCTGCTTCAATGCGTTTTTGCAATTCTTCGATTTCAGCTGGAGAGAATTGACGAGTCAAATCAATGTTCTCATCTTCTGCATGATGATGGTGAACAGATTCACCCAAAGCTTTCTCAACAATTTCACGGAAAGCTTCATCACTTGTTTGAATATACATAGCTGTTGGGCGAAGAATTTCATCCCATTCAGGCGTATCGATAATGCTCAATTGGCTTTCGATTGTTGATTTCAAACGTTGATGGAAGACGCGTGTCTTGTTCTTCAACTCCTCTGTTTCAACGGCAACCTTCTTGGCGTTATCCGTTGCATGACGAAGGATTTCATTTGCTTTTTGTTTTGCTTCATCTACTAAATGTTGTGCATCTTGTTCAGCTTGACGAACAATATTTTCAGAACGTTCATTAGCTGCTTGTTTTACACGTTCAGCAGTATCTTGTGCAATCAAAACAGATTGACTCAATGAATCTTTCATTTCATCAAAATAGTTTAAGCGTTCTTCAAGAGCTTGAATTTTTGCTTCTTGATCATGATTTAAACGAACAAGATTTTCATAATCGCGAACAACGATATCTAAAAATTCTTCTACTTCGTTCGCATCATATCCTCTAAATTTAACGCCAAAAGTTTTATCTTTAATTTCTAAAGCAGTAAGAGCCATAACTCCTCCTCATTTTTTACTTAAGAGTACTTCAACAGTTACTTTATATTTTCCACTCTTTGAAATACCATTTTCAGAAACAATTTTAAGACGCCCAAAGCGTCGAACACTGACTAAATCACTCAAACCTACAGTATAGCTAACATTGGAAGTTGTCGCATAATTGACTTTCACCAAGCCTGAACTAATCAACTGACTGGCTTGTGAGCGCGAAAGCCTGAAGGTCCCAGCAATCACCTTGTCTAACCGAAAACTCGACACGAGAATATCTCGCTGCTGGCTTTCTTCCTCTACAACAATCTGTTCAGATAGAGGAACTTCCCTCAGCTTAACAGGGACACGAGAAATTTTCTGGATGTGATCCATGAAATAGGGAACAAAACGCTGTTCAACAAATACTTGGATCTTTCCTTCATTCGTTAGAATATCTCCAAAAGACTTGCGCTCCACTCCTAATTGGTGAACAATGGCCCCCAGAACCTGGGAATGGGTCAAGTGATGAAATTTGGAAGCATAGACCATCTCTATTAAGGCCAGATCAAAGTCACTTGGGTTCAATTGATAATAAT
This sequence comes from Streptococcus parasanguinis, assembly GCF_040908565.1. Taxonomy (GTDB): domain Bacteria; phylum Bacillota; class Bacilli; order Lactobacillales; family Streptococcaceae; genus Streptococcus; species Streptococcus parasanguinis_AC. Next base: position 54,322 of record NZ_JBDGEA010000008.1, on the reverse strand, counting down.
CCGGAGCCACAATGACCTTGGCATACTCCATTTTCTGCTCATCACTGGAAGCAAAGACCTGTAATTGATAGCTTGCCGCAACATTTCGTAAAATAGCGACCTGATGAGGGTTTAAAAAACCCGTCACTTCAACAGAATAGCGTTCAATTACTCTTTCTGACAATTCAATACAACGATCAATAAATTCGTGATCTTCGCGATTGAAATGTTGATAAATCTCTTTCTGTCCCATCGTATTCTAACCAATCAAAAATAGAAACAACCGAGCTAATAGCTGATTCATTAGGTTCAAGACCAAAAGTGCTACAAGAACCGTAAAATCCAAGCCTCCAACCTGCAAAGGTAACTTTCTAAAAAGGCTCAAAAATGGTTCAACTAGGCGGTGAACCATTTGTCCAAGAGTACTCTGAGGTGCCCCAGGGAACCAAGAAAGTAAGGCATAGATAACAAGAATGATGGAATAGATTTGAATGATATTTGAAAGATATTGAAAGATAATCATCTTAGCGATTACGTTTCATATCATAGTCAAATTCTGTCACTTCCACATCATTTGGAAGGCGGATATCTTCCACATTAACGACTACATTAATTGGAGTCAACAAGTACATGGTACTTGCAACACGACGAAGATTTCCTGCTAAAACATAACGAGCCCCATCCAAATAATCTAAACAACGACGTGCTTGTACTTCTGTCATATATTGGAAGTCAATCAAGATACTCTCATTAGATAGTAATAGATCAACAATTTCAGTCGCTTCCTCGTATTTGCGGGGATAGCGTACATCAATGGTAATCTTTTCATCTGTATTCGCACGATTAGCAGCCAATTCACGTTGACGTTCATGCAAACGAGTAATATTTTCAGATGTATTTTTCGTTGTTGAAACAGGTTCCTTCACTGCCGCTGTAGACACTGGAGTCGTAACAGGTGCGACAGGAGTCGGTTTTGGTTTTACTGGTTCTCTTTGACTAATCTGTGGACGTGGAGAAGTCACTTGAGGAGTCGGCTGTGGCTGTGGAACTGGTTGTGTTTCCGCCCCAGCTGCTTTTGCCTCGCGAACTTCTACTTCTTCACCGTCTTCTGTGAAGTAGTCAATAAAGTTGTTAAATTTATCTTTTAATGACATAGTTCTTTCCTATTTAAAAAATGATGTCCCAATTCTAACATAAGTCGCTCCGTTCGCAACGGCTACTTCAAAGTCACGACTCATACCCATACTTAGTTCTGAAAAAGGCATATTTTTTAATTGTTTCTTTTCTAGTTGTTTCTGAAGTTGGTGAGTTTTTGAAAAAATATCCTGCAACTCTTCTTGATTAGCCTCAAAAGGAGCCATCGTCATTAAACCAACAATTTCAATTTTGTCCAGCTGTGCGATTTCCGCTAAAACATCATCCAGTTCATCGGGTGCAAATCCATGTTTACTTTCTTCACCAGAAATGTTCACTTGGAGGAAACACTTGATCGGGTGTTCTGCTCGCTTTTGAATTTCTTGAGCTAGCTTCACCGAATCCAAGGCATGAAAGTAATCGACGAGATTGATCACGTCTTTTACTTTCCGCCGTTGGAGGCTCCCAATCAAGTGCCAAGTGAGGTCATACTCTTTTAGAGCTTGATACTTTTCTAGGAATTTATCAACACGATTTTCACCGATATGTTGGATACCTGTTTTCACCAGTGCTTCTGTTGTTGCAACATCTACATACTTGGTGACAGCTATCACATTAACTTGATCTTGGCGGTTAGCTTTGTTTCTTGCTGTTTCTACTTGTTGCCGTACTAGATCAGCATTCTGTTCCAGATTCATGATTAACGATTCCGGAAGAATGGTGGTGTTTCCAATTCATCATCATCTGAAGATGAATCTACATAACGATCAACTTGATGTGTTGATGTTGGTTCAGTTTGGCGAACGATATTCTCACGGCGAATATCCCAATCACCAAAAGCTGAGCCACGGTTTGGTTCTACCGCTGGACGACTTGGAGTTGTTGGCAATTCAACATCTTGTTTCAAATCAAATTCACGGTCAAATGGTGCCGTTTGTGGGCGTTGTTCACGTGGTCCTGTTTTATAAGGACGTTGTGAGGAAGCAATTCCGCTGACGCGTTCTACCTTGTCTTGACGGACACCGGTTGCAACAACCGTCACGCGGATTTCATCTTTAAGAGATTCATCAATAGATGTACCCAACCAGATGTTCACTCCATGACCTGCAGCTTGGTTCACAATTTCTGAAGCTTCTTCAGCTTCGATCAAAGTCATATCCAAACCACCTGTTACGTTGACGATCACGTCTTCAGCACCGTCAATGGTTGTTTCAAGGAGTGGTGAGTAGATAGCTTTACGAGCTGCTTCGATAACGCGTTCTTCACCGCTACCAACACCAATACCCATGAGGGCATTTCCTTTGTTTTCCATAACAGTCTTCACGTCTGCAAAGTCAAGGTTGATCAATCCAGGACTTGTGATCAAGTCAGTGATCCCTTGAACACCTTGACGAAGAACGTTATCAGCTTCACTCAACGCTTCAAGAAGCGGTGTCTTCTTGTCCACAATTTCAAGCAAGTTGTTATTAGAAATAATCAACAATGTATCTACATGTTCGCGAAGTTCATTGATCCCTTCAATAGCGAAGTTCCCACGTTTTGAACCTTCAAACCCGAATGGACGAGTGACAACTGCTACTGTCAAAGCACCAACTGCTTTAGCAATACGAGCGATAACTGGGGCAGCACCTGTACCAGATCCTCCACCCATCCCTGCAGTGATGAAGACCATGTCTGCACCTTGCAACGCTTCTGTCAATACTTCTTCGCTTTCTTCAGCTGCCTTACGACCAACTTCAGGTTGACCTCCAGCACCCAATCCACGAGTCAATTTTGGACCCAATTGGATAACTGTTTCAGCCTTAGCACTTGAAAGTGCTTGAACATCTGTATTAGCTGCGATGAATTCTACGCCGGCAACGCCTTCGTCAATCATACGATTGATGGCGTTACCGCCACCGCCACCGACACCGATTACTTTAATTACTGCACCTTGTGCCGCTGCTGTGTCAAATGAAAATGTCATAAATACTTACACTCCTTAATCAAACATATTACCGATCAAATTTTTCATTCGGTCTGTGAATGTAGTTTTTGGTTCTTGTTTGCTATCATTGCTTGCTACTGGAATTTCTTGAGCATCTACTGGAGATTCAATCTTCTCAGCATTGTACGCAGGTACTACCGGTTGTGCTGGAGCAGCAGGTTGTGGTTGTACTTGTGGTTGCACAGGACGATCAAATTGAATCGGTTGTTGACGCAAGACTTCGTCTCCATGAACCGCAGCTTGAGCAATAATATCCACATCTGTCAAATTGCCTGCATATTCAGACAAGCTAATTACATGGGCAAAAGCTGGATTGCGAATTCCAATTTGATTTGGAACAAACAATTTCACATTTACACCAAAGACTTCTTGAGCCAATTCTTCAACACCTGGAAGGATCGCACCTCCACCGATGATGACAATACCACCAGGAAGATCCAACAAATGTCTTCTTTCAAGGTCTTGCTTGATTTGCTCAAAGATGTGTTTGATACGTGCTGAAATGATTTCAGCCAAGTATTTCTCAGTCACTTCAACTGGCTCTACTTCACCGATGACTTCTACATGGAAGACTTCGTTTCCAGCAGATGGCACATAGGCTTCACCGTAGTTGAACTTCAAGCCTTCTGCCAATTTTTGAGAAGTCTTCAATACTTTAGAAATATCTTTGGTAACGTAATCGCCACCTTCTTGGTAGATATTTGTAAATTGAAGTTCTTGGCTACGCACAGATGCCACTGTTGTTTGGCCACCACCCATATCAATCACAGTTGCTCCGAATTCACGTTCGCCTTCGTTCAAGACTGTTTTGATCATCGCAAGCGGTGAAATGATGATGTTTTCAACTTGTAAGCCTGCACGTTCAACTGTTTTACGCAAATTGTGCAAGATGGTACGAGGTCCTGTATAAAGAAGACCACGCATTTCAAGTCGAATTCCCATCATTCCGCGTGGATCGCGGATTCCTTGGAAACCATCTACTGTGAATTCTTCAGGAATGAAGGTGATTACTTCACGATCCGGTGTCATACTTTTTGTGAGTGCAGATTTGACAACATTTTCAACATCTGCATCTGTGATTTCTTTTGAATCACTTGTGACTGGAATCATTCCTTGAGTTGCTTCGATTTGTAGTAAGTTTGCAGGCAACCCAACATTGACTAGATTGATTGAAATCCCTGCTTTTTCTTCAGCTTGGCTGATTGCAGTTTTAATTGCATTTGAAGCAGCTTCGATATCTACTATAATTCCATCTTTGACGCCAGCACTTTTTGCATTGCTGACTCCAATTACATTCATTTCTCCATTGACATGTTCTGCCACCAATACTTTTATTGAACTAGTACCGATATCTAAACCTGTAAAAAAGCCGTCTCTAGCCATTACACCAGTCCTCTCTCTTTATTTGTTTTCACTTTACATCTATTTATAGCCCTTTTAGTTGGAACTATCCAAACTTCATTATATCACAAAGAAGCCTAAAATGGACATTTTTTCTTCAATTATTTGAGATAATTTATGGGCTTTGCTCATTCCCAGAAGAATTTTCGCCTTCTGGATTCTGTTCTTGACTTGCTTCCTCAGAATGTTCTTCTTGCTTTTCTGTACTTTCAGCCTTTTCTTTTTCAGCTTGCTCTTTGGCATCTGCGATGGATTGTTCACTATAGCTGAAGACTCCAGCCTCCATATCGATGGTGGAATCATCGTCTAATTGCTTACTAATGGCTTTATAATAAGGAAGTTTACGGGTAATTTGGGAAACAGGGACCAAGATTTTATTATCATTTTTCATGGTAATGGTCACCAGATCCTTCGTAACCTTGCTTGGTGTCAGATCAACCGAAACAATTTTATCCGTAATGGAAGACGAAATGGATTTCATTTCTTGGACGAATTGTCTGACCAATTCCCTATCTGAGAATTTCAAGCTAATATAGGAGGATGGTAAGTCCGAAGCAGGCGTTACTGTCTCCACTACTTCTCCATTTTCCAACACTGGATAGTGGTCTTCTCCGGTCACATAATAGGCAACCACTTTGTGTTCCACGATATTGACTTTAAAGGTCACCGGGAATTGATAATGCATGTGAACCTCTTTGATCCATGGACTAGCCGTTTTCATATTTTGTTCATAGACCGATTGATGAAGGAAAGTCGTCAGAGTATAATCTTCTTCTTTGATGCGACTTTTTTCATACAAAAGTTGCTGATCAACCGCTTTATTCCCTGAAAATTCAATCACTTTCTGTGTGGATAAGGGGCTTAAAAAATAGATTGAGAGAAGGGCGACAATCGAGCTGATTCCGATAACCGGAAGGGCACGATAGATGTGGCGTTTTGCAACCGCCGGTTCCTTCTTTGGCTTGTTCGTCTTCAAGCCTTTAAAAAATGAAGGTCTTTTCTCTTGTTTCTCTGAAGGATCTAGCTCCTCTACAGCCGGATCATCCTCTTCTCCTTCTGAACTTTCTCCATCTGCTTCTGGATTCTCTTCGGCCTCAGCTTCATCTTCCTCTTCAGACTCTTTTCGTTCGTCAGATTCTTCCTCTGAGACAGAAGCTGTTTCTATTTCTGAAAGGTCTTCGTCTTCTTGTGCTTCTTTGCTTTCAGTTTCCTCTGTTTCAGCTTCTTCCGCTTTTTCAAGCGCCTTTTTTTCTAAATATTCTTTGTTTCTTTTTTGCCAGGCTGACAATTCTGTAATTTTGTCATCCGTTGGCGTTTTTTTATTGTCGTCCGTCATCTTTTCCCTTACTGATATCTTTTTGAAGCAGGCCATAAAAATCGTCTAGTGAAAGGAGCTCTGTCGATTTTTCCATTGCTTGGTGGTAAACTTGGCTTTGCTTCAACATTTCTTGAATGGTTTCATTAAAGGTTTCGAGGGTCAATTGATCTTCCTGCAATTGCTCTGCATAACCTTTATCCACAAAATATTGGGCATTTTCAATCTGATCGCCACGGCTGGCTTCTTTTCCTAGGGGGACGATCAGGTGGAGTTTGTTCATAGCCAAGAGTTCAAATAAGGTATTGGCTCCACCTCTAGTGACCACTAAATCAGCCTTCTGGAGCATTGGCAGATACTGATCCGTTACATAATCCACTCGATACAAGCCACCCTCATCCTGATTCAATGTTGAATCGCCTGTCAAATTGATGATATTGTAGTGCTGCAAGAGCTCTGCTTGATGTTCTGTCACAAATTCATTAAAGACACGTGCACCGGCTGATCCTCCGACAAAGAGAAGGGTCGGCGAGTCTTTTTGAAATCCTTGTGTTTTTTCTTCTAATTCTTCAGAAGTTGTCGGAATATGATCTGTGACCTTGGTTACCGCACCGATATGCGCACTCTTTGTCAAACCATGGGCTTGCTCAAAAGTCGTGTACATCTTGGTAGCGAATTTATAAGCAATTTTATTGGCCAATCCCATCGAGAGATCCGACTCATGGATATAGACAGGAACACGAGTGAGTCGGGCTGCGATCACTGGTGGAACCGAGACAAATCCTCCTTTTGAGAAGAGAACTTGTGGACGCACACGAAGCAGGATTGCAATAGACTGGAGCGTTCCCCAAGCCACCTTGAAAACATCCATCATATTTTGGAAAGAGAAATAGCGACGCAATTTCCCTGTTGCAATCGAATGGAATCGTACCTTTAATCCAGACTTTTTGATCTCTTGGTATTCGATTCCTTTTTTGTCCCCAATATAATGAACTTCCCATCCATCTTCGATAAATTTTGGAATCAAGAGGAGATTAAGGGTCACATGTCCCACGGTTCCCCCACCAGTAAACATTATTTTTTTCATCTTATTTCAACCCTTTTACTGTAGCAAGGAATTCATCCCCACGCACTTCAAAATTCGGATACATATCCCAGCTGGCATTGGCAGGACTTAAGAGCACAACATCTCCAGGGCTAGCCAAGTCGAAGGCTTTCTTTGTAGCATCTGCTACATCTGCCGCATAGACATAAGGGACGCCTGCTTTATCGGCTGCGCGTTTCACTCGAGGAGCTGATTCCCCGAGAATCACCATTTCCTTTAGACCTGCAATATGAGGTACCAATTCATCAAATTCATTGCCACGATCGAGCCCACCTGCAATCAAGATAACCTTGCTGTTATCAAAACCAGAAAGAGCTTTTTGTGTCGCTAAAATATTGGTCGATTTACTGTCATTGTAGAATTTGACACCTTGAATCTCATCCACATATTGAAGACGGTGTTTGACACCTCCGAAGGCTGACAAGGTTTCTTTAATGACCTCATTCTCTACTCCCCGGACTTTTGCAACAGCAATCGTCGCCAAGGCATTTTCTACATTGTGGCTCCCTGGAACACCCAGTTCATCCGCACGCATGACAGCTTCTCCCTTAAACTTGAGAAGTCCATCTTCCAAATAAGCACCGTCCACTTTTTCGATTGTAGAAAATGGAAGGACCCTTGCCTTGGTTTTTGTAGCAAGTTCCTTAGCCAGGTCTTGGTTGAAGTTTAATACAATGACATCTTTTTCTGTCATATTCTTTTGAAGATTCCATTTGGCAGCTACATAATTTTCAAAAGAACCATGGTAGTCGATATGAGTTGGCATGAGGTTGGTAATCACTGCAATCTCTGGATGGAAGGCTTCAATGCCCATCAATTGGAAAGAAGACAATTCCATGACCAGAACTTCCTTTTCAGTCGCTGTTTGTGCGACTTGGCTGGCTGGAAAGCCGATATTTCCAGACAATAGACCACCTTGACCAGCAGCCGTCAAAACTTCCCCGATCATGGTTGTCGTCGTCGTTTTTCCGTTTGATCCTGTAATCCCAATAATTGGCGCATCCGAAATCAGATAGGCCAATTCCACTTCAGTAAGGACTGGAATACCCTTTTCAAGTGCTTTTTCGACCATCGAATTCGTATAAGGGATTCCAGGATTTTTGACCATAACCGCAAAGTCTTCATCCAACAACTCCAGAGGGTGGCCTCCTGTCACAACTTTAATCCCTTCTTCCAGTAAACTTTGTGCTGCTGGATTTTCTTCAAAAGGTTTGCCATCATTGACGGTCACAATCGCTCCTAAACGATCCAACAAACGGGCAGCTGACTCGCCTGACTTAGCCAAACCTAATACAAGAACCTTTTTATTTTCAAATTGTTTCACAAATTTCATGATTTCTTCGCTCCATTTTTATCACTCTCTATTTTACCTTTTTTTAGCAAAATTAAAAAGCCCAAAGGGCTTTAAAAATCACGTCACCGTTTATTTTTTCTGTTTGGTCGTCATTTTGGAAATATCTACCAAAGCCATGTAGCCAACAAAGGCCAGAAAGGCACCGACAAAAAACTCGGACGGTAGTTGGAATATCTGAAAAATGGCTAGACAAGCAAGGACGATAAAAGAGACGATCAAGACCACCATTGTGACACTGTTTAAGGTACCACGAATACTCTTTGGGGTCATAAAAAGGTAAAAAAGGAGAATCAAAATCCCTAAGATAAAATAGACCATTTTGTTTCTCCTTTCTTTTCGTATTATTCAGCAGCTGCTGATTTTTTCTTTTTATTTGCTTTTTCGCGTTCTGCTTTGTTCAAGATCTGTTTACGCAAACGGATAGATTCAGGTGTTACTTCCATGTACTCATCGTCGTTCAAGAACTCAAGAGATTCTTCCAAGGTCAAGATACGTGGAGTCTTGATAACCGCTGTTTGGTCCTTGGTAGCTGAACGAACGTTGGTCATTTGTTTTGCTTTCGTAATGTTGACAGTCAAGTCGTTCTCACGAGAGTTTTCCCCAATGATCATTCCTTCGTAAACTTCTGTACCTGGATTGACAAAGATCGTACCACGTTCTTCAATAGACATGATCGAGTATGTCGTTGCTTTTCCGTTATCGATGGAAACAAGAGCACCACGGTGACGTCCACCAATTTCTCCTGGAATCACTGGCAAGTATTGGTCAAAGGTGTGGTTCATGATTCCGTAACCACGTGTCATTGACAAGAACTCTGTTGAGTATCCAATCAACCCACGCGCTGGAACAAGGAAGACCAAACGAGTTTGACCGTTACCAGTTGCGATCATATCCAACATTTCACCTTTACGTTCAGAAAGGCTTTGGATAACAGATCCTTGGTATTCTTCTGGTGTGTCGATTTGTACGCGCTCAAATGGTTCACATTTGACACCATCAATTTCCTTGATGATCACTTCTGGACGAGATACTTGCAATTCGTATCCTTCACGACGCATGGTTTCGATCAAGATAGACAAGTGCAATTCCCCACGTCCTGAAACTGTCCATTTATCTGGTGAGTCAGTCGGGTCAACACGAAGAGAGACGTCTGTTTGCAATTCCGCTTGCAAGCGTTCTTCGACTTTACGAGAGGTTACCCATTTCCCTTCACGACCAGCAAATGGTGAGTTATTCACCAAGAAGGTCATTTGAAGTGTTGGTTCATCGATGTGAAGGATTGGAAGAGCTTCAACTGCATCTGTCGGTGTGATGGTTTCTCCAACGAAGATATCTTCCATACCAGAGATAGCGATCAAGTCACCAGCTTTAGCTTCTTGAATCTCACGACGTTCCAAACCAAAGAAACCAAAGAGTTTCGTTACACGGAAGTTCTTAGTCGTTCCATCCAATTTAGAGAGGGTAACTTGGTCCCCAACTTTTACAGTACCACGGAAGACACGTCCGATACCGATCCGTCCAACGAAGTCGTTGTAATCAAGCAGGGATACTTGGAATTGAAGGGGCTCATCTGAGTTATCAACTGGAGCTGGGATGTGATCAATAATGGTATCAAAGATTGGTGCCATTGTGTGCTCTTGATCAGCTGGATCATCTGAAAGTGAAGATGTTCCGTTGATCGCTGATGCATAAACAACTGGGAAGTCAAGCTGGTCATCATCCGCACCTAGCTCGATGAAGAGTTCCAAGACTTCGTCTACTACTTCTGCTGGACGAGCAGATGGCTTATCGATTTTATTAACTACAACGATCGGCACAAGGTCTTGTTCCAAGGCTTTTTTCAATACGAAACGAGTCTGAGGCATAGTTCCTTCGTAGGCATCTACGACCAATACAACCCCGTCAACCATTTTCATGATCCGTTCCACTTCTCCACCGAAGTCCGCGTGTCCTGGTGTGTCCATGATATTGATCCGAGTTCCGTTATAAGCAACGGCTGTATTTTTAGCAAGAATGGTAATCCCACGTTCTTTTTCAAGATCGTTTGAGTCCATTGCACGTTCTTGCAATTCTTTACGTTCATCCAAGGTGTGCGATTGTTTCAACAATTCGTCTACCAAGGTTGTTTTACCGTGGTCAACGTGGGCAATGATCGCAACGTTACGAATATCTTCTCTTAATTTTGTCATGATTTCCTCTATATAATTTTAAATAATATTTCTAACTGAACAATTATACCACAGTCCCGTTTAAAAAACACAGTTCAGCTAGTTGTAAATGTTTTCATCCTCATTTCTTTTCTCCGACTCGATTTCCTTTTCTTTTCATGATACACTAGTTACAAAACTTTCAGAAAAAGAGGCCCCCATGAGATTAGATCAATTGATGGCAAGTCACCAGTATGCTCGAAAAAACATCAAACAATTGCTTGCAAAAAGACAAATCTTGGTCGATCACCTACCAGCTAAAAAACTGTCACAAAACATCGACCCTGGACTCCAAGAGATTCAAATAGGGGAACGGCTCATTCAGGAACCGCGTCACCACTATTACATGCTCCATAAACCAATCGGGGCAGTGACTGCCAAAAGAGATGCACACCATCCAACGGTGATCGAGCTAGTGGATCCCAAGAAAGAGTACCCAGACCTCTATCCACTTGGTCGCCTCGATCGCGATACGAGTGGCTTACTCCTCATCACAGATAATGGTCCCCTAGGCTTTCAACTACTCCATCCTCAATACCATGTGGAGAAGGTCTATGAGGTAGAAGTCAACGGTTCACTCTATGCAGCCCACATCGAGCAATTTCAGAATGGGATTTCATTCACAGACGGCCCCATCTGTAAGCCTGCTTCCTTAACCATTCTAGAAAGTAGACCTAGCTACAGCAAGGCCCAGGTCCGAATCTCAGAAGGAAAATACCACCAAGTGAAAAAGATGTTCTTAGCCATTGGCGTCAAAGTCATGACCTTAAAACGCTTGTCTTTTGGTCCCTTCACCTTGGATCCTCAGCTAGCCCCTGGCGAAAGCCGGCCTTTGAATGAAGCGGAGCTCACTTGGGTCAAAGATTCCCTTGAAAAAACGAGATAAAAGAGGCTAGGACAAAAGTCCTAGCCTCTTAATTGTTTTTGGATTGTCGAGTAAGACGCAGTGGTTGAGTGGGCTCTACTACGCTGATTTCATCAGCTTTTATAGCCCTACTCAACTGTGCGGAGGTGGGACGACGAAATCGAATTCTAACGAATTACCGATTTCTGTCCCACTCTCTTTTATTAGGCGTCTTTTTTCACTTTCCCATTCCAAGAATCAAGACCATAAGACAAGACATAAATGTCTGTATAGCCCTGTTTCTTGAGATAAAGGGCCGCATTGGTCACACGCGAACTACGGCTATTCTCATAGAGCAAAATCGGTTTGTCTTTGCGTAAGGCCGCAAGGCTCAACTTCAACTGAGTAGAAGGAATGTTGCGCGCTCCTAAAATATGCTTGGCATGAAACTCAACTGGCTCTCGCAAGTCAATCAACTGCCCTTTACGAATCAACTCTTCAAAAGCGGCATTATCCACAAATTTAGCAGCTTTACGGATGCGGAAATAATTAAAGGCCATCCATCCAACTACTCCTAAAACAACCAACCAAAAAATGATATTTCCCATCACTCTACCTCACTCTTTTTCAAAAATTCTAATTCTTGCTTGTGCTCTCTTCTTAAAACGGTATCGGCTTCTAAATAATCGAGCCGCTCCATCAAGCCTGCATCATAAAGACGTTGAAGCTCAATTTTCATCAATTCGATGTCATAGAGGCGCTTCCCCACATAAATGATGATTCCAAAACGTTTTAAAAATTGTTGAACATCATACAGGTTTTTCATGTTCATTATTGTATCAAATTTAGAAAGGCTTTACAAGATTTTCAAGTAAATGATGACATTTTTCGATTTGTTTACGAATAAATAAGTATGATCAACTTTTATTTTTTTACCATCGGTACTTGTTTCGCCTCTTTTTTGGGACTAGTGGTCGATCGCTTCCCAAACCAATCCATTCTCGCTCCTCGCAGTCATTGCGATCACTGCCAGCACGTCCTTGGAGTTTGGGATCTCATCCCCATTCTCTCACAACTACTGCATCGCTTTCGCTGTCGCTATTGTCATCAGACCTACCCATCTTGGTACTGCCTTTTTGAGATCTGGAGTGGCCTGATCTTCTTAGCCTGTGCTAATGGTTTTCTTTCTCTGCCTCAACTTCTGACGTTACTCGGATCTGCTGTTTTAGCCATCTATGACCTACGCTTCATGGAATACCCCTTGGTCATCTGGTGTTGTCTCCATACCTTAGTCCTCTTTTTATCCGGTAGTAATCTCCTCATGCTGGTCTTTTTACTCCTTGCGATAGGATCTCACTTTTTCTTTATTGGAATGGGGGCGGGGGATTTTCTCTTACTCGCCACCTTCTCACTCAGCTTTTCTTCTACCAAGATCCTCCTTCTCATTCAGATCGCATCCATCTTAGGGATCCTCGTTTTTACTCTCAAAAAAGAAAGAGACCGGATTCCTTTTGTTCCCTGTCTCTTTCTCAGTTATCATGCTTTACTGCTTTATACTATTCTTTACAGATAAGATTCTTATTTTGCAGCTTTTGCTTCTAGATAATCGGCAATAGCAGCCACGTCCTTGTCCCCACGACCAGAAACATTGATGATAATGATCTTGTCTTTATCCAATTGTGGAGCACGTTTGACCGCTTCTGCAACCGCATGTGAACTTTCAATAGCTGGGAGGATCCCTTCTGTCTTACTGAGGAGAAGAAGAGCTTCTACTGCTTCATCATCTGTCGCTGCTACATATTCGACACGACCAGAATCTTTAAAGAAGGCATGCTCTGGACCAACCCCTGGGTAGTCCAAACCAGCAGAAATCGAGTAAACTGGCGCTACTTTTCCATCTTCGCCAAAGACAGCATAAGTCTTCATGCCATCGACAACTCCTACAGTCCCTTTGGTCATGGTAGCGGCGTGCTGATCGGTATCCAAGCCATGACCAGCTGCTTCAACACCGACCAATTTGACTTCCTCATCGCCTACATATTGGGAGAAGGCACCGATGGCATTGGATCCACCACCGACACAGGCAATCACATAGTCTGGCAAACGGCCTTCTTTTTCCAAGATTTGACGTTTAGACTCTTCACTGATCACTTTTTGGAATTCATGCACAATGGTTGGGTAAGGGTGAGGTCCAACAGCAGAACCCAAAACATAAAAAGCATCGAGGTCTGCCATCCATGCTCCAAAAGCAGCATCAACGGCGTCTTTCAAGGTCTTGGTTCCTGTTTCAACCGCATGAACGGTTGCCCCCATCATTTCCATGCGGAAGACATTGAGACGTTGACGCTCCACGTCTTCTGCCCCCATGTAGACATCACAGGCCATACCAAATTTAGCTGCCGCAGCTGCTGTAGCGACACCGTGTTGACCAGCTCCTGTTTCAGCAATCACGCGTGTTTTGCCCATGCGCTTAGCCAAGAGAATTTGCCCCAAGACGTTATTCAATTTGTGCGAACCTAGGTGATTCAAGTCTTCGCGCTTCAAATAAATTTTTGCCCCACCTAAATGCTCTGTTAAACTTTCTGCAAAGTAGAGTGGTGTTTCGCGTCCAGAATAGTCTTTCAAATAATGTTTGTATTCTGCAATAAATTCTGGGTCATTTTTATACTGTTCAAAGGTTTCCTCTAATTGATTGAGCAAGTTTTGAATGGGTTCTGGTACGAAAGATCCACCAAATTGTCCGAAATAGCCTTTTGTTTCTGTCATGATTGTGTCCTCTTTTCTATATCTTCAATCCTGTTTATGATCTTTTTCTCTCGCTGGCCCTTTGAGCTGCAGTCTCACTGGGTTCCTTTGAGATACAAAAAACCTCACACAGAAAAATCTGTGTGAGGACGATTCGATACCGCGGTGCCACCTCAATTGTAGGAAGCTATTTTTTCTCCTACATCTCTGACCTGTCTAACAACAGGGTGCACGATAAGGTGTGCTCACCGAATTTTTATTGTTTCAAATTCATCATCATAAACGCATCAGCCCATTTCAAGATTCACCACTGCTTGTTCGCAATCACCACAAGCTCCCTGGAAGTAAGAAAAATCTCTACTTTTCTGATGTCTTGAAGCTATTATAGCTCCCGCTTCTGACTTTGTCAACAAAAATTTTAAAAAGGCGCTAAAATGTTCGGATTTTATATTTTTCCATCTTCTGCTAGCAATCGTGCTCGGAGATACTGAAATACTAGATAAGCCAAGTAAGCCCCTAAGGTATTGGTCCACAAATCATCTAGCTCAAAGACACGATTGGCATCAAACAAGAGATCTAACAAAACTTGGCTGCATTCAATCCACAAGCTCATGGCAAAGCCGAAGAACAAGACCCGTTTGCGACTCCTCAACCAGGGCCATAGCCAGAGAAGTTGAAAGACCAGCGGACTTAACAAAAAGACATTGGCTACGTTTTGGAGAATGACCTTAATGAGTTGGATGACACTGGTGATCTGGCCAAGATTCATTAGTGAGTTAAGAGGAACCAGCAGGACGACAATACGACCGAAATGTTGAATACCCGGTGTTTCCATACCTGGCTCTGGATGTTGAGGCAAAAAGCACATCAGGCACAAGAGGATAAAATAGAAGAAGCTGCCACTTCGTAACAGCCATCTTCCTCTCTTTGTTAGTTCCGTTTGATCCATCAGCCCTCGTTTAAGGTTGCGCATGTTCAACAATCGCTTTCTCCCGATCCCGTTTCATCGTATTTGAACGCAATTGGCCACAGGCAGCATCAATATCTGTACCGTGCTCTTGACGCACCACACAGTTGACACCTTGTTTTTTCAAGGTATCATAGAAGGCCATAACCCGTTCTTTTGGACTCCGGCTATATTGGTCATGCTCACTGACAGGATTGTAAGGAATCAAGTTAACATAAGACAATTTCTTGATATTTTTGAGCAATTCTGCCAACTCTAAGGCTTGCTCAACCCCATCATTGACTTCGTTCAACATGATGTACTCAAAGGTCACCCGACGGTTCGTGGTCTCGATATAGTATTCAATCGCCGCAAACAATTTTTCAATCGGGAAAGCCCGGTTGATTTTCATGATGCTAGAGCGCAAATCATTATTTGGAGCATGAAGTGACACTGCCAAATTGACCTGCACTCCTTCATTTGCAAAGTCGCGAATTTTATGGGCTAAACCAGAAGTTGATACGGTAATATGGCGAGCCCCAATCGCTAGCCCCTTATCATCGTTGACGGTCCGGATAAATTTCAAGACGTTGTTATAGTTGTCAAATGGTTCTCCGATCCCCATGACAACGATATGGCTGACCCGTTCATCTTGACCCCGTTCGTCAAAGTATTTTTGGACCAACATGATTTGAGACACTATTTCCCCATTGTTCAAATCGCGTTGTTTTTTGATCAAACCTGAAGCACAGAAGGTACAACCGATATTGCATCCGACCTGAGTCGTTACACAGACAGATAAACCATAGTGCTGACGCATCAAAACCGTCTCAATCAACATGCCGTCTGGCAATTCAAAGAGGTATTTGACCGTTCCATCTGCTGACTCTTGCACGATCCGTTGCTTGAGTGGGTTGACAACGAATTGATCATTTAACTTCGCAATTAAGTCCTTAGAAAGGTTGGTCATTTCTTCGAAAGATTGGACACGTTTACGATAGAGCCATTCCCAGATTTGTGCTGCACGGAATTTCTTTTCGCCATTTTCTTCCGCCCAATCAATCATATCTTGGCGTGTTAAACTATAAATCGATGGTTTCATTCTTTCTTACTCCTCTTTTTGACGAATCACAAAATGACGTTTGTTGTTCGTCTTCGTTGTTTTTTTAGTTTCAGCAGACGGTCTTATTTTTTTTGAGTTATTCGTTGACTGTCCCTTGTCGCGTTCTCGTTTTTGGAAACGATCTTTTTGTTTGCGATTGCGCGAACGCTTCTTAGGCTCTCTTTCTTCTGATTGAGCTTTTTTGACCGGTGATTTCTTATCAAAGGAAGCACGATGAGGCTCCTTATTTTCAAGGACAAAATAAGCACAACCATAGCTACAATATTCTAACAAATAATCGTCTAAGCGACTTAGTTTATCCATCGTTGCAACATCGCGTTCTTCCTTATAGAAGCCACGCAAGCGCAACTGCTCATTGCTCCAATCACCAACAATGTAATCAAACTTGGTTAAAATCTCAGAAAATCGCTGACCAAAAACGGTCGCATCAAATGCTTCCTTCTCATTTTTCAACAGCTCAAAGGAGAGGTTTTCTGAAAGGATCTGGTCTCCTACCTGACGAAACACAGGTCCAGGAAATTTATTGTAATTATATAATTCAGGGTCAATCTCTTTTCGCATAGTGTTCCTTCATCAAAATCTATTTACTGTAACACTTTATTTTATCATAAATTTGATGACTTGCGTCAGATTTGACTAGAAAAGAGTTGAAATTCCTTTGACAGCAAAAAGAGACAAAGAAGGCAATCTTTGTCTCTATGAAGATTCATCGCCAGATGAAAGTGGCAAATAAAGTGTGATTTTCGTATAGCTATTAGCTTTAGAATCAATCTCCATATGATAGGCTTCGCCAAATTGAAGATGCAATCGTTGGTCCACATTTTTCAAGCCAACACCTCCTAAACGAAGAAGGGTTTGGTCTGTTGATCCTGACAAATCAAACCCTTGTCCATTGTCAAAAATCGATACGCAGGCGGAGTCTCCACTGACTTCAGTTGTCACTCGAATGAGACCTGGCCGATCGATCTCTTTAATGCCATGGTAAATCGCATTCTCCACTAAGGGTTGAAGCACTAATTTGGGGAGCTGATAATCGCCCAACCGTTCATCTTCTAGAATTTCATAATTGAGCTTTTCACCATAACGTTGTTTTTGAATAAAAAGATACTGGCGGACATGGTCAATTTCGTCTCTCAGTAGGATTTGTTCCTGGCCTTGGTTGAGAGCCAGTCGAAAATATTGAGCCAAAGATTTGGTGATGTCAACCACGCGCCGACTATCATTAAACTCCGCCATCCAGACAATCGTATCCAAGGTATTGTAGAGAAAATGCGGATTGATCTGAGCCGAAAGTGCCCGCAGCTCGTAACGCCGTGCGTTCTGCTCCTCCTCCTTTACCTGTTGCATGAGATGATCGATTTGATCCAACATGGCATTAAAAGCTTGAGCGAGGTCGACCAATTCTGGAGATCCTTTGGCTGCAGCCCTCACGTGAGCATCTCCTGATCCAATCCTCAAAATGATGGTCTGAAGGTCTCGTAAGGGTTTGATCCACAAACGCAGAACAAAGCCAAGCCCTATTAAACACATGATCAAGGCCAGTAATCCTAGACCAATGAAAGAGTATAGGAGTTGCGACTGAAGCATCTGAAGTCCTTCAAGTGAAGCTACTCCAATCAAGGTCCAATCACTATCTGGAATCGGAACCTGATAGATAAAATTCTGTCCTCCTTTAGCATAGCCATCTGTCACAGCAATATAGGGCTGCATGGCCTGCATCTCTTGGCTGGAGGAATAGACCGCTTTTTTAGGATGGTAGACAAACTCGTGCTTTTGATTAATGATAAAACTAAAGCCTTGTTTCCCTAGCTGAAGGTGATCCAAATAAGCCTGTAAGCTATCGTAGCCAATATCCAAACGTACTACTCCGAGATTTTGACCAGTCTGATCGACTACTTCTTGGGTAATAGAAACCACCCATTTTTCTTTTTCCGAGGTCAAGGATTCCTTTCGAGCTGGCGTCAAAACTGGCATGGCCCTTTCCTTAATCGCCTCTTGATACCAGCTTTCATTCATCATGTCTGATGAAGTCTGCATGCTGATTTTGGAATCTGTCGCTACCAGACGTCCATCCTTGGTCACCAAGACCGCAGAGACCAAGTCCGGATCCGTTTCAATCATCGTTCGCATCAAGTGCTGAACCGTTTCTTGATCCGCACTCTTATCTTGGGCAAATTGTTGAACAGCCTGTTCCTTGCTAAGCACCGTTGTGGTCTGCTTTAATTTTTTTAGATAAGACGTAATAAACTGACTACTTTGGTCGATACTATTTCTTGTCGTCCGCTCCGTTAGCTGGCGGATCGTCCCTGAACTCGTTTGATAGTAAAGGCTACCGATGAGACCAAAAAGTAAGAGAATGAAGAGAAAAAAGTAGAGGACCAGCTGAATCAGCAAGGGATATCGTTTCATTCATGCTCTCCTTTTTTGTACTGCCTTGGCGTCACCCCAACAACCTGCTTAAAGCGTTGAGAAAAATAGTTCATATCTTCAAAACCAACCTGATCTGCAATCTCATAAATCTTTAAATCTGTCGTGAGAAGCAAGAGTTGAGCCTTCTTCATTCGCTCTTGGATGAGGTATTCTTGGAAGGGGAGTCCCAATTTTTTCTTGATCAATACACTTAGATAAGAGGAACTGAAACCAAGTTGATAGGCCAAATCCTTCAGGGTTAACTGCGAATCTGCTAAACGAGCATGAATGGCTTCTTCCAACTCTGTCGAATAACCATGGCTGACCAAATCTTCGACTTGCGCTTTCTTTCGCTCTTTGTCTAGCTTTCCTTTCACCTTGGCTAACATCTCTTCAATATCATCTTTTGAAAAAGGCTTCAGCAAATAATCATCCGCACCTAACTTGATGGCTTTTCTCGCAAACTCAAAGTCATCATAACCTGTCAAAAAAATGATATGACAAGATGGAGATTGCTCTTTAACGAGATGGGCCAGATCCAAGCCATTCATTTGTGGCATATTGATATCGGTTAGAAGAATATCGGCTGGTTGCTCTTGAAACTTCTCCCAAGCCTCACGCCCATTTTCTGCCTGGTTAATGACGGTCATTCCAAACTGTTCATAGTCGACTAAGGAAGTCAGACCCTGCCGAATCAACTCTTCATCTTCCACAATCATAATCTCGTACATGTCTTTCACCTACTTGTTTTTGCTATACTTATTATAGCAAATTATAGACTGAATTGTCTCAGACATAGTCTAATAAATAACCGTAGCCCTTTTCTTTCATTTCTGCTTTGGGTATGAAGGTAATAGACAAACTATTGATACAATAGCGAAGGCCTCCTTTTTCCTTGGGTCCATCTGTAAAAACATGGCCCAGATGGGAATTTCCCACACGACTCCGAACTTCTATCCGAGTCATATTGAAACTCTTATCCTCTTTATAGATCGCCACATCAGGACTAATTGGCCGACTAAAACTTGGCCAACCACATCCAGAATCAAATTTATCCTTAGAGGAAAAGAGCGGCTCACCGGTCACGACATCTACATAAATACCGGCATCAAACTGATCCCAGTAACGATTGGAGAAGGCCCGTTCAGTATCATTTTTTTGTGTCACCGCATACTCTTCTGGGCTCAATTTCTTTTTGATCTCCTCATCACTTGGCTTGGAGTAGCGGCTTGCATCAATCACTGGATAAGAAGCTTGATTGACATCAATATGGCAGTACCCATTTGGATGTTTCTTTAGATAATCCTGATGGTAATCTTCCGCCTGGATGAAATTGGTCAGTGGCTCTTTTTCCACTGCTAACGGTTTGTCGTATTTCTTTGCTACTTCATCAAAGACTTGGTTAATGGTTGGAAGGTCCTCTTGAGAGACATAATAGACACCTGTTCGGTATTGAGTCCCTTGATCGTTTCCTTGACGATTCTTCGACGTTGGGTCGATAATCCGGAAATAGTGCAGGAGCAATTCTTTCAGAGATACCTGCTTGACATTGTAGGTGATGTGAACTGTTTCAGCATGGCCTGTTTGAGGGACCAATTCATACTTGGTCGTTTCTCCCTTCCCATTGGCGTAGCCTGATACAGCATCGATCACACCTGGAACACGGGAGAAATATTCCTCTACGCCCCAGAAGCAACCACCAGCTAGATAGATTTCTCGTTGGTCTTCTGGATTGACTTTTTCTTCCTTCTTTTTGTTTGCTACTGGTGTCTGACTCATGGACGCTTTTTTTATCTGCTCAGTCGTCGCATCTGATGTATCCAAGGCCATGGATCCTTTGACAAGGAAAAAGATTCCAAAACAAAGCAGGCCCACTAAAAGAACGGAAATGAGTTTCCATTTTGTTTCCATTGCCTATCTCCTTACTGCATGTTCTCTAGGGTCTTGAGGATATCCTCTTTATTCATATAGCCAATATGACTCTTCGATAACGTCCCATCGCTATTGATAAAGAGTGCCGATGGATAAGAACGAATCCCATACTCTTTGAGCAAGTCGCCCTTACTGTCCATCAAGACTGGAAAATCCTTGTAATCCAAAGACTGGTACCAGTTTTTGAAATCTGCTTCCGATTTTTCACCATTAAAGGTTGGAGCTACAACGGATAAGACCACATAATCCTTCCCCTCCTCTGCCTTTGCTAAATCATTTGTGTCGCCTAATGTTGAAAGACAGATTGAGCACCAGGAAGCCCAAAACTTGAGATAAACTTTCTTCCCTTTGTAATCTGATAAGCGGTAGGTCTTACCGTCTACTCCTTGCAGGTTAAACTCTTGAACCTTCTTTCCAGCTTGCTCTGAAGGTCCCATTGTGGATGTCTGCTTAGTCTCACTTTTGTTGGATGATTCCATTCCTTGGTTAGAGCAGGCCCCTAACAATCCTACACACAAAAGTCCTGTCGCTACTAAGGCTATTTTTTTCATGTCTTCCTCCTCTTTAATAAATAGGGAGAAAGTCGCCCAAGCAGACGACTTCCTCTTCCTACTGTCCTTTATTGGTCTGATTTCATATCAGATGATTCACTCTTTTCGTCTTTCATTTCTGAATCACTGGATTTCATCTCATCCTTTTTCATATCGTCCTTCATTTCAGAACTGCTGTCAGACATCATAGATGAATCTTTCATGTCTTCTTTTTTCATTTTATCATCGGACATAGATGAATCCTTCATGTCATCCTTCTTCATATCGTCCTTCTTCATCATACTACTATCGTCCGTTTTTTTCATGTCTGAATCTGATTTCTGTCCAGAACAAGCTGCTAAAGTGACGATGCTAAGTGTAGCAATGGAAAGTGCAAGAATTTTTTTCATGATTTTTCTCCTTTAATCATTCAAGATTAGTGAAACAGGGATGCGAGGCTATTAAGATTTCCTAGCATCAGCAAGATGCCCATCAAGATGATGAGGGCACCACCAATTTTTTTCAAGGTTCCCATATGGGGCTTGAGTTTAGCAAAATGTTGTAGAACCCAGCTAGAAGCCAGAGCCAAGACTAAGAAGGGTAGCGCCAATCCCAATGTATAGACCAGCATAAGGAAAGCGCCTTGTAAAGCACCATCTCCTCCAGAAGCGGCAATGGCTAGAACAGAACTTAAAACTGGTCCGACACAAGGGGTCCAACCAAAACTGAAGGTGACCCCTATCAGAAAAGCATTGAAGAATTCATTGCGTTTTTCGTCCTTCTTCAGTTGGATACTCTTTTGTTTTTGGAGTTGCTGAAGATTGATGAGGCCCATCTGATGGATTCCCAATAAGATGACAATCCCTCCTAGTAGGTAACGGAACCAGGGAGCATAGAGTACCTGACCAAGGGCCCCTGCACCATAACCTAGGATGAGAAATACGGTTGATAGACCTGCGATAAAACAAAGAGTCTTCACCAAGCCGTACCAAGAAATGTCTCTTCCAAAAATCCGAACTGTCTTCACACGTTCAGAATCCAATAGAATCCCTACATAGACTGGCATCAGTGGCAAAATACATGGGGAGAAAAAGGATAGAACTCCCGCTAAGAATACTGAAATGGAAAACAAACTGGTTTGAATCATTTCACTACCTCCCTTTCTTTCTGATACCAGTATAAAGAAAAAATCCCTCTAAAAATAGAGAGATTGATAAGCAAAAACTTGAATTTGATTAGAAGGTGAATCTTCCTATCTGCCAACTCTACCTCGTACTTTCAAGTACGAGACTGATCTAACAAGATACTTCTACTTCTACTTCTTTTTCAAATAATCAATGGCGTCTTGAAGGGTTTTGACGGGCACAATTTTCATCTTCGAATGAATTTGTTTTGCTGCATCTTTAGCGGTTTCATAGTTTGATTTAGCCTTTGGATTAGCTTTCTTTTCTTCTTTGGAAACAGGGTTATTAGGGGCAAAGAAAATTTCTGCTCCTTCTTTATCGGCTGCGACGACTTTCTTGTCAATCCCACCGATATCGCCAACCGTTCCATCTTGGTTAATGGTTCCTGTCCCTGCAATATGGCGTCCCTGACGAAGATCTGGATCAGCCACTTGAGTGTAGATGGCTAGGCTAAACATCATGCCAGCACTTGGTCCACCAATCCCTTGGGTCGCAAACTGGACAGGAACATCGCCTTTTGCTTCAGTCCGGTCGATCAGGCTAATTCCGATTCCGTTTTTCCCATTGGACAATTTGATGATCTTTCCGTCTGCGGTCTTGGTTTGTCCATCCTCGATATAGGTCACCGAAATGGGATCACCAATTTTTTGAGACCCAACATAGTCAATCAATTCTTTGGAGCTCTTAAAGGTCTTGCCATTCACACCAGTGACGGTATCCGCAATGTTCAAGATTCCCTTAAAGGTCGAGTCATCTGCTACCTGCATGACATAAACACCAAGAAAGTCCATCTGGGTTTCTTTGCCAGCTGTCTTCAATCCTTGGTAGATGGCCATATTTTGCGAGGTTTCCATATAGAATTGGTTGATCCGCGTGAATTCTTGGCTCGAACTACCACCGGTCATATCCTTGGCAGAATAGATGTCTGTAAAAGGCGTTGCCCAAGCATAGATCAAATCAGCCGGAGTCGCCTCTTTCACTGCCACGGTTACAAAATCATATGATCCTGACTTGGTATCTATTTTTCCATCCACTGTCATGACGGATCGAATATCTTCTGCCGTTCCCGGCATCTCAATATAATAGGGAAGGCGAATCACAAAAGCAGCTAGCAAGAGGAGCAAGAAAAGAACTCCTGCAATCGGCCATCGGTATTCTTTCAACCGTCCTTTTTTCTTTTTAGGGGTCAAGCTTGGTTTATTCGCTTGTGTCATCGTTAATTTCCTCCATTACACTCTCTGGGACATACGGTGAGATATCCTGCTGAAAAGCCAGCAACTCTCGAATACGTGTTGAACTAATGGCCTGGTAAGGAGGCTGGGCATAGAGATAAATAGTCTCCAATTCAGGTGCCAACTGGTGATTAAAATAATCCATATTGGCTTCGTAAACCAGATCCTGTGCATTGCGCAAGCCCCGGATCAAGGTCACCACACCAAGATTGCGCGCCACTGTCACAGCCAACTCTTGGGTCGACGTCACAATTTCAACATTTTCCAAATGAGCCAAGGCCCCTTCTACCATGCGCACGCGCTGCTCAATGGAAAAGAGTCCGACTTTTTCCGGATTATAAAAAATTCCGACATAGACACGGTCAAACAAGCGACTCGCACGCTCGATCAATTGCACATGCCCAATGGTAATCGGATCAAACGATCCTGTGAACAATCCACTTCTATCTGACATATACTGTTACCTTACTAATTCCATAGATTTTTTCTTTCCAGATTCCCACTTGTCCGATTTCCTCAGGAAGTTCTACATGTTTATCGGTTTCGCACACAATCATGATGTTTTCTGACAAGAGTTGACGCTCGCACAAGGTTTCGATATCGCGGACAATCTCTTCCTTGGCATAAGGCGGGTCTAAGAAAACCAGATCAAAAGTGCCCGTTAGAAGCCCCAAGGCTTGCTTGGCCTCCATTTTTAGTAGTTGAAACCGTTCCTTTTCCTTGGTCATGGCAATATTGGCTGCTACAATCTCCTGCGCTCTACGATCTCTTTCTACTAGAACGGCCTCTGACATGCCTCGAGAAACGGCTTCGATAGAAAGCCCACCGCTTCCAGCATAGAGATCCAGCACTCTTCCACCGTCAAAGTAAGGACCAATCATATTGAACATAGCCCCTCTGACCTTATCAGAAGTCGGCCTGGTTGTTTTTCCTTCAAGTGTTTTGAGGGGACGTCCCCCATAGGTTCCAGATACTATTTTCATAGGGACCATTATACCAAAAAAAATCAGAAAATTGCGATTTGATATGGTCAAGCGACATTTAAAAGAGGCTGGGACAAAAGTCCTAGCCTCTCAATTGTTTTTGGATTTTCGAGCAAGACGCAGTGGTTGAGTGGGCTCTACTACGCTGATTTCATCAGCTTTTACAGCCCTACTCAACTGTGCGGAGGCGGGACGACGAAATCGAATTCTAACGAATGACCGATTTCTGTCCCACTCTCTTTCTTTCCTTATAGGATATTTTCATATTCATCGCGGACAGATTGCGGCCAGACACTGGTTTGGACTTCACCGATATGTTTCTTACGAAGCAAGAACATAGCCAAACGAGATTGCCCGATCCCTCCACCAATCGTGAGTGGGAAGAGACCGTTTAACAAGGCCTTGTGCCACTCTAATTGGAGACGATCTTGGTCCCCTGTAATCGCAACTTGGCGACGAAGCGTATCTTCATCGACACGGATCCCCATTGAAGACAACTCAAAGGCTGAACCTAGGACATCATTCCAGACTAGGATATCACCATTCAATCCCTTGTAGCCATTTTCAGATTCTGTTGTCCAGTCATCATAGTCAGGTGCACGTCCATCGTGTGGTTTGCCATCTGCCAGCTCTCCACCAATCCCGATCAAGAAAACGGCTCCGAATTCTTTGGCAATAGCATTTTCACGCTCTTTTGGAGTTAAATCTGGATAGCGTTCCACCAACTCTTCCGTGTGAACGAAGGTAATTTGTTTTGGAAGAACTGACTCAATATCATAGCGCGCTTCTACTGCTAGTTCTGTCAAACGAATTGCCTTGTAGATCTTTTCAACCGTTTCTTTAAGGTAGGCGATATTGCGTTGACCATTTGGGATGACTTTTTCCCAGTCCCATTGGTCTACATAAACAGAGTGGATAGCGTCTAGCGAATCTTCATCTGGACGAAGAGCCTTCATATGGACAAAGAGACCTTCTCCTTCGCCAAAACCAAAACGTGCCAAGGTATGGCGTTTCCATTTTGCAAGTGAATGCACGACTTCATAAGTCTCATCAGGAATTTGAAGGACCTTTACAGATACTGGATGTTCAATCCCAGAAAGGTTATCCTGCATCCCGTCTCCGACCTTGCTCAAAATTGGCCCTTGGACTTCAATGATGTCCAATTTATCTTTTAAATATTGTGTGAAAGTCGTTTTAACAAACGAAATTTCTTTTTGTTGGTGGATAAAACTTTTTTTCATATAGTTCCTCATTTATAGACATTTTAGAAATGATTATACTCTTTTTTCAATCAAAATCAAGTCTTTTCATTCGTTTTCAACTGAATTTTTCTCTTGCAAAAAGGATTCATTTTTGATAAACTATATGTAACCTTTAAAACGTTACATAGGAGAACTGACATGTTTGATGCAAAAAAACTAAAAGAAAGACGCCTGGAAAAAGGCTTGACCCAAGCTGATGTCTACGAGGATCTCAAGATTTCTCGCAAGACCTACTCCAGTTGGGAGAATGGCTTAGCGGAGCCACACGAAAAAAATCTCAGGAGGTTGGCCAAGCGCCTCTCCGTTAAAGAGGACTACTTTATTAACAAAGACTCCGCACTCTACACCTACCCTTTATTAACCCCACCTCATCAAAAGAAAGTCGACCAGTTGGCCAGCCAGTTATTGGAACAGCAGCAAAAAGTTGTTTCCTTGACTGCTTATAAGGTTCTTTCGATTGAGTTGGCAGCCGGTTTAGGACACACCTTTTATGACAACGAAACGGACTATGAAACTGTCTATTTTGACCAAGAGATCCAGCATGACTTTGCTTCTTGGGTATCCGGAAATTCGATGGAACCTCTCTACCCCAATGGCTCTGTTGCCCTCATGAAGCAAACTGGATTTGACTACGATGGGGCGGTCTACGCCCTCATCTGGAACGGAAAGACCTATATCAAGAAAGTCTATCGGGAAGCGGAAGGTTTGCGCTTAGAATCTATCAACCCTGATTATGACGATTTATTTGCTCCCTATGAAGACGAACCCAAAATCGTCGGCATTGTGGTCGGGCATTTTCTTCCGCTTGAGGTGTAAATATGCTATTTGATTATTCACGTGAGCCTCATTCTGATATTGCTTTTGTGGATATGAAAAGTTTTTATGCCAGTTGTGAATGTGTCCGTCTAGGGCTCAATCCCTTGACGACTTCTCTTTGCGTCATGAGTCGGAGCGACAATTCAGCCGGCCTGATTTTGGCCAGCTCTCCCGTTTTCAAACAAGTCTTCGGCAAGAAAAATGTCAGCCGGAGCTACGACCTACCTTTTGATCTCAAAACCAGAAAATTTAATAGCTACGTCGCTAAAAAACAAGGATTGCCAACAGATCCAGCCTTTATTGCATCCATTGAATCCTGGGCCAAGAGGACTCTGATTGTGCCTCCACGGATGAATGCCTACATTCAGGTCAATATGGAGATTCAGAAGGTCTTTCAGGAATTTGCGGCACCAGATGATATTTTCCCTTACTCGATTGACGAAGGCTTTATCGATCTGACTTCTTCCTTAAATTATTTTATTCCAGATTCCTCCCTCTCTCGAAAGGAAAAACTGGATCTCCTTTCTGCCAGAATCCAAAAAAGGATCTGGCAGGAAACTGGAATCTACTCTACTATCGGCCTCAGCAACGCCAATCCCCTTCTTGCCAAGCTAGCCTTGGACAATGAAGCCAAGCATTGTCGAAATATGCGCTCCAATTGGTCTTATGAAGATGTAGAAAGGAAGGTCTGGAAACTGCCCCAGCTCACTGATTTTTGGGGCATTGGACGTCGGACTGAAAAACGATTGCAAGGGATCGGGATCACGTCGATTGCTGAACTGGCCCAGGCTCACCCAGATCTCTTAAAGAAAGAATTCGGAGTCATGGGCCTTCAACTGTGGTTCCATGCTCATGGCATTGATGAAAGCAATGTCCACAAGCCTTATCGTCCGAAATCACGAGGCATTGGCAACTCTCAAATCTTGCCCTATGACTACCATCTACAAGCCGATATTGAACTGGTGTTTCGAGAGATGGCTGAACAGGTAGCTATTCGCTTGCGACGGAAAAAAAAGAAGACCCAATTGGTCTCCATTCATGCCTCCTACTCCAAAATCGAGGGGCTTCCGTCCATTCACTGCCAGCAAAAGATTGAACCCACCCAATCCACCAAGGTTTTATCCGATACGGTTCTACGGCTCTTTCGCTCCAAGTACGAAGGAGGCGCCATTCGCCAGATTGGTATTTTTTATGGAGAACTTGTCGAGGAGTCTCTTCAACTCTTTTCTCTCTTCGATGATCCAGTAGCCTTGGAAAAAGAGGAGAAACTCCAGCAGACGATTGACCGCATTCGGGACCAATTTGGCTTTACCTCTCTTCAGAAAGGCTCCTCATTACTAGAAAACTCACGCGCCATTGCACGCAGTAAACTAACAGGCGGACATTCCGCAGGAGGCTTAGATGGATTAACATGATCGACCGTTCTTATCTCCCTTATCAATCCGCACGCGAATTTCAAGACCGTGGCATGGCCAAATGGGCCGGCTTCTTTTTATCTGAGCACACAACTGCCCTGCATACCAAAGAAATCAACCGCAGTCAGCTCACGGTTCTTCCATTTGTTGAACAGATTCAGCTCCTGGAGCAGGCCTTCCAACAACAAACGACGATCTCGATCACAACTCTAGAGGGAAATCACTTTGCAACCTACACAGGTTCGATTCACACCTTATCTGCTTCTGAACTTCTTCTCAAAAGCGATGGCCACTACCACCGTCTCCTCGTAGACTCTATCATTTTTATTGAATCTGAGGAAACACCCTATGAAACCTATTCAGACTAAACACGAATTACAATTTGATTATTTTTCGGAGAATTACCACCAATTTGAGATGGACTTTTACAAGTGGGCCGCTACTTCTACGCCGCTCGTCTTTTTAGAAGACGATATTCTCCACTCTATGGCAGCAGGCCAGCGAAACTACTTTCGTCTTCACCACACCAAAAGTCGAGATCATCGAGACCATTATTTCTATTTTAAGGTTTCCACACTCTCCCAATCACCCCTGACCCGTATTTACACTTATACAGGCCATCACTTACAAAAGATAGATCCTCATCAGACAGAGAAAAAGGATAGCTTGATCTGAGAAGCTATCCTTTTTCTGAATTTATGGGATTCACTACAGTCCTTACGAGTGATTAGAATCCATCTACATTTGTGTAGATTTTTTGTACGTCCTCATCGTCTTCAAGAACGCTGTAAAGTTTTTCAAATGTTTCCAAATCTTCACCTGACAACTCAACTTCTGATTGAGGAATCATTTCCAATTCTGTTACTTGGAATTCTTCAACACCTGATTCACGCAAAGCAACGATCGCTTTGTGAAGATCAGTTGGAGCAGTGTAGACTGTGATCGTTCCTTCTTCTGCTTCGACATCATCTACATCAACATCTGCTTCAAGCAAAAGCTCAAAGATGGCATCCGCATCATCACCTGCAAAGACGATAACACCCTTGTTGTCAAAGAGGTAAGATACAGAACCGGAAGCTCCCATGTTACCACCGTTTTTACCAAAAGCAGCACGAACATTGGCAGCTGTACGGTTAACGTTTGACGTCAAGGTATCAACGATCAACATCGAACCATTTGGTCCAAATCCTTCGTAACGCCCTTCTGTAAAGGTTTCGTCAGTGTTTCCTTTTGCCTTATCGATCGCTTTATCAATCACGTGTTTTGGCACTTGCGCTTGTTTAGCACGGTCAATAACGAATTTCAAAGCAGTATTTAGTTCTGGATCTGGTTCACCCTTTTTAGCAGCTACATAGATCTCCACACCAAATTTAGCATACACTTTTGAGTTGGCACCATCTTTGGCAGTTTTCTTGGCAACAATATTGGCCCATTTACGTCCCATGAGGATTCTCCTTCATTTTTTTCAAATTATTTTCAATCTTTTATATTATATCACAAATCATAAGACTTGGAAGAGTTTTTTGTGCATCATCCCGGATGGAACTACTCTCCAATCATCCATTATTCATCTCTTAGTCTCACTGGCACCCGCCCCCAGATCTGCTCTGGCAATTGGGGATGGCCTAGTTGATACACCTGATCTGCTTGCTGGGCCAAGGCATCCCAAGGTTCTTTACCGATTCGGGTCACGACCTCTACTGATTTTTTCAAGCCTTTGAGGTGAGCTTGTCCCTTTGCAGAAAACCCTAAGACATGAATGGCATTAGGAAGAGCTTGATCCATCGCCCCTACCAAGATGTAGGTCAAGATGCGACGGACACGCGCCTTAGTATAGCGCTTGGTTGCGACTTTCTCCACCAGGTCTTCCACAGAGCTAGCACTTCGAATGGCATCCTTTATCCGATTGGCCAGCTCTTCATTGACCTGAAATATCTGTGTCAGCTCCGGATGGGTTAGGATTTGATAACGAAGCAGTTGGTCATAATCCTCCCAAGATACCTGTGGAGCCGAATGAAAGAGTTGGCTATTAGGCATAAATTTGTCGACAAAGTCTTGATCATCCTTGTGTAGGCGTAGACTAGTCGCAGAAGCATAAGCCACCTCTTTTTCTTCTGAATGGTAGCCCGCACCTTGACGTTGGATAGGCTTGAGCGCAATCTCCTTCCCAGCACAAGCCTTGGCATAAGCCAAGCCCAGGATATGATTGGGAGTATCCCCTGTGAACTCCACTCCAGCAAAGGTTTCCCACATTTTTTGGGTCTTCTGTGGATAGGATAAATCGTCAGGAAGGCTTCGCAAGAAAGCTTCCATTTCCACTTCTTTCTCAGAGTAAATAGTTGCAATCGCTTGGTAATCTAAGACCTCTTCTGTCCCAAAGGTCAATTGGGCGATTCCCAGACGGGACAAGATCTCCACCGCTCCCTTGGCAAAATGATCCGCCGACTGAACAGCTACGAGAAAGGGAAGCTCGACCACCAGGTCCGCTCCATTTTCCAAAGCCATCTGCGCCCGTGTCCACTTGTCTACAATGGCAGGCTCACCACGTTGGACAAAATTCCCAGACATGGCAACGATTTTCAGTCCTTCTGCCTGTTCCAGCAGGTACTTGTGTCCATTATGAAAAGGATTAAATTCTGCAATAATACCTGTAACTGTCATGCTGGCCTACTTCTGCGCTACAAAAAACCATCGTTTGCTGGTCTTTGTTGGCTCCTTATCTTCAAAGTCCGCGTACAATTTGAAAGATTTAAAGCCAGCCTGCTCCAGCAAAATGTCATAGGTTAAAACTTCATAGGTGCGCTCCTCATGGACTTCATCGTGCCGACTAAAACTACCATCCTCTTCTTGAACAAAGAAAGTCAGCTCATGGACGATCGAGTGAGGGGCCGCATCCTCATAGGTATCCCAGAGCATGGCAAAGTCTTCGGCATTTTCGTGATAAGAATAGCCTGGAAAAACCTCATCCGTCTGGTAGGTTGAATGGACATCAAAGATAAAGACCCCGTCCTCATTGAGGGCATTGTAGACTTCTTTGAAGACATCCCCTACTTCTACCTCGTCCTGCATGTAGCAGATAGAATCAGAATAGCAGGTCACGAAATCGTAAGTACCTGCTTGTGACAGGTCCAGCATATTGCCCTCGATAAAATCAATCTTCTGCTTAGCTGAAGCAGCTCTTTTTTCAGCAATCTTCAGCATATCAGCACTCAGGTCTAATCCTGTTACGTCAAAGCCAGCTTGGGAAAAGCGGACAGACTGAATCCCTGTTCCACATGCCAATTCCAGTAATTTTTTCTTATCTTTTGTCTTTGGGAGATGCCGGAGGGAAAAATCCGTCCACAAATCATACAGACTGTCATCCATGACCGCATCATAGACCGCCGCAAACGTTTCATAAGTCGCCATATTCATGATACCAAGTCCGCCCGTAATCCGATAGAAAATTAGGAGCACGACGATGGAGCTAAGCTCCAAGAAGTGCTATCTATTTTCCGAGGATTACAGGACAGGTTCAAATCCTTTCTAAGATACAAAGAGCCTTAAAAGCAAAGAGAGAATTTTTCTCTTTCTCTCAGCTTTTGGCTCGTGTTCCGTTACCAAACTAACTTAACACGAGGCCCTATCCTTTCTTTCCATAGAATTTCAATTTAACCAACAAAACTCAGTTGCTACCAACTGAGTTTAGCTGCTTATGCTAGGGTTGCTGAAAGATCGACAGCATTTGCTTCGTGCCATAGTTTTTCTAGGTTATAGTGAGCACGCATTTCTTCTGAGAAGACATGGACCACCACACCACCTAAGTCAAGAAGGACCCAACCTCCTGCTGAGTTACCTTCGATGTGGCTGGCATTGCCACCAGCTTCAACGACTTTCTCGCGAATATTTTCTGCGATCGCTTCCAACTGACGACTGTTCATAGAGCTTACGATAACAAAGTAATCCGTCACGCTGGTCAAACTTTGAACATCCAAAGCCACAATATCTTCTGCACGTTTTTCATCAGCAGCTTTAACAACAAGTTCAAGTAATTCTTTTTCTTTCATTTAGTTCTCTTTCTTTAAAAAATTGTTTTGTAGTCTAAGACATTCGCAAAACGTTCTGCCCAAATATTTTCATAAAATTCATTAAGCGTTTCTGCTGGGATGTCCTCTCCATCAAAGGTTGTAACAGCTCCTTCTGGAACGACCAGCTTATAGCCGTATTCAAATCCCACTTTGATAGATGTATCGACACAATATTCTGTCTGCATGCCACACAGGACCAGTTGTTCAACCCCTTGTTGATCCAAGTATTCTTTTAATCCTGTCTCTTTAAACATACTATTGTATCGCTTCTGAAATACCTTTTCATTCGCCTGTCTCTTCAACAGAGGCGATAACTGCCAATCTTCTGAAGTTAAAGCCTCTGGCGTTTCAATATGCTGCATGTAGATGATTTCAATCTGCTGTTTTCTTGCCTGATCTTGCAAATAAGCAATCTTCTCTAAGAGCTTATCTGTCTCAAAACCTGTCTCCACGAGGATATTTTGTACATCAATAATGATTAAAGCTGTTTTCACTCACTGCTCCTCTTTCAAATACTTCACAAAGGCATTGTAGGTTTCAAGGGTTTGGGGATAAATCGGCAATCCTTGGTGAGCCAGGTGTTCGACTGTGCGAGCCGTTTCATAGGCCACGGCACGATCCAAGGAGACTTGAGCGATTTCCCGCGCTTGATCCACCCCTGGAAAGGCCCGGTTATGCTCA
This sequence comes from Streptococcus parasanguinis, assembly GCF_040908565.1. Classification (GTDB taxonomy): domain Bacteria; phylum Bacillota; class Bacilli; order Lactobacillales; family Streptococcaceae; genus Streptococcus; species Streptococcus parasanguinis_AC. Next base: position 21,671 of record NZ_JBDGEA010000008.1, on the reverse strand, counting down.
ATATAATCTGCTACATAGACAATCTTGTCTAAGGTTGACATCTGTCCACTCCCCACTGTGTGAATCTCAATACTGCGAAGAATGGCTGGATCTGTCAATCCGAGATCTTCTTGGATCTTATAAATCCCGACCATCCCATGCCAGACATTGTTGCCCCAGTTTTTTAATGATGGATCTAGCTCATAGCGATCAATCAAGTCCAAAAATTCCTGATCCGATAATTTCTTGGCATAGTCATGCAACAAACCTGCTAGGCCAGCCTGCTCTTCATCGGCTCCATAGCGTTTGGCCAAGTCACGCGCGGCCTTCTCAACCCCTAAACAGTGGGTTAGACGTTTTTCTGGCAGGATTTGACGCATTTTTTCAAGCAAGACCTCACGAGAAAAGCCTAGGTAGTTTTCATAGGTCATTGATACAATCCTTCTTTCTTGATGTAATCCAAGACTGGTTTTGGCAACATAAAATTCGGCGTCCGACCTTTGGTAAGAAAATCGCGCACCATACTAGAGGAGATGTCCATTAGGGGAACATCCACCCAGATCACCGGATAAGAAGTCCCTGCCTTATAGCGTGGTCGCTGTACTCCGACAAATTGCACAATCTCCACCAATTCATCAATACGATGCCATTTGGGTAAATAATCCACCATATCTGCACCAATAATGAAGTAATAGTCTGTGTCTGGATCTCGTTCATTGAGCAAGAGCATGGTATCGTAGGTATAGGAAATCCCTTTGCGCTCAAGCTCAATCGTCTCGATTTCAAGACCTTCAATGCCTTCAATGGCTAATTCCAGCATCTTGAGGCGATGGTGCTCTGAAATCGTCCCCTTGGCATCGACATGCGGTGGCTCATACTCAGGCATCAAGAGCACCTTATCTAACCCTAATTGTTGGCGCACTTGATCCGCAACGACCAAATGGGCATTATGGACCGGATTGAAATTCCCACCCAAAATACCAACTTGTTTGCGTTTCTTGTCTTTGATCTCTGGCTCTAACTCTACCTTGGTAAAGGGAGTCAATAGTTCAATTGCCATAGGTTTGCTCTCCTGTGTCTCTTAGATTTCTTTTACTTTGACTGAAATCTTCCGGTTTTCTTTTTTGCTTGATTGTTTATACAAGATGAGGATGCGTCCAATTTTTTGAACCGTATCCACACCGATTTCTTCTTCCAAGATTTCCGCTACTTCATGGATATTCTCGTCCGTATTTTGAAGGAGGGTCACCTTGATCAGTTCGCGAGCGTCTAGCGCTTGACGAACACTAGTTTTGATTTGGTCATTGAGCCCATTTTTCCCAATTTGGATAATGGGTTTGAGGCTGTGGGCTTGGCTATTGAGAAAAGCCCGTTGTTTAGATGTTAATGTCATGCTTTACTTCCTTTTTTTTGATCGTTATTTTAAGTGGTGGGGACGGTCGGAACTAATTTTTCAAAGATCTCATCTTTGAAAAATGGATTTCCTTACCTCAAAATGGAGCCTTGGTCTCCATTTTGCCCTTGCCAATCGATCGATTGGCAACTACACCACGGCAATAACGATCCCTATTTGAGCTCACTTCGTTCACTCTTCATTTTCATTCTATTTCATATTTTTAAATAATAGCTTTGCGGGTGACGACGGCGACGCCTTCTGGTGCCCACACAGCTACTTTTGCTTCCCCATTGACGCGGATCCAGCCGAGTCCTGAGATGACCAGGTCTGTCTTGTCCTTGATGGTAAACTCATGAGAAACCAAGGGTGGGAATTCTTCTTTTTCCTTGCTATTAGGGGGGGTTAATAAGCTACCTACATGCTTGTCATAAAAGGCCGTCGCTCCTTCGAGTTTGGTCCGATGAAGCTTGAGTTCGTTGTCAAAGAAGGCGGTAAAACCTTGTTTTTCTCCCTTGATAAAGTCAAAGCGTCCCAAGCCGCCCAAGAAGAGGGTTTGTTCTGGATTGAGCTGGTAGGTCTTGGGCTTGATTTCCTTTTTAGGGCTGACATACTTGAGGTTTTTCGCCGTCAAGTAGTGGGCCATCTGGTGGCGATGGATAATCCCAGGTGTATCGTAGATGTAGGATCCATCGTCCAGTGGGATTTCGATCTTGTCCAGTGTTGTCCCTGGGAAGCGAGAAGTCGTAATGATATCCTTGTCCCCTGTGATTTCTTGGATGATTGCATTAATGAGGGTCGATTTCCCAACGTTGGTCACACCTACCACATAGACATCACGTCCCTTACGGTGCTGCTCAATTTTTTCCATCAAATCCTTGATAGCACTCTTGTTTTGGGCAGAGGTGAGGACCACATCGACAGGACGCATGCCTTCTTCGTGGGCTCGCTCCATCAACCAATGGGTCACCTTGCTATCCTTGACAGACTTGGGCAAGATATCCTTTTTATTTCCGACCAACAGCACATCATTTCCTGCTACAAAACGGGGTAAGCCGGGGATGACGGATCCATTAAAGTCAAAAATATCGACTACATTAACCACGAGTGCATCACTATCCCCTACTTCGTGAAGGAGCTTTAGGAAATCATCATCTGTCAGATGCACATCTGTGATTTCATTATAGTGACGTAGACGGAAACAGCGTTGGCAATAAACTTCGCCTGTTTCCAAGCCCTTTTCAAGAGCTGATTGGGGAGTATAGCCTAGCCCCTCTTTGTTTTCTGTCTGAATGGGGGCTCCACAGCCAATACAGAATAATTCTTCCATTCTTAAATTCCTTTTTTGTATACAATCGGACCATATTTTTCGGCCATTTGCTTCATGACACGGCGTTCACGCGCCCGGTTGATCTGCGTCTTGATGGAGTCATGCTCGACCAAAGGCTTGACCAAAATCGAACGAATGCCCGCCCGATGAGCTGCTCGAATGTCGGTCATCAATTGATCCCCTACCATGACCACTTCATTTTTTTCATAGTGGAAACGTTTGAGGGCCCGATCAATCCCAAAGGTAAAGGGCTTGAGCGACCAGGCTTCATAGTCAATATCAAATTTCTCGACAGCGCGCTTGACCCGTTTGGGACTATTATTAGACACCACGATAACCCGGATCCCTCCATCACGAAGGTCATGCAACCACTGACGCATCTCAGGAGTACCATCCGGATTGTTCCAAGCAATCAAGGTATTATCCAAATCCACAAGGACTGCCTTGATGCCCTGTTTTTTCAAGTCTGCAACGGTGAGATCATAGGCTGCTTCCACCGCAAAATCTGGTTTGTAATTTTCGATTGACACGTTTTTCTCCATTTTTTATACTCCTTTCATTGTAGCATAAAAAGGCCCATTTTGCACCCGCTTCACGACTAAAACAGCGACAGACTCCAATCAGGTCAATTTCACTGCTCAAAAAATAGACAAAATCCTTACAAAGTTCCAAAAACATGATATAGTAGAAGAAAAAGAACTCGGAATTTTTTATGAAACAAACAAACTTAAAAGATGTCTCACCTCTTCTCCAGCGCATCATTAATTGGTCATCCATCATTGGGGCTCTTGGGACCTTGGCCTTTTGTATCTGGGCCTACTTTTCTGGAATCCTTCAATCCAAAGAAACCTTGTCAGCTTTTATTCTCCAAGCTGGAATCTTCGGACCACCTCTCTTTATCTTTCTTCAGATCCTCCAGACAGTGGTGCCTATTATTCCTGGCGCTCTAACATCTGTCGCTGGTGTCTTTATCTATGGCCACATCATTGGGACCATCTACAACTACATCGGCATCGTCATTGGCTGTGCCATCATCTTCCATCTCGCCAGAATGTACGGGCCCAAGTTCGTCCAATCCATGGTCAGTCAGAAAACCTACGACAAGTATATTAACTGGCTCAACGAAGACAAGCGTTTTGATCGTTTCTTCATCTTCATGATGATTTGGCCAATTAGTCCTGCCGACTTTATCTGTATGCTGGCAGGTCTGACCAATATGACCTTCAAACGCTACATGACCATCATCATCCTCTGCAAACCCATCACTCTCGTCATCTACACCTACGGCCTAACCTATATCATCGATTATTTCTGGAAAATGGTCTAAAGCATAACACCACCTCCTAATTGACTAGGAGGTGGTGTTTTTGTAGTCCTATGAATAGTTTATTACTCTCTATTTCGCAACCCAACCAATCGCATCTGCAGGAGGATTGTCCACATCAATCCAGATAAAGTCAATACCAATTTCACCGTTTTTGAATTTGGAAAGACGGATACCATTGATTTCTAGCTGAGAAAGTTTCTTACCCGTTAAGATCTCTCTATCTTTTAGCTGAAAGACCCCACGAAGAATCCAATTACCAAGAATTTCTTGCTTATCAGTTGATTGAATGGCCTTCCCAGCTTCTTGGTTGATATAGGCAGTAATCACATCACCTGATGATAAAAATCGTAGCTTAAAGGTCCGTTCTTCTTTTGGGAGCACAAGTTTACTTGTACCTGGCTCAAACCTTCCAATATCTTTACCAAAAAAGTCTGGACGCTCCTCATGAAAATGTTTGGAGTCTGGAAGAGGAATATACACTTCACTGACTGGACGATACACCAGCTGTTCAATTTCTTTGATTAGTTTTTCATTCCCCGTCTCGTGTACACAGCGAATCAAGTCCTCGCGAACAGATTTCATCTGGGCTTTTTCTTCCTTGGTAGACCATTTTTTCAAGAGGATTTCTTCTAAAGAAAAGGTCACAAAAGCTAGTTCTTCTGGAGCGAGACTGTCTTTAAATTTGTCCTGAATCTTTAAAATCCGTGGCAAGCGATCTTTTTTGGCCAATTTTGATCCACCATTAAAGGCGTTAAAGCCCGAATTTTCTTCTACATTTCCGTGCTTATCTGTGATCACCCAAGAAACCGTCTCAAGAATCTCCGAATCACTTTTTTCTGAGGTCAATAAGTGAAGGTGTTCAAAGAGATAAAAGGGATCTTCGACATAATTCACATCCCAAGTATCAACCACAATCTCCTTATTCCTAAAGGTCATATGGAGCTGACTATCTGCGGCCGTGTACTTGTAGTCATGATGACCGTCTGTGAAACGGAAATTTGTCGGATTGTTCTTGGTTGTCGAGCCTAAAATCTTGAGATGGTCTAGATCAACGGGCAAATAAGTCGTCTCTCCCACATGGATCTGAGGTTTGTGACCTTTCGAGGTCGGCATCAAGACATGATAGACGGCTTCTACATGACTAGAATCAGAATGAAACCCCTTTATGAGTGCTTTGGATGATTCAATCCGTTGATTTCGCAAGGTCGCAATCTCACGGGCCAGTTTTTCATATCGGGCATCATTTTCTTTATCAGCTGTTTCCTTGTCCGGTGAACTATCAGCATGAAATCGAATTTCGCTCAATAACTCATTCCAAGACTGTGAATCTTTCTTGAACTGAGCAATCTTTTGATCCCCTGAATCCAAACCAAAGGATTTAATCCCAACCAAATACTTATGTTGCTTATCAACGACCAGCGAAGCATCATAGGAGGTGTTGGCAATATCCTCACCAACAGCATGAAAAGCTTTTTGGAAAACAGTCTCTTGGAATTTTGAATTGACTATCGGAGCAACATAGTTTTCTCGATCATTAGAATCTTCGGCTTCTGCCTTTTGAGAAAATGCTTCACTCAGACTAGCAAAATTGGTAATGAGAGTCTTATATTTCTCTTTTTGTTCTTGTTTTAAGTGTTCCCACATCATTCATTCCTCACTTCTTATTTAAGTATATCAAAAGAAGACTAGATTTTCACTAGTCCTCTCACTTATATAATTCGTTAAATAATGCTGTAAAACTCTAAATTGCCACGTTTTTTTACCAATCTGAAATAATCTTCATCAGATAAAATTGCAAGCCCATCCTCATAGGAAGCAATTTTCTTCTCTGCTTCCTCATAAGAGGAGACAAAATCTTTCACATAAGACTGGCCTTCAAACTGGCCATTCATCTTGGTATAGATAATCGCGAATTTTCCGGAGCGATCCAGTTGAGACTGCCCTTGGCTCTCGTTTAAGGCCTTGGCAACATTCTCCGCGATGCGTTTAATCACAGGGACGACCACACTATTTCCAGCCTGTTTATAGAGTTGACCATTGGAAACCCCCTCAGGCAACTTAAAGGTCTTTGGATAACCTTGTACATTGAAGGTTTCCTTCGGTGTTAACTTCCGAATCTCCCCACTGTCAGTCAAAATCAATGGAACATTATGCCCACCAGTTCCCATATTGGCCGTTAAGGTTGGAACAACGCCACTTTTATTCTCACGAACATATTGACGACGCCACTGGTAGACCGTATCTTGACTAGTCACATTGGCCTTGAGGTCAGCATAGAAATTTTGCTTACCTTCTCGATAATAGTAGGCTTCATCTGGCTTGGCACCAAAATCAATAACATCAGCCAAGGTCGTTGTCAGCTTGATTTCCTCTGGAAACTCAAACAAATCATAAGCTTCTTTGGTATCAAAACCAACAATGTAGATCCGCTCACGGTTTTGTGGGATATTTCCATAGTCTTTCCCATTGAGTACCTTCCACTTGATGAAGTAGTTGTTCTCAGTCAAAGCCTCACGAATAACCTTGAAGGTATTGCCATGGTCATGGCCGACCATGTTCTTGACGTTTTCGATGAAAATGGCACGAGGTCTACGCCCCTCAATCATGCGAAGCAATTCGAAAAATAGATCGCCACGATCATCATCAAAGCCCTTGCGATAACCCGCAATACTAAAGGCCTGACAAGGGAAACCTCCCATAATCACATCCACGCGCTCAGCCGGAATGTCTTCCGGCTGTACCGCATGAATATCACGACTATCCAAATGTGTATTTGGATAATTTAAACGATAAGTCTGACGCGCATACTTATCAAATTCATTGGCATACACCACTCTGAACTCGTTGGTCTGTTCAAATCCCAACTCAATTCCCCCAACACCTGAGAAGAAAGCTGCAATGTTGTACTTCCCAGGTCGGTTCGAACTTACAGAATTTGTCATGTAGTAACCTGCTTTCTAAAAGATTGACTTTTCTAGTATAACATGAATAATTTATTTAATCATAATTTTCATTCAAAAAGATATAACAGCATCAAATATTGAAATATTTTTTAATTAATTGTTGTTTTTTAAATTATATTCTTTCCAGAGAGGAACGTTTATCTGTATGTTACATATATTAAAACAAGATACTGAGTATATCTACCTATATCTGTACGGTTTCTTATAATCTAGCCTACTCTGACTATTTTTTGTTTCAGTATTGTATAAGAGATCATTCAATTTACAAATTATTTCTTCTTTTTGGAATATAGAAATACTATCTATGGTTGAAACTTTTTCAGAAATTAATTCAACATACTCATTGATTGTAACATTATGTAAATTCAATGTAGATATCAATCTACGTTTAAATTCATCTAAAAATTGGGGGTATCTGTATAAATCATCATAAGAACTATCAAAAATTTTGAGAATATAAAATTCTAATACTCCTTCTCCACCGGACCAATAAAATGGACTATTAGAAGTTACAGCATCAAAAATTGTTCTACTAGTATAGCTGAAATATCGATTATAACGGTAGTCCCTATAGCTTAATATCCGCTCTAGACGTAATAAACTTGATACTGATAGATCTTCTATTACATTTGATAGGTTAACTTTATTTGTATTCAAAAGATATTCAACTGATAATTGTATATCATTTTGCTTGTACGAATAAAAATCATTTGTGAAAATTGAATCTAACTTATCAGTAAGAAGCAAATATTCTCTACAGAAGTTATCAATTTTCTCTTTATTTCTAACACGTTTCCAATGTAATTTATCAGCAGAGGCTTTTATACATTTTTCACTGTTCTTCGCACTTTTTACTACATTACCAAAGCTGAATGAATCGTATATAAAGTTAAGTCTGCTTGAGAATGAAAATTTTTTACCTGATAATAACCATTGAACATATACAATTTTTAGTTCTGACATTTGATGCCTTCTACCAAACTGATTAAACCAATAAAAATCTGTGATTTTTTCATTTCGTTTTGTCCATAATTTATCTAAAATTTCATCTGTAATACGATCGCTGATATTTGTTCTTAAGATTATATCTTTAGCTTGATAGAAAAGATAATTTTGTTGTTCTTCATCGCAACTCATTAATTTTTTAATCTCAGCATCATAAAATTCAATATTATCATCCCATTCTGTATAATCGGTATATAACAATTGATATAACATAAAAGCAAGACTGTATTCATTATTCATACTTAATATACAGTTTTTTTGTATTGATTAAACTGCTCATTAGAATATTCTAAAGACTCAAATAACACTTTGGAATACTCATTAAACGCTCGTTCTGAACCCCTAAAAATGTTTGTATTATAATTAACATTATTTTGAAATAAATTCTTTTGCTTCCAGAGCTGATACCATTTAAAATATTCAAATTCTTTCTCATAAAGCTTAAAATTACTGAATCTTTCAGAACTTTTTATATTATCCTTAATTCGATTTTCTTTCAATCTGACATATTGAAAATTTAATAATTTTAATATCCTAGAATTTCCATTTTTCTTAACAGACATTTCATACAGATTATGATTATCCATTATTTTTTTGGTCGATATAGTTAACCCATCATATACCCTTTGCACATCAAGCTGAGGATGTCTAAAAATCATTTTCCATAGAAAATTCTCTACAGTTTCATCTGAAAACTTCAAAGAATTTTTTCTTCCAAAAGTAGATCCAAAAAGCTGTCGTTTAATTGGTTTTACATAGTGATTATATACCAGTTCGTTGTCAAAGTTTTTGAACAATTCGTTAAATATTTTGATATCATGATTCAATAAAATATACCATGATTTAAAGGGAAGCATTATATCTAAATTAGATGGTTCCTTTGTCGTAATTCTATACATTTCATCATCTGATACAAATAATCTCCATTTCATTTCAACAAATAATTTATAAAATCTATGAAATTCCTCAAGATTTTTCGTTATCTGCTTGTTATTATCACCTATTTTTTGATAAATATCTTTTTGTATTCCTACAAATACTAACTCTATAAATTCTTTCTTTTCAAATTCTGATAAATTCCTTGTATCATACTTTAACCAATTATATAGGAATCTGGGTTCTAAATCATCATAAAGCAATTGTTTTCTCATAAATTGATGATTTTTAAAAAAACTTAATTTATAAATTAAACATTTAATTAAAGTATGTTCTCTATCTATTTTATCAATTTTTTTGATATATAAGTCTTTTTGAAATTCTATCCAAAATTTTTGAGTATATTCCTCTTGTATTCTTTCTCTTATTATACTCTGTAAATTATAGTCTACTCCAGAATTTATTGTCGATATAATACTAATCAAAAATAAACTCATTTTTAGAAGAAATACAAAAGCAATTAATAACAAAAGTAGTGAACTTTGCCATAGATAAACTAGATATTGATTTACTTCATTAGTTAGAAGTGATAACTTTATAATATTTGGAACTATTGTAAGAACTAGCAATGAAAATATAAACGCTTTACTTTGACTAAAACGATACCAGAAAAAATCTTTCAATACATAGCTTGTTTTATTTTTTCCAAGATACTTCCCTCGTTCATTATTCTCTGTAGTATACTGTAAAAAACCAATGTAGATGCCATACATTCCCAAAACACCAACAACAAAAGAAGAGATGTCAAGAAATGATAGTAAGGATAAATTTAAAAATTTTACATGAAATATTTTCTGAATCAAAACAGATGAAATATAATAAAAAATAACGCTCAGTTTGATTATGTGATGCAGATTTTTCTTAAAATATAAATTATATATATCATTTAACTTATTAGAAAATCCATTATATTTCAATAATATTTTTTCAAAATTTGTTCTAGGCAACTGTCCAATTCCGCCATTTAAAAGATTGTTAATATTATTTATTACAATAGTTTTCCTTTTTTGAAAATATTTTATTATGTGGTAAGGAATAAAATATATTATAGATGAACATAATATGGAAATAAATAGTAATAGAATTAAATAAAAAAACATAAGATAGCCCTTTTCATTTTTGAAACAGCATGTCAATTGTAATTACAGCTATTATACCAAAAAACACGGCATACTGCCGTGTTTCTAGGTTTATTTCACCAACTTCTTCATCTCATCAATACGTGCAACAGTCGCATCGTACTTCGCTTGGTAGTCGGCTTGTTTGTCGCGTTCTTTTTGGACGACTTCTGGTTTGGCATTGGCTACGAAGCGTTCGTTAGAGAGCTTCTTACCGACCATATCCAGTTCTTTTTGCCATTTGGCTAATTCTTTTTCAAGACGAGCCAATTCTTCTTCAACATTAAGAAGGTCAGCAAGTGGCAAGTAGATTTCTGCACCTGTGATGATGCTTGACATAACCAAGTCAGGCACTTCGACATCTGCTGCAATTTCCAAGTGTTCTGGGTTTGTGAAGCGTTTGATGTAGTTGACATTATCATTAAAGAAAGCATCGAGCTTGCTGTCGCTTGTCTTGATCAAGATAGTGATTGGTTTACTTGGCGCTACGTTCACTTCTGCACGTGAGTTACGAACGGAGCGAATCACATCTTTAAGAGCTTCAACGCCGGCTGCTGCTGCTTCGTTTTCAAACTCTGGACGAACCACTGGGTATTCCGCCGTCACGATTGTTCCTTCAGAGATTTGACCGTAGATTTCCTCAGTCACAAATGGCATGATTGGGTGAAGGAGACGCAAGATTTGATCCAAGGTGTAAAGAAGAACCGAACGAGTGATGACTTTTTCGTCCTCATTGTCGCTGTATAGCACTTCCTTAGTCAACTCAACATACCAGTCCGCAAACTCATCCCAGATGAAGTTGTAGAGGATGTGACCAGCCACACCGAATTCAAACTTGTCAAAGTTTTCAGTGACTTTTCCAATAGTTTCATTGAGGTTGTGGAGAATCCAACGGTCTGTCACGTTACCTGCTTGACCAGCAGCGACTTTAGCCACATTTTCACTCGCTACATCCAAGGTCAATCCTTCATTGTTCATGAGGATATAACGAGAGATATTCCAAATCTTGTTAATGAAGTTCCAAGACGCATCCATTTTCTCATAAGAGAAACGCACGTCTTGCCCTGGTGCAGAACCGTTTGAAAGGAACCAACGAAGGGCATCAGCACCGTATTTCTCGATCACATCCATTGGGTCAATCCCGTTACCGAGTGACTTAGACATCTTACGTCCTTGCTCGTCACGAATGAGACCGTGGATAAGGACATTTTGGAATGGTTGGCGTCCTGTGAATTCCAATGATTGGAAGATCATACGAGACACCCAGAAGAAGATGATGTCGTAACCTGTTACTAGGGTTGAAGTTGGGAAGTAACGTTTGAAGTCTTCTGAGTCGACATCAGGCCAGCCCATGGTTGAGAATGGCCAGAGGGCAGAACTGAACCAAGTATCCAAGACATCTTCGTCTTGTTTCCAGCCATCACCTTCTGGAGCTTCTTCGCCAACGTACATTTCACCCTCAGCATTGTACCAAGCAGGGATTTGGTGACCCCACCAGAGCTGACGAGAGATTACCCAGTCGTGAACATTTTCCATCCATTGAAGGAAGGTATCGTTGAAACGAGGTGGGTAGAATTCTACCTTGTCGTCTGTGTCTTGGTTAGCAATCGCATTTTTCGCCAATTGATCCATCTTCACGAACCATTGCGTAGACAAGCGTGGCTCAACCATAACTCCAGTACGCTCTGAGTGACCAACTGAGTGGGTCATCTTCTCAATCTTAACAAGCGCACCGATTTCTTCTAACTTCTTGATAACAGCCTTACGAGCTTCAAAGCGGTCCATGCCGTTGAATTCACCAGCCAATTCATTCATGGTACCATCATCGTTCATAACGTTCACTTGCGGAAGATTATGACGTTGACCAACCAAGAAGTCATTCGGGTCATGGGCAGGAGTGATTTTCACCACACCAGTACCGAATTCAGGGTCTGCGTGTTCGTCCCCAACAATTGGGATTGGCTTGTTCAAGATTGGCAAGATAACATTTTGACCAATCAAATCTTTGTAACGGTCATCATTTGGGTTAACCGCTACGGCTGTATCCCCAAACATAGTTTCAGGACGTGTTGTTGCCACTTCAAGGGCACGTGAACCGTCTTCCAACATGTAGTTCATGTGGTAGAAGGCACCTTCCACATCCTTGTGAATAACCTCGATATCAGAAAGGGCTGTACGAGCTTTTGGATCCCAGTTGATGATAAATTCACCACGGTAAATCCAGCCCTTCTTGTAAAGCTCTACAAAGACCTTACGAACAGCTTTTGATAGACCTTCGTCAAGGGTGAAACGCTCACGAGAATAGTCTACAGAGAGCCCCATCTTGCCCCATTGTTGCTTGATAGTAGTGGCATACTCGTCTTTCCATTCCCAAACCTTATCGAGGAATTTTTCACGACCCAGGTCATAACGAGAGATGCCGTCTTCAGCCAAACGCGCTTCTACTTTAGCTTGAGTCGCAATCCCAGCGTGGTCCATCCCAGGAAGCCAAAGCGTATCAAAGCCTTGCATCCGTTTTTGACGGATGATGATATCTTGCAAAGTAGTATCCCAAGCGTGACCAAGGTGAAGTTTCCCAGTTACGTTTGGTGGTGGAATCACGATTGAGTAAGGCTTAGCCTTTTGATCGCCTGAAGGCTTGAAAACATCCTCATCAAGCCATTTTTGGTAACGACCAGCCTCAACCTCGGCTGGATTGTATTTAGGTGAAAGTTCTTTAGACATGTGTGTTCTCCTTTTATTCTGTTAAATAATAATATTTACCATTTTTAGAAATTATTTTTGTCTCTTTATTCAATAAATCATTTGTTAAATTTTTAAAATTGAGTGAATTAGATGACTGCTTTTCTATTTTAGTAACAACTGATTTGGATAATTCATTGTATTTCCAATCATTATTAATCCACGTAGTTGGTGCAACAAAGAATGCTTCTAACCCTTGTTTAGCATACCTCTTTTTCTTTAGATCAATTTCAAATTGTTTGATCTTGTTCTTATGCCAATTAACTAGTTCATTTCTTGCTCCAGTAGATTGTTTTATATAATTATTAAAAGATGAATAACAATATTCGGAAGATGTCATCCCCATATTCAGTAAGTAGACTAAACGTCCAATTTCTTCTAAAATTGAAAGTAAATATTGCTGATAAGTTATTAATTTATCAAATTCGTGAATGTTATCTCTATATTGTTCAAAGTCATTACTCTTATTCTTAGAAACCAGATTTTCAATAGACAAATTAACCTGCTGTAATAGCTCAGTTGCTTCATCCTCATGTCGACTTAGATTGTCTAATGTTCGTTTTCTTATTTCTTCATTCTCAATAATCTCCGCATTAAATTGAGAAATTTTTCCAACTTTGTTTATCAAAGATAAAATTCTAGCTTTAAACTCCATTTGTTGGAAATCAGCTATTTTATCCAAGCTACCAAGCATTTGCCCCATTTTATCATTGATTTCAGACATATAATATTGTCCTACAACCATCGAAGCTACATTCATTACAGTCGCAGTTGTATCAGCCATCAAACTAAGATCTTTGGCATCCCCATTTTTAATTGGCACTAGATTTGCTTGACCAGCAAGCTGACCATTCACACTGTAACCACCCCTAAAAGCGCCAGCTAAATCTTTGGACTTATAAAGCTTTGCTCCTTCTGGAATAATGACCTGAAAGACATTGTTGTTTTCTATTTGCTTTATATGTTCAACAACTTTTTTATCAGCAAACTGTTTGTATCCATTAACTATTTGAGGAACTAATTTATTAAGTCTATTGATTACAATTTTGTCAGAAATCTCATGTACTTTATCCTGCTCAACACTTACATCTTCTGGTAAAATTTCAAATTTAGGCATTAGAGATAAAAAATTACTATTACTTTCTGATATTTCAGAATTTATCACTGGGATCAATTCTTTAGAAATATCAGAAGTGACTTTTTTCTTTTTACGAGTTTTATAAAAATAATAAACTAAAAAACCAAAACTTAAAGTAATAATCCAATCTACAATTATTTTTCCCATTCAAAATCACCTATTGAATCTTCCCACTCACTCTTTAGCAAGCCATATCTCAAATCATCACAGCGATTGCCTTGAGCATCTTTGCGGTCTCTTATGCGAGCTTCGAGGGTAAAGCCAAGCTTCTCTGCGACTCGTTGACTTTGGACATTGTAGCTAAAACAAGTTAGCTCAATCTTGTGAAGCCCCAGTTCTTTAAAAGATAGGTCAATCAAAGCACGCGCCGCTTCAGGCACATAGTCTCGCCCCCAATAGTCTGGGTGCAAGGTATAGCCAATCTCCAGCACATCGTCTTCGTGGCGATGGTTGAAATCAACTGAGCCAATGACTTTATCAGTCATTTTGACCACAATGCCGTAGCCAGCTGGGAGATTATCCTTTTGATTACGCTCTGGAAGGATATGTTCTAGGTAATAAATCTCATCTTCCAAGGTCTTAACGGGCGGAAAGCCCGCTGGATAAGAGACCTCTGGGAGACTAGCGTAGGCATAGATATCCTCAGCATCCGCCACTGTACGGACTCGTAAAACGAGACGCTCCGTTTCGATTCGTTCAGGTAACTCTGCTCTTGTCATCTTCCTCCCTCGCTTTCTACAAAAAATCGCCCCTGCCATCTACATGACAGGGACGAATATGTTGATCCGCGGTACCACCCAATTTCGGGCAACGCCCGCAACTTTGTATATTTCATTTTCATCCATTAGCTACCAGTTTCGACACATTTGTGGACTTCTCAGCACCGCCACTTTCTGTAAAATGTGGGATTCAAAACACCTCTAATAGATTCATTTTAGCAAGTTTTCCTGGAAATAGCAAGAAATCACAAAAGCAATTATTTAAATTTAACGCCTAGTTCTTTCAATTTCTTGATTGTAGCTGGGCCGATTCCTTTAAGGGCCAACAACTCTTTTTCTGTCCAGTTTGCGAAGTCCGCAACAGAGCGAATACCTTCATCATAGAATGTTTGCGCACGATCAAGTGCCACACCTTCCAAACTTGAAGCAAACTCTTCCACTGAAGAAACCGCTTGTTTCACTTCTTTCGCTACTGCTTTTGTAGCTTTCTCAACTTTTTTAGGTGCTTCTTTAACAGCTGCAGTTACAGTTGCGACAGCTTTTTTCAAAAGATGTCTATTTTGATGTTTGTATTGTTTCACACGGTTTACGTTCTTCTTTGCCATTTTTCCTCCTAAATTCAGTGATCAATTCCTAAGGCAACAAGGTTTCATCACCATCATTCCATTCAAAAATCCGTTGATGTCATTTCAACTTTTTTATTGTATCACAATCCCCTAAAAAATCAAGTCATTGCTCAATTTTCAGGTAAATCTAACTAGTAAAACGCCTTCAATAAGGTGTTATTAATATTTTCTTTCACCAAAGAAGCCATCTGGCAAATCATGAAATCCTTTTCCAGCATGGAAATTTTCAAACTTCCCTTGCAAGAACTGATAGGCATCCAAACGGCTTTCATAGCGAATCATCGCGATTTTAGCTCGTTCATCCTGGTCTTCATCAAAAACCTTCTTACTCTCTTCTAGAGCCATTTCATTGATCATGACCTGGGTCTTGATCCACTCCTCAAACTCCTTCATAAAATCTGTTTCGTAGCTCATTCTTACTCCATTCCTCTATAAAAATCCGTATCTATTTCCCGATAGGGTTGGATATCTTGAACATATTCCAAGACACCTTGAAAGTCTCCAGCTTCATCACGCACGGCTGCATAGGTGACATGGACAAATTTCCCACGTGATTCGGATTTGAACCATATTTCATACTTGTCTTTTTTCCCTTCACGAAGCCCCTGCATAATGGCTTTGACCTTATCCAAGTATTTTGGCGGGTGACACAGCTCAACATTGCGTCCTACCTGCGATGGCGTCCTCTTAAAAATCATTTCCTCAAAAGGCGCAGCATCATTATAATATTGGAAAATATCATCCTTATTGACAAAGGTGATCTCCATCGGCAGATAATTCAAGATCAAATTCGCTTGCTCGACTGACAAATAGCCATTACCAAACGGTTGAGGTTGGTTGCGGTCGAAACTCTCTTCTTTTTTCTTAGGCGTGAAGGTAATGGTCAATTGTCCCTCAGGAGTCTCAATGACCTGACGTTGCTCCTCGCCTCCTTCTGAAGAAGGAAGGGCCACACCTGAACCTTCTGACTCTGCTGCTCCTTCTTCCTTGAAGTCCACGCGTTTCGGCACCCATTTCTCACTCGGAATGATAATGGCATAACCATAAGCATCACTTTCTTCCGCGATGGAGAGCCAATCATCCTGAGTAAAGGCCTCCAGCAAAATCATCAAGAGGATCGATTCTTCCTTGAAGATCATGCCCTCAAACTCTTGCGCAAAGGCTTCAAAGCGTTCTTTGACTTCTAAGATGCCAGAATCCGGCAGTTCCTTGGCCGCGTCCATAGCTTTCGCAAAGAGTTCTCGAATCTGGTCATCCACTCCCCACATCACTTTTGGTGGGGAATCATGTCCATATTTTTCCATAATAGGAAACATCAGTTCTTCCTTGCGACGATAATGCCGATCAAATTGCCCGACCAAACCCAGCTGACGCAAGAGTCCTTTGTGAATCTCCTGAATCATCTCAGGATCATCGGTTGTCTCATAATTATCTAGCAAGCGACGGACCCGCATCATAGCAGCCCGAAGGGCCAAGTTCTCCTGCTTAAAGATTTGAATGGGATGACCTGGATGGTCGGTATCTGCTACTTCGACCCCTTGAACCGCATTCTTAAAGAGATTGGCATGGACATCACAAAGCTCCATCACATCTTCAAAAGTAACCCCTGCATCTGAATTCATCAGTTCATGCTCCATGAGGGAAATCTCAATCGCAGAGACCCCTGCAAAAGTCGCATCAAACCGTTCCTGAACCGACTCAGGAGAGGCTCCATGATGAAGCTCTAATAAGATATCTCTTAAGACATGAATTCGTTCATCACTCATTAGTCTAGCCCCACTACTTCATACCCATTAGCCTCTAGGGTTCGTACAATCTTCTCCATAGGAGTACCTTCTAATTTTGATCCTTGTTTCAAGGAAACCTTGCGCCCAACTGTATTTCGCATGATGGGGTTGGCTAAGGGTTTAAAGCCCAATTCTACTAACAAATCCAATACTTCCGGATGTTGATCAATGACTTGAGCAACTGGAATTGATACATCAATAACATTGTCCATTTATTTATTTCCTCTACTTATTCCCTTTATTTTCTCTCTGACGAGCGCGTTCTTCGCCCCACCAAAGAGGCATCAGTTCACCTAAAGTAATGGTCTTACGACTTTCATAATCTACCATAAATTCTAGATGACGATTCTCTGCATCTAGCTCAAGGAGAAATTCGCGACAGGCCCCACAAGGCATCCCAGAACCTTCCCCATAAGGAGGCTTGCCTCGAAAAGCAATAATGCGCTTGACCTTGGTCTGTCCTGATTGTTGATACATGTTGAAGAGGGCCGCTCGTTCAGCACATAAATGAAAGACGCCGCAGGTTCCCTCCATACAAAAACCCGTAAAAATCTGACCATCTTCAGCCTCAACAGCAGCGACTACATGCCGAGCATAGACAAAATCTGAAACTTCTTGAGGCGCATAGAGATCTTTCGCCTCATGATAAAGTTTTTCCCAAATATCCATTCTTCTTCTTTCACTTCTTCACTAATTTCACAACTGCTTCTGTCCGTGCTGTATGGGGGAACATATCCACTGATTGAATGTATTCAACCTGGTAAACCTTCGTCAAAGCCACTAGATCCCGTGCCAAAGTAGAGACATTACAAGAGACATAGACCATCTTTTCAGGTGCATAGTGCAACAAGGTCTCGATTAATTTAGTCCCCAAGCCCGTACGAGGTGGATCTACGATCACAGCATTAGCCCGATAGCCTTCTTGGTACCAGCGAGGAATGATCTCTTCTGCTGTACCAGCCTCATAGTGGGTATTCTCAAATCCCATCCGCTTAGCATTGTATTTGGCATCTTCAATTGCTTCAGGAATAATATCCATCCCCCGAACACTGTTCACTCTATTCGCAAAAGCAAACCCAATCGTTCCAACCCCACAATAAGCATCTATCAAATGATCCTCTGAAGAAACATCTAGAGCCTTAACCGCTTCACTATACAATACTTCGGTTTGTTCTGGATTCAACTGGTAAAAGGCTCGAGGAGACAGGGAGAATTCATAATCCAAAACACCTTCCAAAATGGCCTCTTCTCCCCAAATAATCTGCGTTTGTTCCCCATAGATCTCACTGGAACGAGACGTATTTTTATTAACAGCAACGGTGACAATCTCAGGATGTTTCGTGACCAAGTCTTCCACTAAATCCTTTAAATTAATCTGCCGACTGGTGACTACAATGATCTGAACTTGACCAGACTTCCGAGCTCGTCGAACCATCATGGTTCTAACACCCAGTTCTTTACGCTCATCAGCAATCGGAATCTGATAGTAAGTCAATAAATCCGCAAGATCATTGGCAATCGCTTGAATAACCGGATCTTGGACCAAACAATCTTTTAATTCTACCAAATAATGTGAATTTTGAGCATAAAGCCCCGCCTTGACCTGGCCCTTGAATTTCCTTGTTTGAAATTGCAATTTGGCCCGATAGTAAAGAGGCTCCTGCATTCCGATTGTCGGCCGAATGTCATACTGTTCAAAGCCTTCAGGTGAGAACTTTTTCAAGGCCTGTTGCAATAAATCTGTCTTAAACTCCAACTGCTTGTCATACTTCAAATGCATGATTTGACAGCCCCCACAGGTCTCATAGATATCACACATGGGTGTCACCCGATACTTAGACGCCTTATTCACAGATAAGAGTTTGGCTTCCGCAAAATTTTTCTTGACACTTGTAATTTGGCAGAAGATATCTTCTCCCTTCAAAGCACCAGGTACAAAGACAAGTGTTTTTTTATAAAAGCCAATTCCTTCTCCGTTAATTCCCATTCGTTTAATTTTCAAAGGAATTTTTTGTTTTACTTTAACGTTCATATCCCTATCTTAACACATTTTTCGGTATAATAAAAACATGAAAATTACAAAACTAGAAAAGAAAAAAAGACTCTACCTTCTTGAATTAGACAATGATCAAAAACTTTACATCACAGAAGATACTATCGTCAAATATTTCCTTTCCAAAGAGAAAGAAATCAGTGAAGAAGAGCTAAAAGAAATCCAAGAATTTGCACAGTACTCTTATGGTAAAAACCTGGCCCTTTACCATCTTTCTTTTAAAGCTCGAACAATAAAAGAAGTCCGAGACTACCTTACAAAATATGAGATTGATAGTGAGATTATTGATAAAGTTGTCCAACACCTAAAAGAAGAAAAGTGGTTAGATGATCGTCAATATGCAAGAAACTTGATAGAGGCCAACCTTCTCAGTGGCGATAAGGGCCCTGTCTTATTACAACAAAAAATTCAACAAAAAGGGGTCCCAAAATCTATCCTCCAAGAAATACTAGCGGACTATGATTTTACAGAAGTTATCAGCCGTACCGCAATAAAACTCCAAAAGAAATACCAAGGAAAATACCCATCAAAAGCCATAGAAACGAAAGTCATCCAAGGACTCATTTCAAAAGGTTTTGCATACAACCAAGCAAAGATTGCATTCCAAAATCTTGAACTAGAAGCAGATGAAGAAACAACCAATGAGCTCATCCTAAAAGAGTTAGAAAAACAATACCGTAAATACAGTAAAAAATATGAAGGCTATGACCTCAAACAACGCTTGACTCAAGCACTTGCCAGAAAAGGTTACGATTATAGTGATATAACGTCAGCCATTAGAGAATTCTTAGATTTATAAACCAAATTGAAAATTATATAGAAAAATAAGAAAAAATTTGAAAAAATATGGTACAATATAGAGGATATACTTAGATTGTAGAAAGTTGGTAAGTTATGAAACTACCTAAAGAAGGCGACTTTATTACAATTCAAAGTTATAAACATGATGGCAGTTTACACCGAACATGGCGTGACACCATGGTATTAAAGATAACCGAAAATGCAATTATTGGAGTAAATGATCATACACTTGTTACAGAAAGTGATGGCAGACGTTGGATCACGCGTGAACCAGCAATCGTTTATTTCCATAAAAAATATTGGTTTAACATCATCGCCATGATCCGTGACAATGGTGTGTCTTACTACTGTAACCTAGCAAGTCCTTTTCACATCGACCAAGAGGCCTTAAAATATATCGATTATGACCTCGATGTCAAGGTCTTTACAAATGGTGAAAAGAAATTGTTAGATGTTGAAGAATATGAGCAACATAAAGAAAAAATGCACTATTCAGATGACATTGACTATATTTTAAAAGAAAATGTAAAAGTACTAGTAGATTGGATAAACCAAAACAAAGGTCCTTTTTCTGAGGAGTATATCAAAATTTGGTATAACCGTTATGTTGAACTGCGAAATAAATAAAGTTGGAAAGAGCGCAAGCTCTTTTTTCTTGTAATGCAATAAGAAAATCACCAACAAAAAAAGCCTAATGACAATCATTAGACTCTTTCTATATAATATCGGGAAGACAGGATTCGAACCTGCGACACCTTGGTCCCAAACCAAGTACTCTACCAAGCTGAGCTACTTCCCGAACTAAAGCTTACGCTTTATGCACCCTAGAGGAGTCGAACCTCTAACCGCCTGATTCGTAGTCAGGTACTCTATCCAGTTGAGCTAAGGGTGCTCGTTCCTATTCAATTACTACATAGTCTTGCGACCATGCACCCTAGAGGAGTCGAACCTCTAACCGCCTGATTCGTAGTCAGGTACTCTATCCAGTTGAGCTAAGGGTGCTTCTTTCAACCTTCGTCTATGCCGAGGACCGGAATCGAACCGGTACGATCGTTACCAATCGCAGGATTTTAAGTCCTGTGCGTCTGCCAGTTCCGCCACCCCGGCCTCCTCAAGCGAACGACGGGATTCGAACCCGCGACCCCCACCTTGGCAAGGTGGTGTTCTACCACTGAACTACGTTCGCATCGCTTTCTTTATATAAAAAAATGCCGGCTACATGACTTGAACACGCGACCCTCTGATTACAAATCAGATGCTCTACCAACTGAGCTAAGCCGGCTCATTATTATTCTCTTATGCGGGTTAAGGGACTTGAACCCCCACGCCGTAAAGCGCCAGATCCTAAATCTGGTGCGTCTGCCAATTCCGCCAAACCCGCAAAATATGACCCGTACTGGGCTCGAACCAGTGACCCATTGATTAAAAGTCAATTGCTCTACCAACTGAGCTAACGAGTCTTAAAATAATTTTCATTATCTTAACGGTCCCGACGGGAATCGAACCCGCGATCTTCGCCGTGACAGGGCGACGTGATAACCGCTACACTACGGGACCTATGGGAGTTAACGGGATCGAACCGCTGACCCTCTGCTTGTAAGGCAGATGCTCTCCCAGCTGAGCTAAACTCCCAAATGAGCCTAGTATCTACTAGGCTCAATCTCTTGCTAAGCGACTACCTTATCTCACAGGGGGCAACCCCCAACTACTTCCGGCGTTCTAGGGCTTAACTGCTGTGTTCGGCATGGGTACAG
>NZ_JBDGEA010000007.1:0-96079 GCF_040908565.1 Streptococcus parasanguinis | reverse complement strand
TTTATTGTTCAGTTACTATAACTTTCGTTATAGCGCCCTGCACATTGGTTCGTCTTGTTCAGTTTTCAAAGGTCTTTGTCGCTCTCTCGCGACAACTATATTAGTATATCATGACCTGATCTTGTTGTCAACACTTTTTTTAATTTTTTTTTATTTTTTTATAGATTATTTGATTTTACTTAATCCTACAATTTTTAAATTGAATTTTTAAAGTCTTTTAAATATTTTTCTAATTTTTTCTTCATTTTTGCTTTTCCTAGACATCTTCTATCAGTTAGTAATGCTTCATATTGTTTTTTTTCTTCCTCAGTTAGTTCTTTTTTAAATTGATTTAGGGCATCTCTTAATACTACTAATTCATCCAAATACATCTTTCTAGTTGATAGTCTGTGACTTATTTCTCCAATTTCTACATAAGGTAGTTTATTTATTTTCCGTTTATCACTTTCTTGTTGTCTTATTTTATCTTTAATGCGATTTCTAAATTTTGTTTTAAAGTACGTATATAGTAATTCTTCGTTTGTTTCAATTTCGGGATTTCTTTGGTATAGTTCAAATAGTGTCAATTGTCCTTCTTGTTCCCAATCCTCTCTTTCCCACAATTGAATATAGTATTCTTTCTCACATTTTCTAACAATAAATTTTACTTTTTGATACATTTTATTAAATTCCATAACTTCTCCTTTACTTTTATCTGTATTTTATAAAAATAAAGAAACTTAATGGTAATTTTTTCTATTCTGCTAATTTTTTTAACTATTTGGTCATTTTTTCACTTATTCTATTCAAAAGAAATAAAAAAAAACCGCCACTTAATGGCAGTTTATAGATAGTCCGTACGGGATTCGAACCCGTGTTACCGCCGTGAAAAGGCGGTGTCTTAACCCCTTGACCAACGGACCATTTTTACAACATATTCTATTATACAGAATAATTTTAGTCTGTCAATACTTTTTAATAAAAAAAGAAGGAAAATTTTCCTTCTTTTTGTTAGTTATTTTCTTCTAACTTTGATTTTATTTCATCGTATGATAGAGGTTTCGCTTCTTCTTCTAATTCATGCTCAGAATTTTCGGGCATTTTTCCTGTTTCATATAATGATTTAATTTGAACACTATCCAATGTTTCATATTTTAATAGAGCTTCAGCAATCAGTTTATGCGTTTCTCTATTTCCTTGAATTATTTCTGCTGCTTTATTACGCGCTTCATTCAACAGACTACGGACTTCTTCATCGATTTCGTAAGCTGTTCGTTCTGAAATCATTTTTTGTGGACTTTGGGCACCAAACATTGCATGGTTTCCTTCATATTGAACAGGTCCAAGTTTTTCACTCATTCCATATTCTGTCACCATTGCACGCGCCATTTGGGTAGCTTGTTCAAAGTCATTTGAAGCACCTGTTGTTTGCGAATTGAAAATAATTTCTTCGGCAACACGTCCTCCCATGAGCCCAGCTAATTGTTCTTTCATGTCTTCTTTAGAAAGTAACATTTGATCTTCTTTAGGAAGGGCAATCATGTAACCGCCAGCGCGACCACGTGGAACAATAGTAACTTTATGAACCACACGAGCATTTGATAATACAAGACCAACGATCGTATGACCAGCTTCGTGATAAGCCACCATTTCTCGTTCTTTTTGTGAAATCGTCCGATCCTTCTTAGATGGACCTGCAATAACACGGTCTTCTGCTTCATCGATATCAGAAGCATCAATTACTTTTTTATTTCGACGAGCTGCAACCAAGGCTGCTTCATTTAAAACATTTTCAAGATCAGCACCGACAAATCCTGGTGTCTGTTGAGCAACCAATTTCAAGTCCACATCTTGAGCAAGTGGCTTATTCTTAGCATGAACACGAAGAATTGCCTCACGACCTTTCACATCTGGACGTCCAACTAATACTTTACGGTCAAAACGGCCAGGACGAAGAAGGGCAGGGTCAAGGACATCAGAACGGTTAGTTGCTGCGATAACAATGATTCCTTCGTTTCCTTCAAAACCATCCATCTCAATCAAGAGCTGGTTAAGGGTTTGTTCACGTTCATCATTTCCGCCACCAAGACCTACACCACGTTGGCGCCCAACAGCATCAATTTCATCGATAAAGATAATGGCTGGAGCTGCTTTTTTAGCATCTTCAAAAAGTGATCGAACCCGGCTAGCACCAACTCCGACAAACATTTCGACGAAGTCAGAACCAGAGATACTGAAGAATGGCACCCCAGCCTCACCAGCTACTGCTTTTGCTAAAAGGGTTTTACCAGTTCCCGGAGGGCCTTCAAGAAGCACACCTGCTGGGATTCTTGCACCCAATTTAGTAAAGCGTTTTGGATCTTTTAAAAATTCAACAACTTCAACAAGTTCTTGTTTTTCTTCTTCAGCTCCTGCTACATCTGAAAAACGAACTTTAATATCTTCTTTATTAGCAGCACGGGCTTTATTACGACCAAAGTTCATGGCACCTCGGGCACCTCCGCCACCGCCTTGGTTCATCATGGAGAAGAAGAAGAACATGACGATAACAAATGGAACAATTGAAGTGAGAATTGTTATCCACATGCCACTTGAGCTCTCACGCTTGATGGTGATTTCTGCTTTGTGGTCAGCTGCTAATTTTTGTAATTCATTGACGGTGATATCAGATGGAAGGATGACACTAGTAAAGCGAGATACTTTTTGAACACTCGGGGTAAAGAATTGAATCCCTGTATCTTCTTTTGATTCTTTTGCTTTATTATAGGTCCCTGCAATTTCAATCACACTACCATTTGGTTGGTAACTGATCGTTTTGACATTATCATTTGTAATTTCCTTGACCAATTCTGTGTAGTTGATTTGCTGACTTTGACCAACTCCATTACCCGCAAAAAAGTACTGGAATCCTGTCACAGCCGCTACAATAATCAACAAATACAGAAAAGGATTTCGAACAAAACCGTTGTTTTTTCTGTTATTCATCTAGTCTCCTCTATTTTGAGTACACTTCCTCTTTTAATACACCAACATATGGTAGGTTACGATAATTTTCTTCATAGTCTAAACCATATCCGACAACAAACTCATTCGGAATCGTAAAGCAAGTATAATCTGCTTCGATCTCAACCAAACGTCCTTCAGGTTTATCCAATAATGTCGCAATCTTCACAGATGCTGCATTTCGTTCTTCAAAGAGTTCTTTTAGACTCTTGAGAGTTTTACCTGTATCGATGATATCTTCCACAAATAAAATATCTCTACCTGTAATATCCTGATCAATATCCTTGATAATATTAATGATACCTGAGCTTGCTGTACCGCCATGATAACTTGACACCAACATAAAGTCTAATTCAATATGAGTATCAACATGGTTGATCAACTCTGCCATAAATGGAACAGAACCTTTCAAAATTCCAACAAAAATTGGATTTTTTCCTTGGTACTCTTTTGTGAGAGTTTCACCCAATTTCTTTGCTGCTTCTACAATTTCATCATGTGAAACCAATACTTTTTTTATATCTTTTTCTAACATGTTTTTACCTATCTATTTTTTGAATATAAAGACTATCTTTCATTATACCACTTTTTGAGGGCTTACTCAAATCACTCGTTATCAATCCCACTACAGAAAGAATATTATGATTCTGTTCTATAATGAGAGCCTTTTGCCGAAGAGAAATTGGAATTTTATGGTTGATAAACCACCGTCTTAATTTTTGATGGTGGCCATTAACAAGCAGCTGATCTCCTTCCTTTCTCCCTCTAATTAAGATGGGAGTTTTGTGTGAAACAGAAAGAATTTCTACATTTTCCCCTACTAATGGGTGGCCAAAAGATAATTTATAATTTGCAATCTCAAAGATATTCCCAAATTCTAACAAAAATGGAAGGACTTGGTCATCCGACTTTTGACTGATTTTTTGTATTTCAAAGAAATCATATTCTTGATGCAGTTCATAATTCGACTTTAAATAATGGACACAATTTCTTTTCTTTCTTAGTAAATCTAGTAATTCTTGAAACTGGACTCTACCAAGTTGTAAATCTGGAAATTGTGCCAGATACTCTTCTAATAAGAAAGACTGGACAGAATCGGAATAAGTTCTAAAAGAAGCTAAATCTTGAATAGTGAACTCGCTAGTCAATTCTTTCAGTGCTTTGTGCCACTGAGTTACTTCCTCTGCTAAATAGCGAAGACTTGCTTGCATTTGAGGATTTTCTTTTTCAAATTCTGGAAGGTATTGATGGCGTACACGATTGCGAAAATAATCCTGTGAGGAATTACTACTGTCTTCAAAATGAGGAATTTTCATCAACTCATCTTTGGTAAAACTCAATAAAGGACGGATTAATTCACCTTTTCCAAATTGTTGGCGTACAGGAATGCCACTCAAGTGACGTAATTTAGTTCCTCGTATCAAGCGCATGAAAGTTGTTTCAGCTTGATCGTTTGCATGATGGCCTGTTACTAAAGCAGTACAATTCTCTTTCTCCATAATCTGTCTAAAAAAATCATAACGAAAGGTACGAGCTTTTGCTTCTGTAAAATCACCCAAATAGTGAGCAACGTGGATACGTGTCTTGCGACTGTCAGCTAGTGTTCGAAGTTCTATTTCTTCTAAATCTGATTCTGGTCTTTGTCCATGATTAACATGAGCAAGTATCAGTTGGATTTTCAATCGTTCTTTGTTCTTTTCTAAAAGTTCGTACAGATTCATTGAATCCAATCCACCCGATAAGGCAACTAAAACACGACGATGAGAAGTAAATAGATCTTGTTTTTCACAAAACTCTAAAAATCGCTTTTCCATTATTTCAATACCTCATAGATATCCTTTGAAATATTGGAAATCGTATCATAATTCGAATGATCTGTAAAAATGACTAGTACATAGGGTGAATTTGTGTAGACAATCGCAACATCATGTCTATAATCATAGGCATCTCCAATTTTATGAGCAACCTTTACTGGAAGGTCACGCGCAATCCGTTGATCATCGAATTTTGTAGAGGAGAGCGCATCAATAATTGAGCCATTCTGTTGATAGACAGCCTCCATGACATTGCCAGCCATTTCAGCGGATGCTTCTCTTTTTTCAACATCCCAATGCTTTTTTGCAATTTTATCCAAAGTTTTTTGGAAATCTTGATCTGATTGATGAGTGACATAATAATTCAAGATATTATGGCCAACATTATCGGATTCTTTTGCAATCTTATCTACTAATTCTTGGACACTATATTCCTTACCATCTGCTGTTTTTGAAATACTACCACTTCCTTCTGGTTCATAACCACCTTTAAAGTCATTGACTTCTGGAATATACTTGTAGGTTGTAGATGGAGAAATGGCTTTTTTATTGAGCTGTTCTTGGACATAGTACAAGTATGGTAATTTCGTTACACTAGCAGAATACATTTCTTTTTGCGGATTGATTCCAGCAGTATTTCCAGTCGCTAATTGTTTTACATAAATTCCATACGAAGGAGAATTGTATTTACTATTTAATAATTCCTGGACTTTTTCCATTCGATTATCTTTTTCAGTGACGAATGTTTTGTCCACCCAGCCCTGACCTTCAATCTCCACAAACTCATCTCGTAAAGTCTTAGCTGTACGTAAGACTGTCACTTTTGTATAAGGAGAAAGAGGTGTATTTTTTTCTTTTGCACCATTTATTAAGGGGCGGTCGTACACTTTAAAATCAGGTTTTAGCCACATGTCTTGTTTTTTTTCTTGTGTTTCTTGTACAACATCAGAAAAAATGACAGAAGAATCTGCTAATACATACCCTTTCTCTGCTATTTTAAATACAGCTTTCCCTTCATCATTTACAAAGAGTTGTTCGATTGTAAACGGTGTGTTGGGAAGAATTTCTCCTTTTGCTTTTTTCAACTGAGGATCAGAAAAAACAGAAATTTTGCGATAGACATTCGGGTTCGCTGGAATTGAAGAAAAATAAAGTTCTGATGAACGAGCCATTGTCTGAGAAGACTCAGACTGCTCGACACTCGCTGCTTGAGACCCAATAAATAAAATTGGAACTAACAATAGGAGCAGAAATCGTTTAGACACCTGTATTCCTTTCCTTTTCATCCTTTTGAAGTTTGATCATTTGATTTTTCTTTTTTAATTCCTCTAATTTTTCATCCGAAAATTCAAGGAATTGTTTAACTGTTTGTAAGATATTTTCCATCGGTTATTGGGGGAGTAAATCTGGGATGGTATAAACATATTCACCATCTTTTGAAAAAGAATACTTAGCGCGTGCATATTTTGTTGCATAATCATCGTCTTTTAATTTTTTAGCGATGTCTTGTTGGTATTCTTTTTGTTCACTTGTTTCTTTATACTCTTTTTCCAACTGTTTGTATTGTTCTTTTTTATCTTGTAGCGATTGATAGCTCTGGGCTAAATTATAAGTTGGAAGAATAAATAGTAACATGACCAATATCAAGACGAGTCCCATAAAACGATTGCGTTTTTTTCTTTCTTCTTCTAAAAAACGCTTTCGCTGACTTTCATCTTTGATATATTTATTGTTCATTTGAACGATATTTTTAGGCATCTTCTTCTATCCTTGTTTCACTAATGATTTCGTACATTTTGGATGCATCTTCTTTTTTTGTACTATCCAACATTTCCAAGACTTTAACCGTCAATACTTTATTTCCAAAACGAACTTCAATTTGATCATTCACTTTCAAATCCGTTGAACTTTTGGCTAATACTCCATTGACTTTGATCCGCCCTTTATCTGCAACTTCCTTTGCAACAGGGCGACGCTTAATAATGCGAGAAACTTTTAAATATTTATCTAATCTCATACTGTCACCTCTAACATAGTATTGTATCATTTTTTATACATAAAATGCGAAAAATGAGCTGAGAACTGCTAGTTCTCTTCTTTTTCTTTTTTAATTTCCAATAAAGTTTGACCAAATTGCTTCAGAGCTTCTAAAATTTCAAAATCTTTCTTGTTTCGAATATCAAAGATCACTTCAATCAATCCCTTTTCTTCTGCAATCTGTGCCTTCAACTGTGTCATTGATAGAGCTTTGAAATAATCCTGTGTTAAAAACAGTTGTTTAGCAATAGGTTCAAATTTCACTGTCACCTTTTGTTGTTTTCTCTCCACCAAACGGACAAAGACTTGATCCAAGTAAGCTTTCACTAAACCAATTTCAAGTAGGTAGGCGACAACATCTGGATATTCTCCAAAACGATCGATCAATTCATCTTGCAAGTATTCATAGTCCGTCGCAGAATTCATTTCACGAATTTGTTTGTAAATTTCAATTTTTTGACGTTGATCTGAAATATATTCATTAGGTAAATACGCATCTATTTGAAGGTTCAACTCTGCATTACTCTTTTGCCTGCGATGCTCTTGGCCTTGTTTCTTAGCAATAGCTTCTTCTAACAATTGAGAATACATTTCAAAACCAACTGAATCGATGAAACCAGATTGAGAAGCTCCAAGAATATTCCCTGCTCCACGGATCGATAAATCTCGCATAGCAATTTTAAATCCAGACCCCAACTCAGTAAAACCTTTAATAGCCTCTAAACGTTTTTCAGACACTTCTGTAAGAGATTTGTCTGGACGATACATCAAATAAGCATAAGCAATTCGATTGCTTCGTCCCACACGACCTCTTAGTTGATAAAGAGTTGAAAGTCCCATATGATCCGCATTTTCAATAAAGAGTGTATTGGCATTTGGAATATCCACACCTGTCTCAATAATGGTTGTCGTCACTAAGACATCGTATTCGCCATTAATGAAATCCAATAAGGTATTTTCCAGGCGAACTTCACTCATTTGGCCATGAACAAAGCCAATCGAAGCCTCTGGAATCAACTCTTTTAACTCGGATACTTTTTGCTCAATCGTATCTACCTTGTTGTAAAGATAGTACACTTGACCTCCACGATCCATCTCCCGCAACACAGCATCTCGAATAATAGTTGGATTGGTCTCTAGTACAAAAGTTTGCACAGGATACCGATTAGTTGGAGGTGTTTCAATGACAGACAAATCCCGAATTCCTAGCATAGACATATGAAGCGTCCGAGGAATAGGGGTAGCTGTCAAGGTAAGCACATCCACCTTTTTTTTCAATTCTTTCAAGGTTTCTTTGTGCTTTACTCCAAAACGTTGCTCTTCGTCGATTATAATCAAACCCAAGTCTGAAAAGACAACATCTTTAGACAATAACCGGTGAGTTCCAATAATAATGTCCACTCGTCCTTTTTTCAATTTTTCAAGCGTTTCCTTCTGCTCTGCTTTACTCTGGAAACGACTTAAAACAGCAACTTCTACCGCAAAAGCTTCAAAACGCTCCTTAAAATTGGCATAATGTTGTTGGGCAAGAACAGTCGTAGGAACCAGCACTGCTACTTGTTTATGATCATTTACTGCCTTAAAGGCTGCTCGCATAGCAACCTCTGTTTTCCCAAAACCGACGTCTCCAACCAGCAGTCGGTCCATCGGACGATTCGATTCCATATCTTTTTTGATTTCTTCAATGGAGCGCAACTGATCATCTGTTTCAATATATGGAAAATCTTGTTCAAAAGCTTCTTGATTTTTATCATCTGAAGAATAAGCAAAACCTTCTAATTGACTACGCTCTGCATAGAGTTTTATCAAATCATCCGCAATATCCTCCACCTGGGTCTGAACCTTTTGCTTCGTTTTTTGGAAACGACCATCGTTTAATTTGTTAATTTTTGGCGTTTTTCCATCACTTGCAACATATTTGGACAACATCTGAATCTGATCGACAGGAATCGAGATGCGATCTCCATTTTGATATTGAATGGAGACATAATCACGATGGACACCCGAAATTTCAATCGTTTCAATTCCCAAATATTGACCAATACCATGAACTTGGTGAACAACATAGTCCCCTTTTTCCAGTTCATTATAATTTTTTAGACGTTCTGCATTGGAAATATTTTGCCTGCGAATCTTTCGTTTGATCTTTTTCTGATAAATCTCTGACTCTGTAATATAGACAATTTTTTCATCAACAAATTGGAAACCGTGAGCTAGTCCTCCAACAATTAATTGACTAGCTTGAGGAATAATCGCATCCCCATCAATATAATCTAATCGAATTCCATACTCTTCTAAATTTTTATGGAGTTGCTGAAGATTGTGATGAGAACTTGCTTGGACAATAACCGTATAGTTTGATTTTCGATACCGTTCAATTTCCTCTTTTAGTAAATCAAATTGTCCAAAAAACTCCTGCATAGGATATTGGTTGAATTGATACAAATGATCAAATTTCAGATTTCCCAATCCTTTTTGAAAGTTTGAAAAATAAGTTGCAGGTGTATATTTTCGTAATGTTGTACTGGTGTCTGCAAAATAAACTTGGCGAGAAGAAGCTCTATTTTTATGTAAATCTTCCGTCAAGAAATTAGCTGTATCTAGTTCAAATCTCGCTATTTGATCGGCTATTTTTTGATAATCATCCAGAAAGACTGGAGTGTGTTTAGGTAGATAATCGAATAGGGTATATTGCTTCTCGTAAAAAAAACTAATAAATTTTCTAAGATCTGGATGGAGTTTTCTTTGAGAAACATCTCCTAGAATTTCTGCTAGATAAGATTTAAATTCTTCATTCGCGCTCTGTTCTTGCAATTGTTCGATTTGCTTCTGACCACGGATGAAATCTTCCTCTTGCAATAATAGATCACTCACTGCTTTGAGTTGAATTCTTTCGACATTTTCAACAGAACGCTGGCTTTCTGGGTCAAAGATTCGGATCCCATCAATCTCATCTCCGAAAAATTCAATCCGATAGGGTTGGAGTTGGTCAATCTCAAAGATATCTAAAATATCTCCTCGTAGACTAAACTCTCCCTGTTGCAAAACTTGGCTCACCTTTTGATAACCAATCTTCTGTAATGTTTCACTCAGGGTAGTTAAGTCTATTTCTTGACCAACCTTCAATTTAAAAATACTAGATGCAAAAACTTTAGGAGAAGGTAACAGTAGTTTGATACCACTCACATTGGTCACAAGGATACCTTGACGATCCTCTTTACATAAAAAGTTCAAGGCCTCTAATCGTGCAAATTGCCTTTCTTGTGAAGCAAAAACAAATTCTGCTAAAGGGTTATCATCTCCCAAAAATGTATGGACTTTCTCTTCTCCAAGTAAGGCAATAAAATCACTGGCCAATCGTTCTGCTTCGTTATAACTGGAAGTGATGAGGACTGCTTTTTCAATAGAATCAAAGGCTGAAGCCATTACAATAGCCTTTGTGGTCGCAGACAATCCTAAGATCAATTCCCTATTATTTTTTTGCAAACCCTGTTGCCAGGATAGAAAGTTGGAGTTTTGACTCACTAAATCAATTACATTCATCTACTTACCCGTTGTATTTCTGCATGCTTCTTTCAAAATTTTCTTCTACCAAGTAATCGTTAACCGCTTCTTCTACTCGATCGATTGTTTGTAGAATAGTGATGTAATCGTCTTTATCAAATTTTCCTAAGACATGATGAACAACTGACATACCCTGCTTAGGTCTTCCAATTCCAATCTTAATTCGATAAAAAGTCTGAGTTCCAATATGATTAATAATCGATTTGATTCCGTTATGACCTCCAGCTGATCCTTTAGCTCGAAGACGAATCTTGCCAACTTCCATATCTAAATCATCGTAAATAACCAAAAGATCTTCAATATCCAGACCATAATAAGTCAGAAGGGCATGGACTGCTTTTCCACTCTCATTCATGAAAGTGGTTGGCTTTACAAAATAGACCTTTTCGCCATTTAAAAATGTTGAGGCAATATCAGCTTGAAAAATCTTATCATGGGAGAAAGTAAGATTTAAAGACTTTGCCATTTGATCAATTAACATAAAGCCTACATTGTGTTTCGTTTCAAAATACTTATCACCTGGATTTCCCAATCCAACAATTAATTTCGTCATCTCTTTCCTTTCAAAACACTAAAAGGGTTGGAAATATTTTTTTCCAACCTTTACATTTTTTTACTATCTTACACATTAAAACGGAATTCCATGATGTCCCCGTCTTGGACAACATATTCTTTTCCTTCTTCGCGCAAGCGTCCTGCTTCTTTTACAGCCTTTTCAGAACCGTATTTGACCAAATCATCATAGGACATGGTAACGGCACGAATAAATCCTTTTTCAAAATCAGAGTGGATGATGCCAGCTGCTTGAGGAGCTTTCATGCCACGTTTGAAGGTCCAAGCACGCACTTCTTTTTCACCAGCTGTGAAATAAGTGCCAAGTCCCAACAAGTGGTAAGCTGCACGCGTGAGTTTATCAACTCCAGACTCTGTTAGCCCAATCGCCTCTAAAAATTCTTGTTTATCTGCATCATCTAGCTCAGAAATTTCTTCCTCAGCACGCGCAGAAATCACCACGACTTCCGCATTCTCTGTTGCCGCAAAGTCACGAATTTGCTTCACATAGTCAATAGAGTCTGGATCTGCAACAACATCTTCATCCACATTTGCTACATAAAGAACTGGTTTGGTAGTCAAAAGGAAAAGTCCTTTCACCACTTTTTGTTCTTCCTCCGTGAATTCAATGGTCCGAGCTGATTTTCCATCTTCAAGAACTGGTTTGATTTTTTGTAGAACATTAAATTCCTCAACAGAATCCTTATCTTTTTGTGTGCGAGCGATTTTTTCTACACGCGCATATCGTTTATTGACAGACTCTAAATCGGCTAAAATTAATTCTAAATTGATAGTATCAATATCTGCTAGTGGATCAACAAAGGCATCTTCACGACCTTGCTCCCGCATGACATTTTCATCATCAAAAGCACGCACTACATGGACGATAGCATCTACTTCACGGATATTGGCCAAGAATTTATTACCAAGTCCTTCCCCTTTAGAAGCTCCTTTCACAATCCCAGCAATATCTGTAAATTCAAAAGTAGTCGGAACTGTCTTCTTAGGAGTGATCATTTCCGTTAATTTTTGGAGACGTTCATCTGGAACTTCTACCATCCCGACGTTTGGATCAATGGTCGCAAAGGGATAGTTTGCGGCCTCTGCTCCTGCTTTTGTAATTGCGTTAAATAGGGTTGATTTACCAACGTTTGGTAAGCCAACGATACCTGCTGTTAATGCCATTTTTCTTTTTCTCCGTTCAAATTTCAATCTCTTTTATTATAACATAATTCAAAAGACAAGTGATGAAAAATGAAATATTTCATGATCTTTGAAATTTGAAGAATTAAAATAATATAAAATGTTCAGTCACTTTTGTGACTGAACATTTTATAAAACTTTCTTCATTTTCTGTTCAAAATCATGGCGACTCATCATGACCACATGATCACAATTACTACACTTAATTTTTATGTCTGCACCAAGTCGCGTAATTTCCCAACGATTTGCCTTCTTGCCTGTTTCTTTTATCACACAAGCGTGAGGCTTTTTCATTTCTACAAAATCACCTAACGTATACATGATGATTCACCTTTATTAATTTGTGCGAACTGGCGTAATCAATTGAATGAACCCTTGTTCATTTCCTTCTGGAACCAATGTAAACGGTCTAACAGAAGAAATAAAACGAATAACAACTTGTTCACTGTCAATAGCTTTGAGCGCTTCAATCAAATAAGTTGGATTAAAACTGATGGACAAATCCTCTCCTGAAACAGTGCTAGTATCGATCTCTTCATTTACTCGTCCAACTTCTGGTGAATGAACGTGGGCAGAAACCACTCCATTTTTGAATTCTAATTTGACCGTTCCATTTTGAGTTGCATTTGAAAGAAGACGTGCACGCTCCATGGCAAATCGAAGGTTAGCAACATTGAAGGTTGCCTCTGTATTGAACTCTGTTGGAATGAGACGGTCTGTGTCAGGATAATTCCCTTCTAACAAACGGGTATAGAAACTAATGTGTTCACTTCTAAAGAGGATTTGGTTATTAGCAAAGAAAACTTCAACGGTTTCAATATCATCAGAAAAGACAGAGGTGAATTCACGAAGAGAACGACTCGGAATGACAACATCAAAATTGTCTCCATTTTTCTCCAGTGTAATCACTTTTTGACTCATACGGTGAGAGTCTGTTGCTACTGTTTTAAGCTCTTTATTATCTGATAAAACAAAGTGAACACCTGTCAAAATTGGACGACTTTCTTGTACACTTGCTGCAAATGCCGTTTCGTTAATCAATTGTTTTAATAATTTTGTTTCCAAAACTAATGGATTACTTGCAGCAATTTCTTGAATACGTGGATATTGATCTGCATCTTTTCCTTTAAGTGTGATTTCTGATTTCCCACTTGTTAAGAGAACTTGTTTTTGTTCAATCTCTTTAAAATCTAAAGTAACATCTGGTAAACTTGAAACCACATTAATAAAGAAAGTTGCTTCCAATAAAATAGAACCTGGAGAAGTCACTAATAAACCTGCATTTTCATCTTTAATAGAAATAAAGTTTTCAATTGAAATTTGGCCATTCGATCCAGATAAGGCAACTCCTTCTGGAGTTACATCTATTTTAATTGTCGAGAGGATTGGAATAGCATTTTTTGAACTGATCGCTCTTTTGGTAGTATTTAGTGCTTGTAAAAATAAAGTTTTGTTAATAGAGAAATTTATCATGGTCATTCCTTTTATTTATTTTATGATTAGTAAGTTAATAGTAATAGTAGGTTGTGTGGAAGTTGTGGAAAACTCTCAGAATCCTATCTACGACTTGAAAAGTTACTTGTTTAAAAATTGTGCATAACCCCTAGAAGTTTATAGAAAGTTATCCACAGATTAATTTAATTTTTTCTTGATGCTTTGAATTTCTAGTCGAAGATTATCATCTGTATCGACCATACTTTTAATTTTTTCATAGGCATGAATGACAGTCGTGTGGTCTTTCCCACCAAATTCTTTTCCGATTCGAGGAAGTGAGTTGTCTGTCATCTCTCTTGAAAGATACATAGCCACTTGTCGTGCTAGGACAATATTCTGAACTCTTCGTGAACCTTTGATTTCTTTTACACTGACTCCATAAAAGGCTCCAACTGCTTCCTGAATTTTTTCAATGGGGATGACAAGTGTCTTGCTATTATCGTTTTTACGAGCTCGAATAGCTTCAGCTGCAACATCGATCGTAATTTCTTTTAGTTTTTTCACCTTTGCCATTAAGGAAATATCGTTTAAGGCACCCTCTAAGTCTCGGACATTTGAATCAAACTGACCTGCTAGATATTCTAGTGTGTCATTAGGAAAAATATAGTCTAGATCTTCAATTTTATTCCGTAAGATGGCAATCCGAGTTTCAAAATCAGGTGGTGTTATATTTTGCGTTAGTCCCCATTTGAAACGAGTAACCAGCCGCTCTTCAAGACTATCTAAATGATCCGGACTTCGATCGCTTGTTAGAACAATCTGTTTGTTGTCGCTATGGAGGGCATTAAAGGTATTAAAGAATTCCTCTTGAGTCGTGACTTTTTTCCCACCAAGTGACTGGATATCATCAATCAGTAAGAGATCAAGACTTCGATAGGTATTCTTGAACGTCTTCATTTCTCCTAATCGAAGGTGTTCTAAAAATTCATTAATAAAGGTTTCTGCTGGGACATACTTAACCCGTGCATTTGGAATATTTTCTAGGATTTGATTTCCAATCGCATTCAATAGGTGAGTCTTTCCAAGTCCTGGTCCACCATAGATAAAGAGAGGGTTGTATGTTGTTGCAAGATTTTCAGAAACTGCAAGCGCTGCTGCTTTCGCCCAAATATTTCCATCCCCTTGCACAAAATTATCAAAGGTGTACTTTGATTTCAGACCTGTATCAATTTTAGGCAACGGTTCGTTTGTTAAGCTACCTGAAGATAATCTCCTATTCTCACTGCTATGACTACTAGGAATTTCTTCGGTATCTTCAAAAACGAAATGGAGCTTCAAATCTGTATTGTAGACTTCAAAGCTGGCTGTGATCAAAGCATTTTTTAGATTTGTTTCCCAAAATAATTCTTTATAATTTCCATCAAGATAAATGGTAGCCGTTTCCCCATCGATTTTGACTAATTTTGAATCGGCGACAAAAAAATCATAGGCACTATCTTTTAGTTGTAATTGGGCTAATTCTAAAAAACGAGACCAAAATTGCTCTTCTTGTGACACTATCAGACTTCCCTCCTTTTCTTGAATTGTATCAAATCATACGTACTCCTATTCTACCACAAACCAAAATAGTTTTCCACAGGCTAAATTTCATGAAATTAAATTATAGTTTTAAACTTTTCCACAAGTTGTGGATTTAAATCCACATTGTTTTTAAAAGTTATCCACAAAGTGGGGATAACTAGAGAATTTCCTTATTTTTCTGCTATTTACAAAAGATTTTTATGGTGGAAAAGCTTGTAAATACAAAAAATAAAAATAACAGCCTTATTTAAGGCTGTTGATAATTCGTTGGTATTCATCGAGACTTGAAAAAGAAATTTGGATAGTTCCTTTATTTTGCGAAGAGGAATGTATCGTAACTTCTGTCCCTAATATTTTTTTCAGTTTTTGTTCTTCTTCTAGTAGGAAGCTTTCTTTTGATTTTTGTTTTTTCTGTTTTCTTTTTGAACTGATCTTATTTTCTAATGTTCGAACATTTAAGTGATCCTGTTTGATTCTCTCCAACCAAAAGCGCTGCTCTTCTTCATCAAGAGGAACAAGAACACGCGCGTGAGCCGAAGAAATATCATTTTGAATGACTGCTTCTTGAACAGAGGGGGCTAGATGTAACAAGCGAAGCATATTGCTAATATAGGGTCTAGATTTCCCCATAAATTGGGCAATTTGGTCATGCTTATAGCCATGATCAACTAGCTTTTGGTAGGAGATAGCTTCTTCAATTGGATTGAGATCTTCTCGTTGAAGATTTTCAATAATGGCTTGTCGCATCATTTCTTGATCCGTTAACTCTTTAATAATCGCAGGAACAAGCTCTAATCCAGCAATTTTTGAAGCTCTAAACCGTCTTTCACCTGCAAGTAATTCAAAACCAATTATTGGAGATTTTCTGACAATAATGGGTTGAATTAATCCATTTTCTTTGATTGACTGAGCCAGTTCTTCTAATTTTTCTTGATCAAATACTTTTCTTGGTTGGAAAGGATTGGTTCGAATGTCCTTTACCGCTATTTTTTCTAATTTTTCCATCTTATGAATAGAATAACACACCTTTACAAATTCGTAAAGATGTGTTTACAAGTATGTCAAGAAAGTGAAAGTTAATCGCTCAGATCCTCAGTTGATTTTGTCAACTTGATAGAAGTTGTTTGTTGTTTTCCATCACGATAGAATGTGACCTTGATCGTATCATTGATTTGGTGAGAATAGAGGGCAGATTGTAAATCTGCAGTTGACTCGATAGTTGTATCATCGATCTTTGTGATCACATCATAACGTTGCAATTTATCTGAAGCAGGCATATTTTCAAGTGTTGAACGAACCAGTACTCCTCCAGAGATTTTTTCAGGAAGTTTTAATTGGCTTAAATCAGAAGTTGAAAGGTTGGATAAATCCATCATTTGAATTCCAAGAGCTGGTCGAACTACTTTTCCTTTTTCTTCTAGTTGCTTGATAATATTGACAACATCATTTGCAGGAATTGCAAATCCCATTCCTTCTACTGAAGTTTGCCCGTTATTTGAAATTTTACTTGAGGTAATCCCAATGACCTGTCCTTGAATATTGATTAATGGACCTCCAGAGTTTCCTGGGTTGATGGCTGCGTCTGTTTGTAGAGCGCGTGTAGAGATATTTTGTCCATTATCGGCTTTCAATTTCACATTGCGACCTTGGCTGGAAATAATCCCTTGGGTAACAGAATTCGCATAATCTGTTCCAAGAGGGCTACCGATTGCAATCGCAGTCTCACCGACCGTTAATTGGTTTGAATCTCCGAATTCAGCTACTGCCTTTGCTTTATCCGCACTGATGCGAACTACTGCGATATCGGAATAGACATCTGATCCAACTACTTCTCCAGGGACTTTATTCCCGTCTGCTAAGAGAATATCTACTTTTTTTGCACCATTGATCACATGGGTATTGGTAACAAGGTAGGCATATTTTCCTTCTTTTTTATAAATGACCCCAGAACCTTCACTAGAAATTTGTGAGTCTGAATTGTCTTCTTTTTCAAACAATCCTTGATTCGAAGAATCAGAGTAAGTGATCACAGAAACCACAGCATTTTTTACTTTATCGACGGCCTCACTGGTTGAAGTCGTATTTTTGTAAGCTGTTTTAACAGTGGTTGAGTGGACTTGTTTACTTTCAGTATTGGAAGTAGAAGAATGAGATGTTTGTAAGGTTAAAAAGGTTCCAAGAAGCCCACCTAGTAAACCTACAACAAAAATGAGGGCTATGTTTCCAATTTTTTTCAGTAAATTAGATGAATATTTCATATTTTCCTCCTAAGGATATCAAATTGTCTAGAGTATAGAAAAACTTTCTTAATTATATCTTAAATAATTAAAGTTATCCACAATTTGTGGATAACTTGTAGAATTGAGTTGAGAAATGGCTTTAAAAAGGAATTTATTGAATAGATTTCCTTTCTATAGCTGTGGATTATTTGTAGAATTGAAGAAATATGCTACAATAGGGGAATGAAAATTAAATTGATAACCGTTGGAAAATTAAAAGAAAAATACTTAAAAGATGGGATTGCGGAGTATATTAAAAGGCTTGGTCGATTTGCAAAAGTAGAACAGGTTGAGTTAGTTGATGAAAAAACTCCAGATCGTGCCAGTCAACTCGAAAATCAACAAATTCTTGAAAAAGAGGGGGAACGAATTCTCTCTAAAATTTCAGATAAGGAATATGTGATTGTATTGGCCATCGAAGGAAAACAATTTCCTTCAGAGAAATTTAGTCAAACGATTGACCAGATTATGACATCTGGTTATTCAAACCTTACTTTTGTTATTGGAGGCAGTCTTGGGCTGTCTCCAGAAGTGAAAAAAAGAGGAAATCTATTGATGAGCTTTGGTCAATTAACTCTTCCTCATCAGTTGATGAAATTAGTCCTGGTGGAACAAATCTATCGTGCTTTCATGATTCAACAGGGGAGTCCCTACCATAAATAACCTTGACGCTCCTTCTTTTTTCTGCTAAAATAAAGTAAGTTCGGTCTCATAGCTCAGCTGGATAGAGCATTCGCCTTCTAAGCGAAC
This sequence comes from Streptococcus parasanguinis, assembly GCF_040908565.1. GTDB lineage: Bacteria > Bacillota > Bacilli > Lactobacillales > Streptococcaceae > Streptococcus > Streptococcus parasanguinis_AC. The sequence goes on along the minus strand of NZ_JBDGEA010000007.1, from coordinate 77,883 downwards.
GGTCGCAGGTTCGAATCCTGCTGGGATCAAATGCAAGATGCAGTTTTTGCTGCATCTTTTCTTTTTTGTAAAAATGTATAAATTTTCATTATCTATTAATTTTTGTATACTTTACTATATACAAATAGAAATGGAATGATTTATTAGAAATATTTTTTTAAAAAACTAATAATCCCTATATAGTGTAAATTATAGATTATATAAATTGTGTAAAATAGTTTTCATTCATGTAACAAAAACATTAAAAAGATTACAATTTCACCCATTCCCTTTAATTTTAGGCTATTTTATATTATAATTTTTTGTATATAAAAATTTATTTTTTTATAATAATACTAGAGTATAATAAAATAGAAAATAAAGTGGGAGAGTTTGTGTGATTCAGTCATTAGTCTTATCTTTTCTTTTAGGAGGGATCATTGTTCTGACGTTTGCATTAGTGGACGAAAAAATCTATCAGGAACATCAATTTTCATTTATCTTTCTGTTGAGTACTTTTGTTCTTCTTTTTGAAAGTCTCTTAGTATTTTTAGATGTGACTCTATTTTCAAACATTCGACTCTCTGATTTAAACATGCTCTTATGGCCAGTTTATTTATATCCTTATTATCATTATGCAAATCGGACGAATCGCTTATGCGCCATTTTTTATTCTTTTTTTACTTATTTAGCGGTTGAAGGAACAGCAACTTTTCTGACGATTATTGTCTCTTCAGTAATAGGAGATGCTGTTGTAGCAGCTCACTCGATTGTCTATAATATGTTTATTCGCTTGCTTTCTTTAGGAATCATTTTGAAGTTAATTGACTTATTTGAATTTGATTTTACTCCTTTTTATGAAGAAGAATTTGAAAAGTATGTAAAGAAATTGATTTCGGTCTATTTCGCTATATTTGTAGTGATCAATTTTGCCTTATGGATAAGTGAACAAGCGCAATTTAAAAATTTTGGGAGTATGCTGGCAACGATTTGTTTTTTCTCTTTTGTAGTCAGTTTATTCCACATGAAAATCGAGCGAGATCAGTATCGTAAAAATTTAGAACTGGAGTATAAAGAATTTTCTGAGCAACAAATGAGTCGGTATATGGCTGAAATTCAAAGTCTCTATTCTATTGTTAGGGGATTTCGTCATGATTTGGGAAATCTAGTTATTTCTATGTCATTAGCTATTGAGGAAGAAAATATTCCAGAAATACAGAGAATCCATAGAGAAGTATTGGAAAAAGGTTATAAAAAGATCAACACAGAAGAATTATCAGGATTCAACTTGGTCAATATCAAAGATTCTGCTTTACGAAGTATTTTGATTCGAGGCTGGTTGGATGCAAGAGATGCTGGGGTGGAAATGACCTTTGAAACGAGTGAACCAATCGAGCAACTACCAGTCGATTTATTGGATATCGTGAGAATTGTTGGGATTCTAGTGACGAATGCCTTGGAAGCTTCAAAAGAAGCAGAAGAAAAGAAGGTTCATATTGCTATTTTCTCTATTTCAAAAATTGTTTACTTAGTGATTCATAATACAACAAATGAAATCACTTTTGATATTAGAAAAATATATGAAGAAGGCTATTCGACAAAAGGAGAAAATAGAGGACTAGGATTAAATAATGTGAGGAAAATTTTGGCAAATTATGGAACGATGTTTTTAGAAACAGAGTTGCAAGAAAATCGTTTTTTACAAGTTTTGAAGATTGGAGGATATGAACAGGAATGAAGATTTTTTTATTAGAAGATGAGCTTTCTCAACAGATACGGGTAGAAAAACACATTGCAGAAATTGCTAAGGAATTAGAAATTAAACTTGAAGTGATTTCTACCGGTAAAATTTCGGAATTTGAAAATTATATCCAGCATTCGGATATCCACCAATTATATTTTCTAGATATTCATATCCAAGACAATGAGTATTGCGGGCTGGAAATTGCTCAAAAAATACGAGAAGCAAATCCTTATGCCATTATTGTTTTTATTACTACAAAATCAGAATTCGCTTCTATTACCTATCGTTATAAAGTATCTGCCTTAGATTTTATTGATAAAAATTTGAATGAAGATTTATTTAGATTAAAAATAAAGGAGTGTATTGAGTACCTGACAACTATTAAAATTGGAAATGATGATTTGACAGATTATTTTGAGTATGACTTTAAGGATAAAAAGATAAAAATTCCATTTAAGGATATTCTTTATATTGAAACTGTTGGTTCGGCTTATAAATTAAACTTAGTTGGGAAAAATTTTCAAAAAGAAATTGCGGGAAGTTTATCAGATGTCTTAGAGAAAGATGTGGAGGAGAGATATTTCAGTCCCCATCAATCTTTTATAGTTAATAGAAGTATGATCATTGGAATGGATAAGAAAAAGAAACAGCTGCTGTTGAAAGAAGGGTATTCTTGTCCAATATCAAGAAGCAATATCAAACGTGCCAAAAAATTAATTGAAGAGCAAAATTTAGAATTTAGTGCTTGACAATTAGTTAAATTTTGATATAATGGGATATGTTCTGTTAATGAATATATGGTCCGTTGGTCAAGGGGTTAAGACACCGCCTTTTCACGGCGGTAACACGGGTTCGAATCCCGTACGGACTATATCTCATTCCGCCATAGCTCAGTTGGTAGTAGCGCATGACTGTTAATCATGATGTCGTAGGTTCGAGTCCTACTGGCGGAGCTAGTATAGCACCCATTTGGGTGTTTTTTTGTTTTGAAAAAGCTAGGATAATTACTATCCTAGCATTTTATTTATAAGTGAACGATATTTAGATTCCTTAGCTTTTTCGTCTTTTTATTTGTCTCCATTCGTAGAGGAAAAAGAGAATGATTCCAACGAAAAAGGCAATGAGTCCTTCAATTAAGCCTTGGGGAACAAATGTTAAGGTGACTGTTCCGGATCCTTTTGAAACACGAACTCCCATCAATCCTTTCTGGATGCGATGAATGTGGATAGGTTTTCCATTTTGTTTAGCTGACCAGCCTTTATCATAAGGCAGTGTAAAAATCAGAGTAGTATCTCTATTTGCGTTATAGGCTGCCACCAATTTATTTTTCTTTTTGTGAATAGCAACTTTTTGTTGACGAATAGTGGTGATAGCTTGTGTATATTGGTCAAGATCCAGAGCAAAAAATTCTGGTGTACCAAAGGAGACTGTCGAATTTTCTGGAAAACTCATACGAATAGTAACTGTTTCCTCTGTGTCAAAATGGCCAATCGAAAAGAATGGAAAGGCATTATCAATGGTATAGCGTTTGGTCTGTCCATTGTAGCTGATTTCAATATCTTTTCGATCATCGTTTGAAAATTGTAAATTTGGAACATTGACATATAGTTGGCTATGGGCAGGAACCGTTACTTCATATTGAATACTTGCGTAGGATAGATGACTATCTTCTTCAATTTTTGCAGTTTGCAACGAAGATGTAGTATTTTGTGAAGTAGGCGAGAGGATATTTAATTTCTTATAAAATTTATATTTTTCATCCGTGATTTGATGGATGAATCGTGTCTGATTATCCAGTGTTAAATTCGTAAAGGAAGTATTTTTATAAGGTTTTATTGACAGAAAGGCGATTGGTAAGGCATATTCATTTTCTGAAAGTGAGACTCCATTTTTGGTTGCAATCTCTTTAAATCCAAATTTTTGAACAGGTTGTTGGCTTAAATTATAGCGAACACCAAATAGACTATCCATTAAAATAGAATTGTTTTGGTATCGAAGATTAAGGTTGGTTCCTTCAGATTTAAATCCAAGTTTGTCCAATGTCGAACTAGCATCCGTATTTCGTACAGATGAAAATTGAGAAATTCCATTATAACCATACTTCATGCTATCATTGCCCGTTTGTGGCTGTAGAATCTCAGTCCGATAATTTGAGTCTGTCTTCTCTCTTACTAAGGTTTGAATGGCTTTTAAGTCGCGTTCGTAGGATGAGCGAGAAGCGAAGACCCATTCATTCGCAATTCCTTCCATTTGATAATAACTATTCACCGATAATTCAAATAAGGAAAAGAAGATAATAGAAAGATAGAAAAGTCTGGGCGGTATTTTTTTTAAGATAAATCCTAAACAGACCAAATAGAAAGCAATTAAAAATTCAAAAGTAACAATGAAATTGACAGCATCTAAAAATTTATAGTGACTGCTGTAAAGGACAGTTGCTCCAAATCCTAGAATAAGGAGGAAATTAGCAAGACTAAAACGAATCCAAGTGATCTCCTCTAATCGATTTAGTACTTCTCCTGCCATCAGAATAATTGTCAAAGAAAAGATCCAAGAGTATCGATGAAGAAACATATTTGGCGCGTGCATACCTTGCCAAAGGAGATCTAATAATTGAAAACGAAAACTCAAAATAAGAATGGTCAAGAGTATAAAGTAAGAAAGTTTCACGTGAAACTTGATCGACTTTACAAAGAAAAAGGTGATCGCTAATAAAAGTGGAAATAATCCCACGTAGATCATTGGAATGGATCCATATTTAGTAGTGTCAAAACTTCCAATGAAATTTTTTGCAAATACGTCAAGATACCAACTTTTTTCTGTAAAGATACTGTCGACCTTTGAAAAATTTTCTCCATGAGTGCGTAAATCTAAGAAGGTTGGATATAACATCACAAGACTTGTTATAACTGATAAAAGAGATACAATCACAAAATGAAAGAAGCGTTTTCCAATTCCTTTGATGTCCCATGACAGTTGTGTCAAGTACCATAAAATAAGAAAAATAGACATCATAAACCCAAAATAATAATTTTGGATAAACAAGCTGGTTAAGCTGATAAAGTAGAGAATCTCTCCCTCATTGTAAATGAGTTTTTTGAATCCATAAAGAATTAATGGTGCTAAGATAAAAACATCTAGCCAAGTTTTAATTTCAATTTGACTAATAGCAAAGCTCATCAGAGCAAAGGATGTTGAAAGGGTAAGAACCAGGCTTCTAGGGATTTTAGAAAACATCCCATGTAGACTAATATAAGTACTCAGACCAATTGCACCAAATTTTAGAAGAGTGATGAGATAAACAGCATTCGGCATGGATTGTGCATTAAAGAAGTAGACAAGAGGAGAAAAGAAACTTCCTAGATAATAGCTACTGAGTGCATAGAAATTAATGCCTAATCCACTTTGGAAACTATAAAATAGGCTATCTGTCCCATGTAAAATATTTCGAAGTGTGGTATCAAAAATGACATACTGATGATAACCATCTCCTAATAATGGGGATGTATCACTGTTCCAGTAGATTCCTTGTGAGAGGTAAATACAGAACATCATGATAGCTGGAATCAGGAAAGAAGATACTATAAAAAGGGATGTTTTTAGCTTTGTTTTATTCATATATTTCTACTGAAAGAGCCTGAAATCATTATTTCAGGGCTCTTTATTTTTATTATTGACTCCAAAGTTCTTTCACTTTTGCTTGAACTTCTTCATTTTCAAGAAACTCATCATAGGTTTCATCAATGCGATCGATCACGCCGTTTTTTGAAAGAACGATAATATGGTTGGCGAGTGTTTGAATGAATTCGTGGTCATGGCTGGCAAAGATAATTGATTCTTTAAAATTCTTCAATCCATCATTCAAACTTGAAATGGACTCCAAATCCAAGTGATTGGTTGGATCATCTAGTACAAGAACGTTTGACTTAAGGAGCATCAATTTAGACAACATGACACGAACTTTTTCTCCTCCTGACAAGACGTTGACAGACTTGTTAACTTCGTCACCTGAAAAGAGCATCCGTCCTAAGAAACCACGAAGGAAAGTGTTGTCATCTTCTTCTTTACTTGCAAATTGACGAAGCCAATCAAGAATACTTTCACCACCAGCAAAATCGCGACTGTTGTCCTTGGGTAGATAAGAACGACTAGTTGTGACTCCCCACTTAACAGTTCCTTCATATTCAATATCATCCATCAATGCACGGATTAATGCAGTTGTTTGAATATCGTTTTGTCCGATTAGAGCAGTCTTATCACCAGGACGTAAGATAAAGCTGATATTGTCAAGGATGGTTTCTCCATCGATCTTGACAGAGAGATTTTCAACTGTCAAGAGATCATTTCCGATTTCTCGTTCCGCCTTAAAGTTGATAAATGGGTACTTCCGGCTAGATGGAACAATTTCTTCTAACTCAATCTTGTCAAGCATTTTTTTACGAGATGTTGCTTGTTTTGATTTTGAAGCGTTGGCTGAGAATCGTGCGACAAACTCTTGCAATTGTTTAATTTTTTCTTCAGCTTTTGCGTTTCTATCTGCTTGTAATTTTGCTGCAAGTTCAGAAGATTCTTTCCAGAAATCATAGTTTCCGACGTAAAGTTTAATTTTTCCAAAGTCAAGATCTGCCATATGGGTGCAGACTTTATTCAAAAAGTGGCGGTCATGGGATACAACGATAACCGTATTTTCAAAATCAATCAGAAAATCTTCTAACCAGGTAATGGATTGAATATCGAGACCGTTGGTTGGTTCGTCTAAAAGAAGGACATCTGGTTTACCAAAAAGTGCTTTAGCTAGGAGAACTTTCACTTTATCCCCGTTAGCTAACTCGCTCATCGTTTGATAGTGAAGATCTTCAGAAATATTTAGATTTTGTAGCAATTGAGAAGCTTCGCTTTCCGCTTCCCATCCACCAAGTTCTGCGAATTCCCCTTCAAGTTCAGCTGCACGGACACCATCTTCGTCAGAAAAATCTTCTTTCATGTAGATAGCATCTTTCTCTTTCATAATGTTGTAGAGTTTTTCATTCCCCATGATCACAACATCGATGACACGCTCGTCTTCATAGTCAAAGTGATTTTGACGAAGAACGGACAAACGTTCATCTGGACCAAGAGAAATATGACCAGTGGTTGGTTCGATATCTCCAGCTAAAATTTTTAAAAAGGTTGATTTTCCGGCACCATTGGCCCCAATGAGACCGTATGTGTTTCCCTCTGTAAAGTTGATATTGACATCGTCAAACAATTTTCGATCACTAAAACGTAGTGAGACGTCTGATACTGTAAGCAATGATTTTCTCCTCTTTCTATAATGTCTTCATTTTACTAGAAAAAAGAGGAAAATTCAACTTTTTTACTGTAAATTTATTTTTACAACTTTGTAAATTTAGTTGACATGATAGTAAAGTGTTATTTCGTCACAAACATAGAGGATAGACTAACATTTTCAACTAGAAAGTGCTATAATGATAAGGATAACGATTAAGGAGAAGAGTATGACAAAACCCATCATTTTGACAGGAGATAGACCAACAGGAAAACTTCATATTGGCCACTATGTTGGTTCTTTAAAAAATCGCGTTTTACTACAAAATAAAGATGAATATAATATGTTTGTTTTTCTAGCAGACCAGCAAGCTTTGACAGATCATGCAAAAGATCCAAAAACTATAGTAGAGTCTATTGGCAATGTTGCTTTAGATTATCTAGCTGCTGGCCTAAATCCTGAAAAGGTTACGATTTTCATTCAAAGTCAGATTCCTGAATTGGCAGAATTGACTATGTATTATATGAATCTGGTATCTTTAGCACGACTTGAAAGAAACCCAACTGTAAAAACTGAGATTTCTCAAAAAGGTTTTGGTGAGAGTATTCCAACAGGATTTTTGGTATACCCTATTTCACAAGCAGCTGATATTACAGCATTTAAAGCAAATTTTGTTCCAGTAGGAAATGACCAAAAACCAATGATTGAACAAACTCGTGAGATTGTTCGTTCCTTTAACCATGCTTACAACACAGATGCTTTGGTCGAACCAGAAGGAATTTATCCTGAAAATGAGGGAGCTGGTCGCTTACCTGGTTTAGATGGAAATGCTAAAATGTCTAAATCGTTGAATAATGGAATTTACCTAGCTGATGATGCAGATACTTTAAAGAAAAAAGTGATGAGTATGTATACTGATCCGGATCATATTAAAGTAGAGGATCCAGGAAAAATCGAAGGAAATATGGTATTTCATTACCTGGATGTATTTGGCCGTCCAGAAGATGCAGCTGAAATTGCAGAAATGAAAGATCATTATCAACGTGGTGGACTTGGTGATGTAAAGACCAAACGATATCTTTTAGAAATTTTAGATCGTGAATTAAGACCAATTCGTGAAAGACGCCTTGAGTTTGCAAAGGATATGGGGGAAGTATACTCTATTCTTGAAAAAGGAAGTGAGCGCGCTCGAAATGTAGCAGCTCAAACACTGGATGAAGTAAAATCTGCGATGGGAATTACCTATTTTAAAAAATAAACCGACTTCATTAATAGCGAACATTTCTTTACTGTTCATTGATAATTTACCAATAAATGATTGACAAATTGCGATAGAATGGTATGATATTAACAATAAAAATTCGAGCCTTGCTCAATAAAAAGAAAAGAGGATCCAGCTAATGTCTAATTGGGACACAAAGTTTTTAAAAAAAGGGTTTACATTCGATGACGTGCTTTTGATTCCAGCAGAAAGTCACGTATTGCCTAATGATGCAGATTTAAGTACACAATTAGCAAGTAATTTACGCTTGAACATCCCAATCATTACTGCCGCAATGGATACAGTGACAGAAAGTCAAATGGCAATTGCAATGGCACGTGCTGGTGGACTTGGTGTGATCCATAAAAACATGTCAATTGAGCAACAGGCAGATGAAGTACGCAAAGTAAAACGTTCTGAAAATGGTGTTATTATTGATCCTTTCTATTTGACCCCGTCTCATACAATTTTAGAAGCAAATGAGCTCATGGGACGATACCGAATCAGTGGTGTTCCAGTTGTTGAAACACTTGAAAATCGTAAATTAGTTGGTATTCTTACCAATCGTGACTTGCGCTTTATTTCTGATTACAATCAACCTATTTCAAATCACATGACAAGTGAAAATTTGGTGACTGCACCAGTTGGTACTGATTTGGAAACAGCTGAGCGTATTCTACAAGAACACCGCATTGAAAAATTACCATTAGTAGATGAAAATGGTCGTCTTTCTGGTTTGATTACGATCAAAGATATTGAAAAAGTTATTGAGTTCCCAAATGCAGCTAAGGATGAATTTGGTCGCTTGCTTGTAGCTGGTGCCGTAGGGGTTACTTCAGATACTTTTGAACGTGCAGAAGCTCTTTTTGAAGCTGGTGCAGATGCTATTGTCATCGATACTGCTCATGGACATTCTGCGGGTGTTCTTCGTAAGATTGCAGAAATTCGTGCTCACTTCCCAGATCGTACCTTGATTGCAGGAAATATTGCAACCGCTGAAGGTGCTCGTGCATTATTTGATGCAGGGGTAGACGTAGTTAAGGTCGGAATTGGTCCGGGATCAATCTGTACAACTCGTGTTGTTGCAGGGGTTGGTGTTCCTCAAGTGACTGCCATTTATGATGCCGCCGCTGTAGCTCGTGAATATGGAAAAACGATCATTGCTGATGGTGGTATCAAGTATTCAGGAGATATTGTCAAAGCACTCGCAGCTGGTGGAAATGCGGTAATGCTTGGTTCAATGCTTGCAGGTACAGATGAAGCACCAGGTGAAACAGAAATCTTCCAAGGTCGTAAATTTAAAACATACCGTGGTATGGGATCTATTGCAGCAATGAAGAAAGGTTCTAGCGACCGTTACTTCCAAGGATCTGTCAATGAAGCCAATAAACTGGTCCCTGAAGGAATTGAAGGACGCGTTGCTTATAAAGGTTCTGTAGCAGATATGGTCTTCCAAATGATCGGTGGTATTCGTTCAGGTATGGGTTATGTTGGTGCAGCAACCATTCAAGATTTACATGATCATGCACAATTTGTTGAAATGAGTGGCGCAGGATTGAAAGAAAGCCATCCTCATGATGTGCAAATTACAAACGAAGCACCTAACTACTCAGCACAATAAGTTTACAAAAATGTAAATATAATTAACAACACCTTGACAATATTGTCAAGGTGTTGTTTTGATATGGCCAGCTTGAACAGTAAAAATTTTCAACTCTTCAGGCAGTTCTTTTAAATGATCGAGAGTTGTCGTTGTAATAAATGTCTGAATATTATTAGAGATGGTTTCAAGTAATTGAAGTTGACGATAATTGTCAAGTTCACTCATGACATCGTCAAGTAATAAAATAGGCTTTTCTCTTGTGATTTCTTCCATCAATTCGATTTCTGCTAATTTTAGAGAAAGAACAACACTTCGATGCTGACCTTGACTGCCAAAGGTAGCATTCATATTATTGATAAAAAATGCCAACTCATCCCTGTGAGGTCCAATACTTGTTGTTTTCCTAAAAATATCCTTCTGACGATTTTTTTCCAACATAGAGAGAAACTGCTCCTCTATATCATTTCCTTCTTCAGAAAAAACAGTTGACTGATATTGAATTGATAGGTCTTCTTTGTTGTTAGAAAGTCGAGTGTGTTTTTCTTTTGCTTTAGCTTCTAATTTTTTTATAAAATCAAGTCGATGATGGATGACGCGACTTCCAAAACTAGCTAGTTGTGAATCTAACACCTCCAAAAATGTAGCATCCATTTTTTCTGAATTTTTTAGGTAACTATTTCTTTGTTTGAGAACATGGTTGTATTGAGATAAGTCGGATAAATAGAGAGGTTTCATCTGACCTAATTCAATGTCAATAAACTTTCGACGTCCTGCAGGTGATCCTTTGATCAGCTGCAAATCTTCCGGTGCAAAAAGGACGACATTCATATGACCAATATAGTTTGATAATTTAGCTTGTTTTAGATGGTTGACTTTAGTCATCCGGCCTTTTGGTGTTAAGGAAATTTCTAATGGAAGCGGTCCAGTTTCTCTTTGTAATAGACCAGAAACTTTAAAATCTGTGGATTCGAAGTAGACGAGATCTTTATCATTTCGTGTTCGATGGCTTCTGGTTAAGGCCAGAAAATAAATCGATTCGAGAATATTGGTTTTTCCTTGAGCATTTTGTCCTAGGAAAATATTCAAGCCAGGATGAAATTCAACTTCAAGTTCTTGGTAATTACGAAAATGTTGAATGGATAACTGTTTTAACCACATTACGAGATACCAGGAAAGCGAATTGCTTTTTCTTTTTTGTTAGTCTTTGTCGGTTGTTTCTTTTGTTGTTGATTGAGTTGCTTGACAAGTTTAGCAACACGTTCCTTTTCTTCATTCTCTTTAAGATGCTCTTCTATTTCTTCTTGAGAAGGTTCAAGAATGGTGATAGTCATGCTCAGTTCAGGAATGTCAATTTGATCATTGACACGAAGTTTACGGCCTCTCCGTTGTTCTAATTCACCATTAACAAAGACTTCTTTTTCTTGAAGAAAGGCTTTGATTGCACCACCACTCTGTATAATACTGAGTTCTTTTAGGATTGCTTGTAATGTAATAAAGTCATCAAATAATTTGTAATTCATAGTTCACCTCTTTGCGTGTTATTATACCATATTTTTAGTTTTTCTAGGGTAGAGAATCTTGAGTGAAGTGAGAACCTTTTTTCTCAGTTTGAATTAGGATTTTAGTGTGATTTCGTGTTATAATGAAAGTTACTATTGAGTAGAACGAGGATGAAAATGGAATTAGTAAAGGGCGTGAATCTTCACTTTCTTCAATCAAAAAAATTCAAAACCAATAAAATTAAGGTCCGGTTTACAGCGCCATTGAATGAAAATACAGTGGCTGCACGTGTTTTAGTAGCTTGTATGATGGAAACTGCAAACCAAAAATATCCAACCTCACAATTATTCCGTGAAAAATTAGCGAGTCTATATGGGGTAGAATTGTCAACCTCAGTCTCTAAGAGGGGGCGTGTTCATTATGTTGATTTGAATATTTCCTTTGTTCGCGATGACTTTTTAAGCAAGAAAAATGTTCTTACTGATGAGGTTTTGGACATTATAGAAACTATCTTCTTTTCACCTTTGGTAGTAGAAGATCACTTTGACAGTGATACATTTGACGTTGAAAAGAAAAATACGATTTCCGATTTGGAGTCAGAAATTGAAGAGCCTTATTATTATGCACATGGGCAATTGAATCAACTATTTTTTGAAGACGAAACAATCGGGATGTCAAGATTGGGGAAAGTTGATTTAGTGAGACAAGAGACAGCTCAAAGTTCTCTTTCACAGTTTCACCAGATGCTTCATTTTGATAACATTGACTTCTTTTTCATAGGCGATTTTAATGAGGTCGCTATTGTGGATCGAGTGAACCAGCTTGAATTCAAGCCACGTGATAACCATTTATCTGTCAACTATCAACAACCTTTTACAAATGTTGTTAGAGAAAAGTTAGAGCAAAAACAAAATCAACAATCTATTTTAGAATTAGGTTACCATTTTTCTACCCAATATGGAGAATCTCTCCATATCCCACTAGTTGTATTAAATGGGATGCTGGGAGCTTTCTCGCATTCAAGACTTTTTCAAGTAATTCGTGAGAAAGAAGGTCTTGCTTATACCATCTCGAGCCATTTTGATATTTTTACAGGCTTTATGAGAGTTTTTGCAGGCATTGATAAGGAATCTCGCACGAAAGTAATGACCTTGATTATGAGACAGCTGAATGATTTAAAACGAGGCAAGTTTACAGAGTCAGAGCTTCAATTGACAAAAGAAATGTTGATAAATACAACCTTATTAGCACAGGATCGGCAAAATACCTTGATTGAAAGGGAATATCTGAAAACTATCCTAGGAACGAAAGTCCTTTCTTTAGAAGAGTGGTTAGAATCTATCGATAAGGTTAGTAGAGAAGAAATTATTGAAGTGGCAAAAACAATTAATTTACAGTCTGTTTATTTTATGGAAGGAAAGTAGTGTAAAGATTGAAAATTAAAGAAAAATATTATGAATCAGTTGGTGAGGAAGTTTACTTTACACGCTTGTCAAATGGGTTGACTATTCATTTCATTCCCAAAGAAGATTATTATGAAACCTATGGAATAATCACAACTAAGTTTGGCTCAGTGGATACACGAATTCTAGTGAATGGGGATGAAAGACAATATCCTGCAGGAATTGCTCATTTTCTAGAACACAAGGTATTTGAAGATGAAAATGGTCAAGATTATTTAAAAAAATTCGTTCATTTAGGATCGGAAAGTAATGCCTTTACAAGCTTTACAAAGACAAGTTATCTTTTCTCAACAACTTCAAAAGTCCCTGAGAATATTCAATTGTTATTGGAGATGGTTTCAAAGGCTTCCTTTACAGAAAAATCTGTATCTAAGGAAAGAGAAATCATTCAACAAGAAATTGGAATGTACCAAGATAGTCCAGACTATCGATTATTTTTTGGTGCTTTAGAAAATTTATATCCTGGAACGCCGTTAGCAGATGATATTGCTGGAACTAGGGAGTCTATTTCTGACATTACAATAGATAATCTCCGTGAAAACTTTGATCTATTCTATCATCCCTCTCAAATGCACTTATTAGTGATCGGAAACTTTGATGTTGATGAAGTATTGCAAATAGTAAAGAAATATGATCGAGTTCCTACTCATCCATCTGTGGAGTTAGAACGTTTTCCTGTAGAAAAAAATGAAGTAAGATTGAATCAATCTTGTAGAATGGAAGTTGCTACTCCTAAGTTGGCAATTGGAATTCGAGGAAATGATATCATTAAGGAAGAGGAAAAATTTCGTTATAAATTGATGTTGAAATTACTATTTTCGATGATGTTTGGTTGGACTTCGCAAAGGTTTCAAAGTTTATATGAAGCTGGAAAGATTGACAACTCATTGACACTTGAAGTCGAGGTTGAGGAAGTATTTCATTTCGTTATTTTGACAATGGATACTCAAGAACCGGTGTCCTTATCTCATCAATTTAGGTCAGCGATCAAACAATTCGAGAAGGATCCAGATGTCAATCAGGAACATTTGGATACGATTAAAAGCGAAATGTTTGGTGATTTCTTACAAGGTTTAAATTCGCTTGAGTATAGTGCCACTCAGTTTGAATATTTTTCAGACGGTAGCACTTCTTATGATCTTCCAAAGATTTTACAAGGTATTAGTTTACAAGATATCATTAAATTAGGGCGTCAGTTCGTCGACCAGGCTGAGATGGTTGACTATATGATTTTTCAAAAGTAGTACACAATGTATTAAGAAGGGAAAACATGAAGAAGAGAACGATTGGTCAAGTGTTAAGACTGTCAAGAGTAAATTTACACTTGAGTTTACAAGATGTGTCAAGTAAGACAGCCATCGAAATTCCTTATATAGAAGTGTTGGAAAACGATGAGTTTGATCTATTACCGAGTCCCTTTTACGCTCAGATCTATCTTAAAAAGTTAGCATGGGCTTTGGGATTAGATGAGTCCATCCTATTGACAGCTTTTCGTGAAGGAAAAGAATTGTTATTTGATGAAGAAATACTTGTAGATGAGGAAGAGCTTCATTCAAGAAAATTAAGACAGAAAGCGAGCTGGTTACCAATCCTATATTATCTACTAGTTAGTTTTGCCATTTTTGGCTTTGTGATTTATATCGTATATTTTTATGAGTTTACAGCATCTGTAAAATAGATGTAAAGATAGTTTATTTTTTTGGAGGAAGTATGAAAAAAGAAAATATACCCAATGCATTGACATTAATTCGGGTTGTGATGATTCCTATTTTTATTGCCATTTTAAGTTTAAGTCATTCTTACTTAGGACATATTGTAGCGGCAGTTATTTTTGCAATTGCTAGTATTACAGATTATTTAGATGGCTTTCTTGCACGAAAATGGAATGTAGTGAGTAATTTTGGTAAATTTGCCGATCCAATGGCAGATAAATTATTGGTCATGTCAGCCTTTATTATGATGATTGAATTAAAAATGGTTCCTGCTTGGATTGCAACTGTTATCATTTGTCGTGAGTTAGCTGTCACTGGTTTGCGTCTTCTGCTTGTTGAGACAGGCGGTACAGTTTTGGCTGCAGCTATGCCTGGAAAAATTAAAACCTTTAGCCAAATGTTTGCGATTATCTTTTTGCTTTGCCATTTTACTCTTCCAGGGCAAGTGTTGCTTTATATTGCATTGATTTTCACAATTTATTCTGGTTACGACTACTTTAAGGGAAGTAGCTATCTCTTTAAAGACACATTTAAATAAATGAAACAGATGATTGAGCTAAAAAATGTATCCTTTCGATACGATAAAACAGTAGAAGAGTATCAAATTGACACGGTTTCGTTTCACGTGAAACAAGGAGAGTGGCTTTCGATTGTTGGACACAATGGTAGTGGAAAATCTACGGTTGTACGCCTGATTGATGGTCTTTTGGAAGCTGATTCTGGTGAGATCTACATTGATGGAAAACAACTGACTCGTGAAACTATATGGGAAATCCGTAGTAAAATTGGGATTGTATTTCAGAACCCTGACAACCAATTTGTTGGTGCGACAGTAGAAGATGATGTTGCCTTTGGTTTAGAAAATCAAGGAATTCCACGGGAAGAAATGCTTCAACGTGTGGAGAATGCCATTGAGCAAGTCGGTATGCTGGAGTTTAAAGATCGCGAACCATCTCGTTTGTCAGGTGGTCAAAAGCAACGAGTGGCCATAGCAGGTATTATCGCCTTGAGACCAACTATTATTATCCTTGATGAAGCAACTAGTATGTTAGATCCAGAAGGTAGAGAGGATCTAATGGCGGTAATGAGAGAACTTCAGAAAAAGTTTCAATTAACAATTATCTCCATTACCCATGATTTAACCGAAATTGCCTTAAGTGATCGAACACTCGTGTTTCAAAAAGGAAAACTAGAGTCTTCTATGACGCCGAGGGAATTGTTTTCAAGAAAGGATCTCACTGATATTGGACTAGATAAGCCATTCAGTAAGCAGGTCCAAGAATCTCTCAGTTCGCATTTTCCACTAACACAGGATTATTTAACAGAAAGTGAGTTATTAGACCAACTATGGGAATTTCTTTAAAGAATGTCTATTATACTTATCAAGAGGGAAGTCCTTTTGAGGGGCAGGCGATTTCTGATATTAGTTTGGAAATAAAAGATGGATCTTATACAGCCATCATCGGGCATACTGGTAGTGGCAAGTCTACTTTGTTGCAAATGCTAAATGGTTTACTGCGTCCGACTAAAGGAACGATTCAATTTGAAGATTTTGTTTTGGATAATAACTCTGAGTCAAAAGAAATGAAGTACCTGAGAAAAAAAGTCGGTTTGGTTTTTCAATTTCCAGAAAGTCAGCTATTTGCGGAAACCGTTCTAGCTGATGTAGCATTTGGACCACAAAATTTTGGGGTACCTAAGGAAAAAGCGGAGGAAATAGCCAAAGAAAAATTAGCGATCGTTGGTTTAGAAGAGTCTATCTATGATAAAAGTCCATTTGAACTATCTGGTGGACAGATGAGACGGGTTGCGATCGCGGGTATTTTAGCTATCGAACCAGAGATTTTAGTATTGGACGAGCCGACAGCAGGGCTAGATCCTGCTGGAAGAAAGGAATTGATGGCGCTGTTTGAGACATTACATAAAAATGGGATGACCCTAGTTCTGGTAACTCATACGATGGATGATGTAGCAAATTTTGCTGATACCGTATTTGCTTTAGAAGCGGGAAAACTTGTCCTAAACGGATCCCCAAGGGAAGTGTTTCAACAGGTTGAGTATTTACAAAAACTTCAATTAGGAGTCCCACAAATTACGAATTTTGCTCTCCAATTGAAACGAAGAGGACTTCCTCTGAACAGACTACCAATCAAAATTGAGGAACTAAAGGAGCTGTTACTTCATGAATAATATGATTTTGGGAAGGTATATTCCTGGAAACTCCATTATCCACCAACTAGATCCTCGTGGGAAGTTGCTCTCAATGTTTTTATTCATATTTCTTCTGTTTTGGGCAAATAATATCCAGACAAATGTTCTTCTCTTTGGTTTTATTTTTGTTTTAATGTATCTAACGAGGATTTCGGTTAGTTTTTATATTAAAGGCTTAAAATCAATGATTTTTATCATTGCGTTTACAACTATTTTTCAATTATTTGCGACCTCTCAAGGAACTATTTTGTATCAATGGTGGTTTTTTAAATTAACCGACCAAGGATTGATGCAAGCCGCCATCATATTTTGTAGATTTATTTTAATCATTTTTTATTCGACGATTTTAACCGTGACGACGACACCATTGAGTTTAGCAGATGCTGTTGAAAAGATCCTTACCCCACTAGAAATTATTAAGGTTCCGGCTCATGAGATTGGGTTAATGCTATCTATGAGTTTGCGCTTTGTTCCAACCTTAGTAGATGATACGAATCGAATTATGAATGCGCAAAGGGCGCGTGGTGTCGATTTTGGTGAAGGAAACCTATTAAAAAGGATCCGTTCCTTTATTCCAATCCTCATTCCTTTGTTTGCCTCTAGTTTTAAACGCGCAGATGCATTAGCAATTGCGATGGAAGCGAGAGGGTACAAAGGCGGTGAGGGACGAACACGTTATCGGACTCTGCAGTGGGGAGTAAAAGATACCCTGGCATTGCTCGTTATTCTGTGCCTCATGTTGATAGTTTTTTATCTAAAAAATGGATAGAGCTAGTTGTATTGGTTCAAAAATAAGGAAAAAGCGCTATACAAAGCGCTTTTTACATTAAATTCACATATTCTTGTAACATTTGTAATATATTCTACAATAAACTGTAACATTTTGTGTGTATGATAGAATTATGTTCGAAAGGAGAATAGAATTCATGAACAGTAAAAAGTTCCAATGGACAGTCACTTCCCTACTTTCAGCAGCATCACTTTTCATTTCTGGTATTGCTACAGTGAATGCTGAAACTTACGAAGTAAAGTCTGGAGATACTCTATCAAAAATTGCACTAGAAAATAACACTTCAGTAGAAAATATTATTGCATCTAACAATCTGACTAATGAAGATTTGATCTATGCAGGACAAATTATTGAGTTAGGTGAGCGCTCAAAATCTATGATTGATAAAGTTGCTCCACAAGAGCAAGCAAAACCTGCTGAAAGTGCACCTACAGCAACTGCAGCAGCACAAACTGCTCAAAAACAAACAACTTATGCAGCAAATGCTGCAGTGACTTCTGCACAATCAACAAATGGTGGAATTGTTCTATCAAATGGGAATACTGCTGGAGAACAAGGATCTTATGCGGCTGCTCGTATGGCTGAAATGACGGGCGTACCTGCTTCTACTTGGGAAGCGATCATTGCCCGTGAATCAAATGGTCAAGTAAATGCAGCAAATGCTTCTGGTGCCAGTGGTTTGTTCCAAACAATGCCAGGTTGGGGTTCAACTGCAACAGTTGATGATCAAATCCAGTCTGCATACAATGCATATAGCTCACAAGGTTTATCAGCTTGGGGTTATTAAAAAATAGGTTTACAATTTGTAAACCTATTTTTTTAATGTCTCAAGAATGTCAAGTGGAGAATGACAAATATAATCTGGTGAGTAAAGAAGTAGCTCTTCAAGATCTCCAAATCCCCAAGAGACTGCCATAGTTTTTATTCCAATTGTTTTACCTCCAATGAGGTCAAATTTTGTGTCTCCAATAATCACTGTCTCCTCTTTTGGAAGGTCATTGCTTGACAAGGCGTATCGAATGACATCGGCTTTGTGGATACGATCTGAATTGGATCCATAAATTCCTTTAAAGTATTTAGCGATACCTAAATCTTGACACATCTGTAAAGCAACTGGTTCATGTTTTGAAGTCGTTACATAAAGGGGAATGTTTTCGTCTTGTAATGCTTTCAAAGCTTCTACGATCTGAGGAAACAGAGTTGATTTGTATTGACCTTTTTCATGGTAATACTGACGATAAATAGTTACAGCTTGATCTACCAAAGCTTCAGGAAGAGTAGCTTCAAAACTAGAAATCAAAGGTGGTCCCATAAAACTTCGGATGGTTTTAAGATCGGGTTGAGGAACCTTCAAGGTATCGAATGTATGTTGAAAGCTCTCTGTAATTCCCTTGGAACTGTCAACTAATGTTCCGTCTAAGTCAAAAAATAAGGCTTGCATGTTATTCTCCAAATATCTCTTTTTGTAATCTACGACCGGTTGGTGTTGCTGCCAATCCTCCTTCAGCTGTTTCTCTAAAGGCAGTCGGAAGACTAGAACCAACTTGGTACATGGCGTCAATAACTTCATCAACAGGTATTTTTGATTCAATGCCTGCTAAGGCCATATCAGCAGCAATGAAGGCATAGCTGGCTCCCATTGCGTTTCGTTTGACACATGGAACTTCCACAAGCCCTGCTACTGGATCACAAATGAGCCCAAGCATGTTTTTGATGACAAAACAGACTGCTTGACTCGCTTGATAAGGAGTTCCTCCAGCAGCTAGTGTCAATGCTGCCGCACTCATAGCTGAAGCAGAACCGACTTCTGCCTGACAACCACCTTCTGCACCTGAAATAGAAGCATTATTGGCGATCACTAAACCAAAAGCTCCAGCTGTCAGTAGAAAATCTAATTGTTGCTGACGGTTTAACCCTAATTTTTGGGTTGCTGCAGTGAGAACTGCGGGAAGACAGCCAGCAGATCCTGCAGTGGGTGTTGCACAGACCAATCCCATTTTAGCATTGTGTTCGTTGACAGCAATAGCATTCTTTGCTGCGGTTAAGACGGTCAAGTCAGATAACGTTTTTCCTGATTTGATATAGCGATCTAATTTTGCGGCATCGCCACCGGTTAACCCACTACGAGAGTGATTTTCATTTAACCCTAACCTTACAGAATCAACCATCACTTCTAAATTCCGGGTCATTAATTGGAGGACTTCTTCGCGTTCACGACCAGTTAGTTCAAATTCAGTTGCAATCATTAACTCTGCGACGTTTCCTTCGTATTGCGTGCTTGCTTGTTCTACGAGGTCTACAATTGAATAAAACATACGAACTCCTTATTTGAAAAAGTTGACATTATGAAGATGAGGAATTTGACGGATATCTTCGATAGCTGCTTCACAACTCCTTGAGTCAACTTCTATAATCATAATCGCTTTTTCTCCAGCTTTTTCCCGCGTCACGTTCATTTGTGCAATGTTAATATCATAGCGAGAAAGGGCTTCTGTCACATGAGCGATCATCCCAGGGACGTCTTGGTGCACAATGATAATGGTTGGAGTATTCATATTTAGCGAGATGGCAAAGCCATTTAACTCAGTAACCTGTATATTCCCTCCACCAATGGAGATTCCAGTGACAGAAATCGTTTTATGGTCATTTTTTACAGTAATGGTTGTTGTGTTGGGGTGAGGAGCATTGCTCTCTTTTTGAATAGACCAAACAATCCGAATGCCTCGTTCATGTGCAATTTTTAGACTATCTGGGATTCTAGGATCATCTGTGTCCATTCCTAAGATGCCTGCCACTAAGGCTAAATCTGTTCCATGACCACGATAGGTTTTTGCGAAGGAATTAAATAATTGGAACTCAACCTCTTTTGGCTCCTCTCCAAAAATAGAAGAAACAATTTTACCAATTCGAACAGCACCTGCAGTATGACTACTGGATGGGCCAATCATCACAGGTCCAATAATATCAAAAACTGATTGGAATTTTAAAGAGTTCATGCTCTGCTCCTTTGTGATCACTTTACTTCATTATATCAGATATGGCTGATGATTTCTTATATTTTTCCCGAAATATCTGAGAAATCTTAAGCAAGACTTAAAGCATTTATATTATATCTAAACTTTAGTCTTTCTAACATCTATCTGAAATATTTGACATATAATTTCAATAAATATGAAATATTTCTTGTGTAGTATAGAGGTATACCAATAAAGGAGTACATAATAATGAATAAAAAACAAATGATGAAACGAATAATTGGACTTAGTTTACTTGCAGGACTTTTCCTTCCAATTGTAGCGAATGCAGATTCTTATACTGTAAAATCAGGTGATACTTTATCAGCTATTGCTAAAGAGAAGAACACAACGGTTGATGCAATTGCTAAGAAAAATAAGATTAGTAACGTGAACCTCATCTCAGTTGGTCAAGTTCTTGAGATTGAAGGTGCAAATACAACGAAAAAGACTGAGGAGCAAGCTACTACTAGTAAAACTGATACTACACAAGCAACAACGACTGTCTCTGCTTCAGATGGCTTGAGTGCGGGAGATGTAGCTGCTAAGGAATGGATTGCTCAAAAAGAGTCAAGTGGTAGTTATACAGCACAAAATGGCCAATATTATGGTCGTTACCAATTGACTATCACTTATTTGAATGGTGATTTATCACCTGCAAACCAAGAAAAAGTGGCCAATCAATACGTTGTCAACCGTTATGGATCATGGTCAGCAGCTAAAAATTTCTGGTTGGCAAATGGCTGGTATTAAATTCGTTTAAAAAGAGTTCTTGAATAGGACTCTTTTTTAATTTACAGACCTGTAAACCCATCGATCCTGATCAACAAAAAGAATAGTAAGATGCTTGTTTTCTACTATAAAGCGTGTTAAAATGGTAACTGCTCAAAACGACCTTCAATCGTTGAAGCAAACCACGACCTTCAATCGTGAGAAACGAAAAGATGGGAGAAATCTATGAGTGATAACTCGAAAACACGTGTTGTTGTTGGTATGAGTGGTGGTGTTGATTCATCTGTAACAGCTTTATTATTAAAGCAACAGGGTTACGATGTCATCGGCATCTTCATGAAAAACTGGGACGACACAGACGAAAATGGTGTCTGTACAGCTACAGAAGATTACAAAGATGTAGCAGCAGTTGCAGACCAGATTGGTATTCCTTACTATTCTGTCAACTTTGAGAAAGAATATTGGGATCGTGTCTTTGAATACTTTCTTGCAGAATACCGTGCAGGCCGGACACCAAATCCGGATGTCATGTGTAATAAGGAGATTAAATTTAAGGCCTTCTTAGATTATGCCATGACACTCGGTGCCGATTATGTAGCGACAGGGCACTATGCGCGCGTGACGCGTGATGAAGATGGCATTGTCCATATGTTACGTGGCGTTGACAATGGGAAGGATCAAACTTATTTCTTAAGCCAACTGTCACAAGAACAACTTCAGAAAACCATGTTCCCATTGGGACATTTGGAAAAGCCTGAGGTTCGTCGTCTAGCTGAAGAAGCTGGATTAGCGACAGCTAAAAAGAAAGACTCAACTGGGATTTGCTTTATTGGAGAAAAGAATTTCAAAGAGTTTCTAGGGAACTACCTTCCTGCCCAACCAGGTCGAATGATGACCATCGATGGACGAGATATGGGCGAACATGCTGGTTTGATGTATTACACGATCGGTCAGCGGGGTGGTCTTGGAATTGGTGGCCAACAAGGTGGAGACAATGCTCCCTGGTTTGTAGTTGGTAAAGACCTTAGTCAAAACATTCTTTACGTTGGTCAAGGCTTCTATCATGAAGCACTGATGTCAACAAGTTTACAGGCTAGTCAAGTTCACTTTACACGAGATATGCCTGAAGAATTTACGTTAGAATGTACAGCTAAGTTTCGCTATCGTCAACCCGATTCCAAAGTGACTGTACACGTTAAAGGTGACAAGGCAGAAGTGATTTTTGCAGAACCTCAACGAGCCATTACGCCAGGACAAGCTGTTGTGTTTTACGATGGTGAAGAGTGTCTCGGTGGTGGTTTGATTGACAATGCTTATCGAGATGGTAAAGTTTGTCAATATATTTAGTATTTTCTAGGAGGAACGAGGATGTTTCAGTTCTTTAAGAAAAAAACAGATAAAAAAGAGAACGAAATGCCTCTCTCTGACTATAAGAAACAGTATTTGAGGGAGAAAACGACAGAGTCGATTGAAGCCTTGTTCATGCAATTGAAGCGATCCAAAGTTTGGGTTCCCTTTAATGCTTCTTTAATGGATGGGAGTGACGAACAAGAAGGTGTTCGTCTAAAACCAGATATTCTACGAAAGGGAGACAACTACTTTTATCCTTGCTTCTTGACGGAACAGGATATTCCTAAAGATTATTACGATCGTTTTTCTTGGCTGCAAATACCTTTTACGGACTGTTTATTTACTGCAGAAAGGATAGGAAAGTTTCCAGTGAGAGGGATTGTTCTAGATGCATTCTCTGATCCAGTTGAGATTGACAAAGGAGTTTTTGAAGCAATCCGTCAATCTTAGTATATTTAAATTGACAAATTTTCTCAATTTGCTACAATAATAAAAGCAATAGAAATGATGGTCAAAGCTCATGGATGTTGCAGGCTTTTTTGTCCTGCACTTCTCAGAGTTTTGACTATTTTTGTGTGATTTCGAAAGGAAGTAAAATGAGGCAACAGGATTTTCGGACGAAAATAGGTTCTACCGTTTTTGGTGTGAGAGCGACTGCTTTGATTGTAAAAGATAATCGCTTGTTCGTCATAGAAGATGAGGACGGCTGTTATACAATCGGAGGTGCTATTCAGGTCAATGAAACTACAGAGGATGCTGTAGTTCGGGAAGTCAAAGAGGAACTTGGTGTCACATCTACAGTAGGTCCGTTAGCTTTTGTGGTTGAAAATCGCTTCGAACAAGCTGGAATCCACTACCATAACATTGAATTTCATTATTTGGTAGACTTGCTGGAAGATGCACCTTTGGTCATGCAGGAAGATGCAAAGCAATTACCTTGCCGTTGGATTGCTTTAGATGATTTACACACTGTTGACCTGAAACCAGCCTTTTTAAAATCAGCCCTACCAGAATGGGACGGAAAATTACAACACATCCATCTTGAGAAATAGGAGAAAAAATGACTTATAATTTTATTGAAGAATACGATATCATTGTAATCGGTGCGGGTCATGCGGGGGTAGAAGCCTCTCTAGCTGCTAGCCGTATGGGTTGTAAGGTCTTACTTGCGACTATTAACATTGAAATGCTGGCTTTTATGCCTTGTAATCCCTCTATTGGTGGTTCTGCTAAGGGGATTGTCGTGCGTGAAGTCGATGCCCTCGGTGGAGAAATGGCGAAGAATATCGACAAGACCTACATCCAAATGAAAATGCTCAATACTGGTAAAGGTCCTGCGGTTCGTGCACTTCGGGCTCAAGCAGACAAAGAACTTTACTCAAAAGAAATGCGGAAAACGGTAGAAAACCAAGAAAATTTGACTCTCCGCCAAACCATGATTGATGAGATTTTGGTGGAGGATGGTAAGGTTGTTGGTGTAAGGACTGCGACTCACCAAGAGTATGGGGCAAAGGCTGTTATTGTTACTACTGGGACAGCTTTACGCGGAGAAATTATCATTGGAGATCTCAAGTATTCGTCAGGGCCTAATCATAGTCTAGCTTCTATCAATTTAGCCGATAATCTCAAACAGCTAGGATTAGAAATTGGACGTTTCAAAACAGGGACACCACCTCGTGTAAAGGCATCGTCAATTAATTATGACGAAACGGAAATTCAACCTGGAGATGAAGCTCCAAACCATTTTTCTTATACATCGCGTGATGAAGATTATGTAAAGGATCAGGTTCCTTGTTGGTTGACTTATACCAATGGGCATAGTCATGAAATTATCCAGAATAATTTACACCGGGCACCTATGTTTACAGGTGTTGTAAAGGGAGTAGGCCCTCGCTATTGTCCGTCCATTGAGGATAAAATTGTCCGTTTTGCTGACAAAGAGCGCCATCAACTATTTTTAGAACCAGAGGGACGAAATACAGAAGAAGTCTATGTTCAAGGGCTGTCAACGAGTTTACCAGAGGATGTTCAACGGGATCTTGTCCATTCTATTAAGGGACTTGAGAAGGCAGAAATGATGCGAACGGGTTATGCGATTGAGTATGATATGGTTTTGCCTCATCAACTGCGCGCAACTTTGGAAACCAAGAAAATTGCAGGTCTCTTTACAGCTGGCCAAACCAACGGAACATCTGGCTATGAGGAGGCCGCTGGTCAAGGGATTATTGCAGGGATCAATGCGGCTCTAAAAATCCAAGGAAAACCAGAACTCATTTTGAAACGTAGTGATGGCTATATTGGGGTTATGATCGATGATTTGGTAACAAAAGGAACGATCGAACCCTACCGTTTGTTAACAAGCCGTGCAGAATACCGCTTGATCTTACGTCATGATAATGCAGATATGCGGTTGACGGAGATGGGGCGAGCAATTGGCTTGGTAGATGATGAACGTTGGCAACGTTTCGAAACCAAGAAGTATCAGTTTGAAAACGAGATGAAGCGCCTTGACAGTATTAAGTTAAAACCTGTAAAGGAAACGAACGAGAAGGTTGCAGCGCTAGGCTTTAAACCATTGACAGATGCTGTCACAGCCAAAGAATTCTTGAGAAGACCAGAAGTATCTTATCAAGATGTTGTTAATTTTATCGGACCAGCTGCTGAAGAGCTAGATGATAAGATTATCGAGTTGATCGAAACTGAAATTAAGTACGAGGGTTATATCTCAAAAGCTTTAGATCAGGTTGAAAAAATGAAGCGTATGGAAGAAAAACGAATTCCTGCCAATATTGACTGGGATGATATTGACTCCATCGCAACCGAAGCGCGTCAAAAATTTAAATTAATTAATCCAGAAACGATTGGTCAAGCAAGTCGTATCTCAGGTGTCAATCCCGCTGACATTTCTATCTTGATGGTTTATCTTGAAGGCAAGAGTCGTAGCATCTCTAAGAGTAAGACAAATTAGCATGAAAAGAGGTTGAAGTAGTTGCTTCAGCCTCTTTTGTCAGATTACAATGATCAAGCTGTATTTACAAATATGTCAATATAGTTTACAGCAATGTGAAATATTAGAAAAAATATGTGCTTACTTATCTTCGTAGAAATAAGGAGAAACCTCGCTTTTTAGCTCTTTTTATGGTATAATTCCGAGAAGAGGTTTATGATGAAAAAATTTCGTTTGACCCCTATTCATTATTGTATGGTAGGGTTATTATCTTTTATTATTTTAGCCATTAGTTCTAGATTAATGGGTGGAACATTTGCAAATTTAATTGTAATCTTTTTTATTCTTTCAGGAATCATCTATCTCTTTCTTCATCAATTAAAGCAGGTTGAACTGGATGAGTTGGAACAAATCCAATATGTCAATCATCAGGCAGAAAATGGACTGGCATCTTTACTAGATAAAATGCCAGTTGGGGTGATTAAAATTAATAGCGATACTAATGAAGTAGAGTGGTTTAACCCCTATGCAGAATTGATGTTTTCGACGGATGATGGAGATTTTGATGTTGAATTGTTGAAAAAACTCATTCACAATTTGTTTGAAGGCATTGGACATTTTATTACAATAGCTGATAAGAAATATTCTGTTTATTTTGATCAGACAGCTAGTGTTGTTTACTTTTTTGATGTATCTAGTGAGTATGAGGCGACAGTTGGCTTGGTGACAACTCGTCCTGTTATCGGTATTATTTCTGTTGATAACTATGATGATCTAGAAGATGTCATTTCAGACTCTGATATTAGCAATATCAATAGTTTTATTGCCAACTTTGTAGAAGAGTTTACAGCTCATTACCATATGTTTTATAGACGTGTGGGAATGGACCGTTTCTATTTGTTTACAGATTACACGGTCTTGGAACAATTGATGGAATCGAAGTTTTCAGTCATCGATCAATTCCGTGAAGTAGCTAAAAATCGTGAGCTACCTGTTACCTTAAGTATGGGATTCTCGTACGGTGACGGGGAGCATGATGAGATTGGTAAAGTGGCTCTCTTGAACCTAAACCTTGCGGAAGTTCGTGGTGGGGATCAAGCGGTTGTCAAGGAAAATGATGAACAGAAAAACCCTATCTTCTTTGGTGGGGGAACAGCTTCGGCTGTCAAGCGGACTCGGACTCGCACACGCGCTATGATGACAGCTATTTCGGATAAGATTAAATCCGTTGATCAAGTCTTCATAGTTGGACATCGGAACTTGGATATGGATGCTTTAGGAGCGTCTGTGGGAATGCAGTTTTTCTCTAGCAATATTTTGGCTTCCTCTTATGTGGTCTACGACCCGCATGCAATGGCTAGTGATATTTCAAGAGCGATTGAGAAATTAGAAGATGAACAAGTTACGAAAATCCTTACCTTAGAGGAAGCCATGCAAATGGTAACGGATCGCTCCTTGTTGATTATGGTTGACCATTCTAAGACGGCCTTGACCCTTTCTAAAGAGTTTTATAAGGAATTTCAACAGATTATTGTTATTGACCATCATCGTCGGGATGATGACTTCCCTGAAAATGTTCTGATCACTTATATCGAAAGTGGAGCAAGTAGTGCGAGTGAATTAGTCAGTGAGCTTATTCAGTTCCAGAAATCGAAGAAAAATCGGTTGACGAAGATTCAAGCTAGTGTCTTAATGGCTGGGATCATGCTGGATACTAAGAATTTTTCTGCTCGTGTGACGAGTCGGACCTTTGATGTGGCGAGTTACCTTCGCTCAAGAGGTAGTGATAGTGTAGCCATCCAGGAGATCTCTGCGATTCAGTTTGACGAGTACCGCGAAGTGAACGAACTGATCTTGACTGGTGAAAAGATTTTGCCACATATCATCGTAGCTTGTGCGAATACGTCTAAAGCTTATGATTCAGTAACCATTAGTAAAGCTGCTGATAGTATGCTAGCCATGTCTGAGGTGGAAGCAACCTTTGTCATTGCTTGTAATCAAAGTGGGACTGTCTCAATTTCTGCACGAAGTCGAAGCAAAGTCAATGTACAGCGTATCATGGAACAGCTTGGAGGAGGAGGTCATTTCAACTCGGCAGCCTCTCAAATTGAGGGTCAAGATTTGATGAGTATTCGTCAACAACTGATTGAGACTATTGAAAACGAAGTAACTATTGAAAAGGAGAATGTAGAATGAAAGTTATTTTCTTAGCGGATGTAAAAGGTAAAGGTAAAAAAGGCGAAATTAAAGAAGTGCCTACTGGTTATGCACAAAACTTTTTGATCAAGAAAAATCTTGCAAAAGAAGCCAACGCCCAAGCAATCGGGGAGCTTCGTGGAAAGCAAAAATCAGAAGAAAAAGCGCATGCTGAATTGTTAGCGGAAGCGCAAAAGATTAAAGCGAAATTAGAAGAAGAAGCAACAGTTGTTCAATTCACTGAAAAAATTGGACCAGATGGCCGTACTTTCGGCTCTATTACCAATAAAAAGATTGCAGAAGAGCTTGAGAAACAATTTGGCATTAAAATTGATAAACGTCATATCCAAGTTTCCTCTCCAATTCGTTCAACAGGATTGATTGACGTCCCTGTAAAAATTTATCAAGATGTTACAGGTGTGATTAATATTCGTGTAAACGAAGGGTAAACACGATCGATAGAAAGGTTTTTTTATGGCTGAGATAGAGGAATTACGAACACAACCTCAGGATATCCAGGCTGAACAATCAGTGTTGGGAGCCATCTTTATAGATGAGGGGAAATTGGTCTTTGTTCGTGAATATATCGAGCCTGGCGATTTCTTTAAGTATTCGCACCGTTTGATTTTTAAAGCCATGATTGATCTGGCTGACCGTGGGGATGCGATTGATGCGACGACTGTTCGAAATATTTTAGATAGTCAAGGAGATCTCCAAAATATTGGCGGTCTCTCCTATTTGGTAGAAGTTATCAATTCGGTACCAACTTCAGCCAACGCAGAGTATTACGCGAAGATTGTAGCCGAAAAAGCTGTCCTACGTCGGTTGATCTCTCGATTAACGGAAAGTATTAATCAAGCTTATGATGGTGCGAGTCCGTCAGATGAAATAATAGCTGGTGCTGAAAAAGCTCTGATTGATGTTAGTGAAAATGCAAATCGTAGTGGGTTTAAAAATATTCGAGACATCTTGAATAGTAACTTTGGTAGCTTGGAAGCTCGTTCGCTTCAAACATCTGATATCACGGGTATTGCGACGGGCTACCGCGATTTGGATCATATGACAACAGGGCTACATGAGGAAGAGTTGATCATTTTAGCAGCTCGTCCTGCAGTAGGGAAAACAGCTTTTGCTCTAAATATTGCTCAAAATATCGGAACAAAGCTGGACAAGACAGTGGCTATTTTTTCATTAGAAATGGGTGCTGAAAGTTTGGTCGACCGGATGTTAGCAGCTGAAGGCTTGATTGAATCTCATTCGATTCGGACAGGTCAATTGACGGATGAAGAATGGCGGAAATATGCTATTGCCCAAGGGAATTTGGCCAATGCGAGTATTTACATTGATGATACTCCAGGAATTCGGATTACTGAGATTCGTTCGAGAGCAAGAAAATTAGCACAGGAAACAGGGAACCTTGGTCTTATTCTGATTGACTACCTGCAGCTGATTACAGGGACTGGAAGAGAAAACCGTCAACAGGAAGTTTCAGAAATTTCCCGTCAGTTAAAAATTTTGGCCAAGGAACTAAAAGTACCTGTTATTGCTTTGAGTCAGCTGTCACGTGGTGTGGAACAGCGCCAAGACAAACGTCCTGTTCTTTCTGATATTCGTGAATCTGGATCGATTGAGCAGGATGCAGATATTGTTGCCTTCTTGTACCGAGATGATTATTATGATCGGGCTGGTGAAGAGGAAGAAGATGGCATGCCCAATAATACGGTTGAAGTGATTATTGAAAAAAACCGTTCAGGCGCGCGTGGAACAGTAGAATTAATTTTCCAAAAGGAATACAATAAATTCTCAAGCATTTCAAAGAGAGAGGATCAATAAAATGAGTGATGCATTTACAGATGTTGCGAAAATGAAAAAAATTAAAGAAGAGATCAAAGCTCATGAAGGACAAGTAGTTGAAATGACGCTTGAAAATGGACGGAAACGCCAAAAGAATAAATTCGGACGCTTGATTGAGGTCTATCCTTCTTTATTTATTATTGAGTATACAAATGACAATAGCCTGCCAGGTGAACCAGCTAATACCTACGTAGAGTCTTACACCTATTCAGATATTTTAACAGAGAAAAATTTAATTCGTTATTTGGATTAATTTCTTGCTTTTATCGCTTAAATCAGTTATTATAATAAATACATATGGGAGTCTGTGTACAGTCTGAGAGGAAGTGTAAGCTTCGACCGCACCTGATCTGGGTAATGCCAGCGTAGGAAACAAATGAAATGTATTTTTCGTTATGAGTGACCTTGTGCTATCCGTCTCCTTTTAGGAGGCGTTTTTTTATTTTTGAGAAAGGAGGTTACGATGTCTCTTGTAAATAGATATTCAAAGCAGTTGATAGGGATTGCAGGGGTTGCCAGTCTTCTTGTCTTATGGCAGTTGGCAGGGGTTTTAAACATCTTGCCAAAATTTGTATTGCCGACACCGCTTGAAATTGGGACTGCCTTTGTTCGGGATCGAGCGCTTCTGCTTCATCACAGCTTGTCTACTCTTCAAGTAGCCTTGCTCGGACTAGTTATAGGGGTTCTTCTGGCTGCAGGTTTAGCGATTGTCATGGATAGTTTTCAATGGGTCAATGATCTAGTCTATCCTTTTATGGTTATCATACAGACGATTCCGACGATTGCCTTAGCCCCCATCTTGGTTCTTTGGTTTGGTTATGGTATCCTTCCAAAGCTTGTTTTGATCATTATTACGGTGGTGTTTCCCATTGTAGTTAGTTTCTTAGATGGTTTTCGGCATTGCGATCATGATATCTTGAGATTGTTTCAGATTATGCAAGCCAACCGTTTTCAGACCTTAGTCCACTATAAAATTCCTGCAGCACTTCCTTATTTTTTTGCAGGTTTACGTGTGAGTGTATCCTATGCTTTTATCAGTACGGTTGTTTCAGAATGGTTAGGAGGATTTGATGGATTGGGAGTTTATATGATCCAATCGAAGAAGTTGTTTCAGTATGATACAATGTTTGCTATCATTGTATTAATTTCTGCTATTAGTTTACTCGGTATGTTTCTCGTTGACCAATTAGAAAAAACTATTCTGAAATGGAAAAAGGGTTGACAAACTTGTAAATGGTGTAAAAATAAATTGACAATAATGTAAAAGAGGTATTTCTTATGAAGAAGCAGTTAGCTTTGTTTTTATCGATTATTTGTGGAGTTGTTTTTTTGGTGGCTTGCCAAAATTCTGTCAAGCAATCGTCAAGCAATTTGAAAAAGATTGATTTTATTCTAGATTGGACCCCGAATACCAATCATACGGGTCTCTATGTAGCTAAGGAAAAAGGGTACTTTAAAGATGCAGGACTGGATGTAGATATAAAACTTCCCCCGGAAGACAGTAGTTCTGATTTGATTATCAATGGGAAAGCTCCATTTGGTATTTATTTCCAAGATTCTATGGCCAAGAAATTGGATAAAGGTGCGGGTATTACCGCTGTTGCAGCTATCGTCGAACACAATACGTCAGGGATTATTTCAAGAGAAGATGCAGAAATTAAAAGTCCCAGGGATTTGTCTGGGAAGCAGTATGGTACCTGGAATGATCCGATTGAATTGGAAATGATCAAATCTATGATGAAAAAAGAAGGGGCTGATTTTAATCAAGTAAAATTGGTTCCAAATAGTGACTCGAATTCCATTACGCCAATTGAAAATAAGGTCTTTGATGCTGCTTGGATTTATCATGGTTGGGATGGAATTTTAGCTGAGCAAAAGGGAATGAAGACGAACTTCTTTTACATGAAAGATTTTGTTCCTGCATTTGACTACTATTCGCCTGTTATTATTGCTAACAATGACTATTTGAAGTCTCATAAAGAGGAAGCAAAAAAATTCATTCAAGCGGTTAAAAAGGGCTACCAATATGCTATAGAGCATCCAGAAGAAGCTGCGGATATCTTGATCAAACAGGCCCCTGCCTTGGCAAACCAGCGTGATTTTGTCCTGGCTTCCCAAAAATATCTTTCCAGTCAATATGCTTCAGACAAGGACAAGTGGGGGCAGTTTGATTCTAAGCGGTGGAATGCTTTTTATGCTTGGGCAAAAGAGCAAGGTTTGGTTTCAAATGACTTAAGAGACAAAGGTTTCACAAACGAATTGGTAGGTGACTGATATTTTAACCGTAAAAGATGTAAGTTTCTCTTTTGGAGATAAAGCAGTTTTAAATAATGTATCACTAGAAGTGCAAAAAGGAGAAATCGTCTCTATTCTAGGTCCGAGTGGGGTAGGGAAATCAACCTTGTTTAATTTAATTGCTGGGATCCTTCCCTTACAAAAGGGCGCTATAGAAGTAGATGATGCTCCGATCTCTTTTGGGAAAGTCAGCTATATGCTACAAAAGGATCTTTTGTTAGAACATAAGACAGTATTGGGAAATATTATTCTTCCCCTTCAATTAAAAAAGATTCCTAAGGAAGAGGCGACATCTACAGCTCTAAAATTGTTAGATGAATTTAAATTGGGAAGTATCTCCAACCTTTATCCTAATGCGCTGAGTGGGGGGATGCGGCAACGGGTGGCGCTATTGAGAACCTATCTTCTGGGTCATTCTGTCTTCCTATTGGATGAAGCTTTTAGTGCCTTAGATGAATTGACAAGGCAGGATCTTTATCACTGGTATCTAGAAAGTAAGGAACGTCTTGGTCTCACAACTCTGGTGATCACTCATAGTATCGAAGAAGCTTTGACATTGAGTGACCGGGTCTATATCTTGAATCATAATCCCGGTGAAATTATTGCCGATCTTCCTTTAAAATGGGATCCAGCAATGGATAGAGATTGGCAACAATTGCAATATAAAAAACGAATCATAGAATTATTGTCTGAATTTCATTGAAATTGTTTTGAAGGACTTTACAAAGTCTCGATTCCGTGATAAAATAGAGTTTGTGCGAAATGACAGCAGGACAAAATGAAGCTCGTCAACAGGAAGTCAGCTAGAAAAGTAACCTTTGCTGTTTGGGCGAAGGCTTTCTGAACGAATCAGGTTTGTCTAAAACGTTATTTCCTACAAAAATTATTTTTATAGGAGGACATTTCACATGTCACGTTATACAGGACCATCTTGGAAACAATCTCGCCGTCTTGGCTTGTCACTTACAGGTACAGGTAAAGAATTGGCACGTCGTAACTACGTACCAGGTCAACACGGACCAAACAACCGTTCAAAATTGTCAGAATACGGTTTGCAATTAGCTGAAAAACAAAAACTTCGTTTCTCTTACGGACTTGGTGAAAAACAATTCCGTAACTTGTTCGTACAAGCTACTAAAGTTAAAGAAGGAACTGTCGGTTTCAACTTCATGCTTCTTTTGGAACGTCGTTTGGATAACGTTGTTTACCGTCTTGGACTTGCGACTACTCGTCGTCAAGCTCGTCAATTCGTTAACCACGGTCACATCCTTGTTGATGGAAAACGCGTTGATATCCCTTCATACCGTGTAACTCCAGGTCAAGTGATCTCAGTTCGCGAAAAATCAGCTAAAGTTCCAGCTATCCTTGAAGCTGTTGAAGCTACAGTTGGACGTCCAGCATTCGTATCATTCGATGCTGACAAATTGGAAGGTTCATTGACACGTCTTCCAGAACGTGATGAAATCAACCCAGAAATCAACGAAGCACTTGTCGTTGAATTCTACAACAAAATGCTTTAATTTTAAGATATATCTTACGAAAAGCCCATGGTTGTGGGCTTTTTGTTTTGTCTTAAACCGTTGATTTCTGGGTTAGCTACCCTTTTTGTTTTATTAAAACTGAAGCCTTATAATAAAAAACTCCTGATCTATCTAGATCAGGAGGCACTGTTACCGTAACATTTTCATTAAAAATTCAGCCATTTGTTGAGGGCTTTCTTTTTTTCCGCGAGAAACCCACATCTGACAGACTCCGAAGAAGGCATTGGTCAGATAGACAGAACTGTAGACTCTTTCAATATCTGTTAATGATTTATGACTATAGCGCTCTTGCAAACTATCAACTAATAGAATCTGCAATTTATGACGTAAGAAGGTTTGAATCTCCTTGGTTCCATTCTCTGTCAAAAGAACTGCAAAGAGGGGCTCCTTGGTTAGAAATTCAAACACCTCTGTAATCGCTTGACGCTTGTCGTCTTGGTGTTTGTCAAAGACGTATTCAAGTTTGTGAAAGAGTGCTTGTTGGTAGCGCTCGATCATGTCGTACTTGTCTCGATAATGGGTATAAAAACTAGAGCGACTAATGCCGGATTCTTGCGCTAACTCAACCGTTGTGATTTGGTCGAATGATTCCTTTTCGAGTAGTTGAACCATTGCTTCCTCAATATTTCGTTTTGTTTTTAATCGTTTATTGCTCTCAGTCATCTGTTAATCCTTTTTGCACAAAATTATACACAGTGTCCAAAAAATGAAATTCCTACTTGTGAAATTTTCTAGAAACTGTATAATCTATTATATCAGAAATTTAGACATTGTGTATAAAAAGGAGACAAAAAATATGATGAAAGAATGGAAGGCTGTTCTTAAAAAGCCGACATTTATCATTGTCATGCTTGGAGTTGCGTTGATTCCAGCTCTTTATAATATTATTTTTCTATCTTCCATGTGGGATCCATATGGTCAGGTTTCGGATCTTCCTGTAGCGGTTGTCAATAAGGATCAATCTGCTACATATAATGGACAAAAAATGGAAATCGGGAAAGACATGGTGTCCAATTTAAAGGATAACGATTCGCTTGATTTTCATTTTGTAGATGAGAAAGCTGCGAAAGATGGTCTAAAAAATGGCGATTATTATATGATTGTAACCCTACCTGAGGATCTTTCAAAAAAAGCTAGCTCCATCTTAACCAATCATCCGGAACAGATGACTATTGATTACCAAACGTCCAGTGGTCATAGTTTTATCGCAGGAAAAATGAGCGACTCTGCGATGACAAAAATGCAGCAGACAGTGGCTGAAAAAGTGACCAACACTTATACAACAGCTTTATTTTCCAAAATGGGATCGCTTAAATCTGGTATGGGGACAGCGGCAGATGGAAGTGCTAAATTGGCAGATGGTGCAACAAAGTTGGAAAACGGTGGGCAAACACTGACCACTAATTTGAATACCTTAGCTAGTTCCAGTTTAACATTTTCAGATGGTGCAACCACCCTTCGTACGGGTCTAGCAGCCTATACAAATGGTGTTGGTCAATTAGGAAATGGTCTTAATCAAATGGCTGGTCAACTTCCAAACTTGGTATCTGGAGTCAATCAATTAAATAATGGGTTTGGTACTTTTAATACAGGTTTGATGGCTTACGCTACCGGAGTGGATCAATTAGGAAATGGTCTCAATCAAATGGCGAGTCAAACCCCTCAGTTGGCCTCAGGAGTTGGTCGATTAACCAGCGGTATGGGGACACTCAATGACGGTCTTGGGAATTATACCAATGGCGTGCGTCAATTGAATTCGGGTCTATCTAACTTTTCAAATGGTTTAGTGACCTATACAAATGGAGTCGCTACATTATCAGAGGGAGCGGGTCAATTAAGTAGTCAATCCACTACTCTTCGAAATGGAGTTTCTCAATTAGAATCAGGTATTCAAACATTATCAAGCCAGCTGCAAGCTTCTACAAGCCAATCAGCTCAGATTGATCAATTGGCAGCTGGTTTGAACCAATTAAATGCAGCGATTCAAAATGCTTCGGTAGATACCAGTCAACTTTCATCTGGCTTGACGAGTATTGCGAATTCAGCCCAAGCGATCCTTGCTTCAGCCCAAGCGGATCGTGCAAATGCCCTTGCAAGTGTGCAAGGGACAGCAGCTTATCAAGCAATGACAGCTGATCAACAAGCGGAAATCAGTGCGGCGATCTCATCGAGTCCAAGCACGAGTGAAACAGCAGCTCAAGGGATTTTGACAACGATCCAAACGATCCAAAGTAGTTTGAATACAGGAAATAGCTTGACACAGCTGCAAACTGCAGCCAATCAAGTTTTACCAACAGCTTCTTCAACCTTGACAGACTTGTCAAGTGGCTTGTCTAAAATCCAATCCGCAGTTAGTGGACAATTGTTACCAGCTAGTCAAACCATCAGTCAAGGAATTGGCGCTTATACAGCTGGTGTTGATAAAATCGCTAGTGGGGCAAGCCAACTTCATACCAATAGTAACACTTTAACAGATGGTGCTAGTCGGTTAGCAGCAGGTGTTGGCCAACTAGATAGTAAATCATCGGAATTGCTTGCAGGAAGTAATCAATTAACTTCTGGACTAGGTGAGTTAAATGGGAAGATGCCTGCCTTGACATCAGGTATGAATCAACTGGCTTCAGGAGCAACACAATTAACAGGTAAGTCTAGTGAATTGGTTGCCGGTGCTGGAAAATTAGCTGACGGTGTAGGACAATTGAACAGCAAAACTCCAGAATTGGCAGGTGGTGTCAACAAACTTGTCACTGGTGTCAATCAGTTGACAGAAAAATCAAGTCAATTGGTGAATGGGGCTGATAAACTAGCTGACGGAGCAAATCAAATCTCAGAAGGGTCCAGCAAATTAGCAACGGGTGGCCAAACATTGACAAACGGTTTAGGTGAATTAGCAACAGGAAGCCAAACCTTGAGTCAAGGATTAAACGATGCTAAGGGACAATTGAATGCTGCTACAACTGAAAAAGAAAACGCAAAAACCTTAGCCAATCCTGTTACGACTTCTAAAACAGATCAAGATAATGTCCCTGTAAACGGGGTCGGAATGGCTCCTTATATGATCTCTGTAGCACTCTTTGTTTGTGCCTTGTCAACCAATATGATCTTTGCAAAATTGCCATCTGGTCGTCATCCTGAAAGTCGTTGGGCATGGTTTAAATCTCGCTTTGAGGTCAATGGAACCATTGCGGTGGTTGCAGGAATCTTGGTCTATGGTGCTGTTCACTTGATTGGTTTATCTGCCAATCATGAGATGGCTACCCTCTTCCTTTGTGTGATCGGTAGTGTGGCCTTCATGTCTACCGTGACCGCTTTAACAACATGGCAAAGAAAGGTCGGTGCTTTCCTCTCGTTGATCCTCTTGCTCTTGCAATTGGCTTCTAGTGCAGGAACTTATCCTCTTGCTTTGACAAATGGATTTTTCCAAGCCATTCATCCATTCTTGCCAATGAGCTATACCGTCTCTGGTCTTCGTCAAACGATTTCGATGACAGGAGAAATTGGAAATCAAGTGGTCTTTCTTCTGATGACCATTGCTCTTTTTGCAGGTCTCGGAATGTGGTTCTATAATCCCAAAAAATATGAAGAGGACTAATCTTCAAGAACTCCCAACAATGGATGTGTTGGGAGTCTTTTGTTTCATGTGAAACAAAAATTCTCGCTTGTTTAAGCGAGAATCAGAATGAAGATAAAGTCATATTAAAAACTTTCCTTAGGTGAGTACGGACGTCAGCGAACTTCTTCGAAGTTCCATGACTAATTATTGAGCCTAAGGTCTCAATAATTCCGAGTGCCTGAAACAACATTTCAGGCACTTTTCTCACAGTGGAGAGTTTCGGTATTTCCTTGAATTGATTTAAAAATTGGAACTCATTTTTATTTTTTTTTGCAGAATCATTTAACTTATTTTACTTTAAAATAGTTTGTCTAGATTCTAATTCTAGCTTGTCTAAGCGAGAATGTAAATTATTTAAAGAAGACAACATCAGGATTTGGCGTAATATAGAGGAGTTGGTCGTTTTCAAAGACCAATTGGATGGTGTTGTTTTTATAGGTGTAAATGGTGTAGGCTACTCCAAATTTAGAAGCTTGTTTCAGATCAACTGCCCCCAATAAAAAGGCATGAGCTTGTTCTTCTGTAATTTTCTCCTTACGGTAGAGATTTTTAATATTTTCTAGTTCAATATTTTGAAAAGATTCGCTAATATAAGCAGGGTCTGTTATTTGTTTCTCTGGATTTCCAAGGATTTTTTGGACAAGAGCAGTGGTATACCCTTCATAATCCGGCGTTTGTACAAAAATATTGTCGTCATTTCTAGAGTAGGCTACTTTTAAGTTCCCTGTTGCATAAATTTTATCCTTGGGTGCTTCTTGGGCATTTCTAGGGAGCCCTTCGGTTGTGATGATGTCAGAAGTGGTTTCCGTAGTAGTTGAGGGAGAGCTAGAGGAATTACCTGTGCTAGTTGAGCTAGTTGAACGACTCGAGCTACTTTTTTTAGTGGTTTTCTTTTTTGAGCTAGTAGTAGTAGGCTCTTGTTTAAAATTGATCTTAAGGTCCGGCACACAGGCTGATAGAAAAAGAAGAGACAGCAAGAGTGTGAAGAAAAGAGGTAGTGTCTGTTTTTTCATCATGTTCCTTTCAACAAGTTGATTGATTTTCTATTCTATCATAAAAAGAGTAACAAAAAAAGGTCAGGAAGAAATCCTGCCTTTATTTGTTATTATGGATGTCCGCCTCCAGGACCACCACCTTGAGGCCCGCCACCGCCGGGAGCACCACCGCCTCCAGGCATGGAATTGACAATTTCTGTTTGTTTTTCACCATTGATATAGATATCTCCACCGGTGTAGGTAGCAGTACCATCAAAGTCGAATCCAGATTGACCTGTTAATTTAATGGTTCCTCCGGTAACGGTGATATTTCCATTCGAATCGATTGGATCGGTGTCCCCTTGGCCAACTTCAACGTTGAGGGTTCCACCATTCATGGTGAAGAAAATTTCATCTTGGTTGGCATTGGCATTAGCCGCATTGACCCCGTCATCGGTTGCATAGATGGTGATATCTCCACCGTTAATGGTGATCGATTTTCCTTCGAGACCTTCGACAGACTCGGTTACCTTATAGGTTCCGCTATCGATGATCAGATCACCAGAAGCATGGATGCCATCGTCTCCTGCTGTGATGGTCATTTTGTTATCTGAAAGGTACATGGTTCCGACCGAAGTATCCTCATCATTATCCACCTTGACTGCATCTTCATCTGCGTCAATGGTCATGGTCGTGCCAGTGATATTGAGTTCGTCATTGACATTGAAGGCATCTCCTACAGCTGTGATTTTATAGGTTCCACCCGTGATGTGAAGAGTGTCATTAGCCTTTATCCCGTTGTTCTTCTTGGCATCAATATTGAGCGTACCTGAACCATTGATGGTGAGGTCGCCTTTAGAGAAGATGACCGCATCGGCATCTTCATCACTGTTTGAACTTGAATCAGACAAGGTATTGGTCGTGCCATTTGCTAGAGTCAGGTAAACATGCCCCGCTTTCGTAGCAGAAATTGGTGCGTTGGTGTTGGACATAGTAACACCTTTTAAGACGATATGAACATCATCTGAGTCACCTGCTTCGACTTTGATTTGAACCCCATCGGATTCACCAGAGATGACATAAGTTCCGGCCTTCGAGATGGTCACAGTTGATCCAGAAACGGCTACGCCATCCCCTGAAACAGTTGCAGACGAACCAGATAGTTTTACAGTAGATGCTTTACTTTCATCATATGAGGTATCTGAATCTTTTTCGGTAAAATAGTCAGATTGCTTGGTTTTAGTCGTTTTCTTTGAGACAGTAGAAGCAGTTGTTGTTGCGCTTGTTGTAGCTGATTGAGATGATTCTTGGCTACACGCTGTTAGTAGGGTGAGGGTTGCGGCCCCCGTTAATAAAAATTTCCATTTGTTTGATTTCATGAGCTTTTCCTCTCGTTCCATTGATATGCTCCTAGTCTAAAGTTGCTAGCTGAAAGTTTCCTAAAGTTTTTCTGAAAAGAATCTTAACTTTAGTTTTCTTTAAGTTTGGATTAATGACCAGTTAAGAAAGTCCCATTAAACTAGGAAACACGTAAGTCGTATCCATACTTACTGAAGATTAGAAGCAATATCCCCCCTTAAAGGAGTAGAAACATGAAAAAAACAATTGAGACAAATTTTAAACGAATCGAAACAAAATATATCGTCGCAAAAGATGACGTAAAAGACTTGATCAAAGACTTAAAAGAATACGTCGTAGAAGATGATTACCCAACTTCAACTATTTCAAACATTTATTTTGATACGGAAAATTTTGAGGTCATTCAAGATGCTCTTGCGAAACAACACCGCCGTGAAAAAATTCGGATGCGGACTTATATAGAAACACCTCAAGCAGACAGTCCGGTATTTCTAGAGGTAAAGTCAAAAGATGAAGAAGGAATTGGCCATAAATTCCGTTTAGTCGCTATTTCACAAGCCATTATCAACTTGATGACAGATGGGACAGTAGATCAGCAGATACAAGATCCAGACTTAGTGCAAGAGATTCAGAGATTGCGTAAACGCTATGGGCATCGATTGGAACCACGAATGTTCATTTACTATGATCGCTTGTCTCTCAAAGAAAAGAAATCCATTAAGGGTTATCCTTATCAGAAAATTCGCGTGACAATCGATCAAAACTTAGTCTTTCGTGATCAAGCTGTTAGTCTTTTTCATGGGAAGAAAGGAGAACCTTTGTTAGAGGATGATTTCGTAATCATGGAAATTAAGGCTCCCGGACAAGAATCTCAATGGTTAAAGGATATTTTAGAGAAGTATGGTTTGGTCAAGCAGAAATTTTCAAAATATAGCTGTGCTTATCATAAATCACAAGGATTGGATTATGCCCCAAGACCAGTGGAAGAAACGGTAGGTGCTGCCTATGTCTAATCTATTTGATTCTATTTTTAATAATGCCACAGCAACAGTGGATCCCTTGCGCTTACTGTTGGCTCTTTTGGTCAGCCTCTTTCTAGGGATGGCCCTATCTTGGACCTATAAATACCGAACACTGTACACTCGAGAGTTTGTCATTAGTTTGACCTTGCTCCCTTGTATGATGACCTTAGTGATCTTTTTGGTCAATGGAAGTTTGGGAACCTCGATTGCAGTGGCAGGGACCTTTAGTTTGATTCGTTTCCGGTCAGCTACGAGTGGTTCGAGAGAGTTGATTGCGATTTTTCTAGCCATGATTATAGGACTAGCGGCAGGTTCGGGCTATCTTTTATTGGTCATTTTATCAACCCTTTCTTTACTAGGGGTGTGGCTTGTATTAGAGAACAAACAGAGTAAGGCAGACCATCAACGGCGCCGTCATTTGACCATTACAGTCTCAAAACAAGATGCTGTTGCAGAACAAATCAGTCAGTTGTTAGACCAAAGTTGTTCAGAAGTTGACTTTATTTCTGTCACAACGGCCCAAGCTGGAGAACAACTGACCTTGAACTATGAGGTGAATATGAAATCGAACATCGATGATTTTGCCCTTGCTAATCTATTGATTAACAAGATTGAAAATTGTGATGTTGCTCTGACAAAGAAAGCCAAGAAAAGAAAGAATTTATAACTACTATCCTACTTTAGGATAGTTTTTTAGGATTTTAAGAACTTTTTAAGAAAAAGTGGTATACTATTTCTAAAAAATTGAAGGAATCCTTTATGAAAAAGACTGCTATTTTTGAAGATGTCATCTCGATTATGAGCCATGATTCATCTACCATCAAGGATCGAAAAGGATGCGACCCCGATCGCTTTCGAGGAAAAATGACAGATGATATGACGGATGATGCCTTTCTCTATCAAGTTAAGACCTACCTAGCTAGTTTTGGGGTGATCGGGCATGTTTCCTTTCGAGATACAAAAGCTATTCAAAAAGGGTTCCTCTTGAGAATAAATGAACAGAAACTTTATGTTGAGGAAGCTAATGAAGATACGGGTCTTCAAGTAGGAGATCAGATCTTGGGTCTGGATGGAAGAGACGTGGAGCAAGTAGCGTCTCTTCATAAGGACTATTTTATCAGTAAGACTCCCGAAAGACACTATAGAGAATGGGGAGATTTGGTCTCTCAGTCCACAAAGGTCACCCTACTTCGAGAAGGGATAGAAAAGACCATTAAAGTAGTCCCTAGTCGAGAACCGATCCAAGATCAGATTTTTTGGAAAAGATTAGACGATGAGATTCTTTATCTTCGTCTGGATAACTTTATGGATGAAGGAGCCATTAGTCGGGTATATCAAGAGTGTTTACCGATGATGACGGAAGTCAAGTTTCTTATCATTGATGTCCGACAGAACGGCGGAGGGACAGACTCTTTATATATCCCTCTATTACATCTAGCCTTAGAGAAGGATCAGGGCTATGATTCGCTTGACTGGGACGATGATGGCATGGAAATTCTCTATACGGAGCGCAATGTTGACCTGCGCTTGAAAGACTTTGAGGACTGGATGCAACAGGAAGAAATTAGTCCTGAAACAGTTAAACTGCTGGAAGAGATGAAAGAGGAGTTACTCCGCCATCGGGGAAAAGGCTATATACCGTATCAGCAAGAAAGCGAGGAATTCTTCCCAGAGGTTAGAGGAGGCCACTATCCTGAACAGATCTTTATCTTGTCAGATATCTACTGCGTTTCTTCTGGAGATAACTTCGTCCAGATGATGAAGCAGTTTAAGAAGGTAACGGTGGTAGGTAGACCAACGCTCGGAATTTTAGACTATTCCAATTGTTGTACCGTTGATTATGGTGATTATCGATTGATGTTTCCTACCTCTCGCTGTCTAAGCCTGGATCAAGGGAAAGGAATGAC
Organism: Streptococcus parasanguinis; assembly: GCF_040908565.1. GTDB lineage: Bacteria > Bacillota > Bacilli > Lactobacillales > Streptococcaceae > Streptococcus > Streptococcus parasanguinis_AC. Next base: position 35,547 of record NZ_JBDGEA010000007.1, on the reverse strand, counting down.
GGATCAGGGTGTTCTACCCGATATAGAGATTCCTTGGACACCTAGCCATTTCGAGAGAGATGTGGATCTGGACAAGTGTCTGGAGTTGATTCGTCAGAGCAACATAAAATAAAAAGAATTCTCATCAGAAAATGTAAAGAAGAAAAATTCTTTGGTTAGAAGGGATAAATGTCTGAAATGATAACGTTTTCCAGAGGGTTCTCACTATGTTTAAAATTGCTTACTTGGTATAAAAAATGGTAAAATAGAGAGTAATAATCAAAATGAAGAGTGAAACTTATGAAACATCAAACACTTTATAAATTTATCGGGCAGACGGTCTTGTATTTTGCCATTTTCCTAGCCCTACTTTATTTCTTTAGTTACCTTGGTCAAGGTCAGGGTGGCTTTATCTACAACGAATTTTAGAAAAGGAGAATCCTACCCGTGTCAAACCAACCTATTCACGATATGATCGAGACAATTGAACGTTATGCGCAACTACAACCAGACTATCCGGTCTACAATGTCCTTGGTGAGGAGCATACCTATGGCCAATTGAAGGCTGATTCAGATAGCTTGGCTGCCCATATTGACCAAATGGGACTTCCTGAAAAGTCACCTGTTGTTGTCTTTGGTGGCCAAGAATATGAAATGTTAGCAACCTTTGTGGCTTTGACCAAATCTGGCCATGCTTATATCCCAATTGATAGCCACTCTGCCTTGGAGCGCGTGTCTGCCATTGTTGAAGTAGCAGAGCCAAGCTTGATTATTGCTATCAATGAATTTCCATTGGAAAACCCAGCTGCTCCAATCATGTCCTTGGAGCAAGTGCGTGAAGCTTATGCGGCTCAGAATGCGTATGACTTGCAACATCCGGTCAGAGGGGATGATAACTACTATATCATCTTTACCTCAGGGACAACTGGGAAACCAAAAGGGGTGCAAATTTCGCACGATAACTTGCTCAGCTTTACCAACTGGATGATTACGGACAAGGAATTTGCAACGCCAGAGCGTCCGCAAATGTTGGCACAACCGCCCTATTCCTTTGATTTGTCTGTCATGTATTGGGCACCGACCTTAGCTCTTGGGGGAACGCTTTTTGCACTTCCATCAGCCATTACTCAAGACTTCAAACAACTCTTTGCGACGATCTTTTCTCTTCCGATTGCTATCTGGACTTCGACACCATCTTTTGCAGATATGGCCATGTTATCTGAAGATTTCAATGCTGAAAAGATGCCAGGGATCACCCATTTCTACTTTGATGGGGAAGAGTTGACTGTGAAAACCGCTCAGAAATTGCGCGAGCGTTTCCCAAATGCGCGCATCATCAATGCTTATGGCCCAACTGAAGCTACTGTAGCTCTTTCAGCTGTAGCCGTAACAGATGAGATGTTAGCTACCTTGAAACGTCTGCCAATCGGTTATACAAAAGAAGATTCTCCAACCTTCATTATTGATGAGGCAGGAAATAAATTGCCAAATGGTGAGCAAGGGGAAATTATCGTATCTGGTCCAGCCGTTTCAAAAGGTTATATGAATAATCCAGAGAAAACAGCAGAAGCCTTCTTCGAATTTGAAGGACTTCCAGCCTACCATACAGGAGATGTCGGAACCATGACGGACGAAGGCCTTCTTCTCTATGGTGGACGGATGGACTTCCAAATCAAGTTTAACGGTTACCGTATCGAGCTAGAGGATGTCTCTCAAAACTTGAACAAATCGAAGTATATTGACTCAGCAGTCGCAGTTCCGCGCTATAATAAAGATCACAAGGTTCAAAATCTCTTAGCCTATGTCATCTTAAAAGAGGGTATCAAAGAACAATTTGAGCGCGAGATTGATATCACGAAAGCCATTAAGGAAGATTTGGAACACATTATGATGTCTTATATGATGCCTTCAAAATTCCTCTATCGTGACAGCCTGCCATTAACACCAAACGGGAAAATCGACATCAAAGGGTTGATTAGCGAGGTTAACAACCGATGATCGAGTTTTTGAAACAGCTCCCTCATTTAGAACACTATGGAACACCGATCTATTTTATCTACCTCATTCTAGCTTTTTTGCCGATCTTTGTGGGTCTCTTTTTCAAAAAGCGGTTTCCGGTATATGAAGGACTTGTGAGTCTGATCTTTATCATTTTGATGCTGACAGGTTCGAATCTCAAGCAAATTTATGCCTTACTCTTTTACGTAGTCTGGCAAATCTTGATTGTGTATTCCTACAAATTTTATCGTCAGAAAGCGGACAATAAGTGGATTTTCTATCTTCATTCCTTCTTGTCTGTCTTGCCCTTGATTTTTGTTAAGGTAGAGCCAGCGATCAAGAATGGACACCAATCCTTGTTTGGATTTTTAGGGATTTCTTATTTGACCTTCCGGGCTGTCGGAATGATCATCGAAATGCGAGATGGTGTCTTGAAAGAATTCACGCTCTGGGAATTCTTACGTTTTATGCTCTTTATGCCGACCTTCTCAAGTGGGCCGATTGATCGTTTCAAGCGTTTTAATGAGGATTATAAAGCCATTCCTGAGCGCGAAGAATTATTGGATATGTTGGAGCAAGCTGTTAAGTACATCATGTATGGCTTCCTTTATAAATTTATCCTAGCTCATATTTTTGGCCACTTATTGTTAGGTCATGTGCAGACCTATGCCTTGTCTCAAGGTGGATTCTTCAACATCGGAACGCTGGGAGTCATGTATGTTTATGGCTTTGACCTTTTCTTTGACTTTGCAGGCTATTCCATGTTTGCGCTTGCGGCTTCCAACTTGATGGGAATTAAAAGTCCCATCAACTTTGACCGTCCTTTTAAATCACGTGATTTAAAGGAATTCTGGAATCGTTGGCATATGAGTTTATCTTTCTGGTTCCGTGATTTCGTCTTTATGCGTCTCGTGATGGTATTGATGCGCAATAAAGTGTTCAAGAGCCGGATCACGACCTCAAATGTTGCCTACATTATTAATATGTTGGTCATGGGCTTCTGGCATGGAGTGACCTGGTACTATATCGCTTATGGGCTCTTCCATGGGCTTGGAATGGTTATCAATGATGCCTGGATTCGAAAGAAAAAATCTATTAATAAAGAAAGAAAAGCAAAAGGATTGGATCCGATACCGGACAATCGTTGGACCAAAGCTTTAGGGATCTTTATCACCTTTAACACAGTGATGCTGTCCTTCCTGATTTTCTCAGGATTCTTGGATCAACAATGGTTTCCAAAATTGAAATAAAAGGAGAATAGAAAAATGGATGTAAAATCACAAGTAATTGAAATTATTGACGAATTGTTTATGGAAGATGTCTCAGACATGATGGATGAGGATCTCTTTGATGCGGGTGTTCTTGATAGTATGGGAACAGTTGAATTGATCGTGGAATTGGAAAATCGCTTTGGCATCCGTGTTCCTGTATCTGAATTTGGACGCGATGATTGGAATACTGCTAACAAGATCGTAGAAGGTGTAACGGAGCTTCAGAATGCTTAAGCGTTTATGGCTGATTTTAGGGCCCGTATTTTGCGCGCTCCTCATGGTAGCAGCTTTATTATTCTTTTATCCAATCAATCATAAGCACAACTATACTGAAGAGAAAAAAGCTGCGGTTAGTCTGAATGCAGAAGGCTTCAAGAGTCGTACAAAGAAGCAAGAAGCACTTTCTGATCCACAGCATCGATTTGTTCCTTATTTCGGCTCAAGTGAATGGTTGCGTTTTGATGTGGTGCATCCAGCAGTTTTGGCTGAAAAATATGACCGTAATTACAGACCCTACTTTTTAGGAGAACGTGGTGCGGCTTCTTTGAACCAGTATTTTGGAATGCAACAGATTTTGCCAGAACTTAAGGACAATACAGCTGTTTATGTGGTTTCTCCGCAATGGTTTACCAAGAAGGGCTATGATTCCTCTGCCTTTCAACAATTCTTTAATAGCGATCAGTTGAATAGCTTTATTGCCAATCACCAACAGGATGCTGCATCCCAGTATGCCGCGAAACGCCTGTTGCAACAGTATCCAAATGTCGCCTTTCAAAGTGTTGTGACGAACATTTCTCAAGGAAAGAAAATTTCAAGATTTGATCAGTCTTTGAACCAGCTTGTTTCCCATCTTGTTCAGCGCGAAGATGCCTTATTTAGCAATCTCGCTACTCGTACAAACGGGAATTACGATAAGAAGGTCAAAAAACGTCTACAAGATTTGCCAGATCAATTCTCATATGAGAAATTGGAGGAAATTGCAACGGCTGAAGCAAAAGTCAAAACCAATAACAACGACCTTGGAATCAGCAATCATTTTTACAATACTCGTTTAAAAATGAAGTTGAAGAAACTAAAAGGTTTCCAAAAGAACGAATCCTATGTTCAATCTCCAGAGTACAATGACTTGCAGTTGGTTCTAGACCAGTTTGCTAAATCTCGGACCAATGTCATCTTTGTGATTCCTCCAGTCAATGCCAAATGGATGAAATACACAGGCTTGAGCCAAGAAAAGTATGAACAGGCTGTTCAAAAGATTCGTTACCAATTAGAAAGTCAAGGTTTCACTAATATTGCAGACTTTTCTAAAGATGGTGATCAGCCCTACTTTATGGAAGACACGATTCATATGGGATGGAATGGTTGGCTAGCCTTTGATAAAGCGGTCAATCCCTTTGTCACAAAGGCTGAAAAAGCACCAACTTACCATCTAAATGATCGCTTCTTCAGTAAAGATTGGGCCCAATATAAAGGAACACCAGACGAATTTAAATAATGCTTGATCAAAGGGGGCAGGATCGAATCCTGGCTCCTTGATTTGTGAGGAAAGGGACGGAAAGTCACAAGTAAGCAAGCAAGTTATCCACAGGCTGTGGAAAACTTGCTTGTAAATGGATGAAAACAAGTCCTGATGCTGATGAATCTTCCTCTTTTAAGGGGAAAATAGGTAAAAGTTATCCACATTTTTGTGGATAAGTGATGAAAAACAGTGGATAAGTCAGCTAGCATGTGAAAAGGAGAAATAGTGTGAAAAAAATTTGGTTTTACGCAATTGTTCAGGGGATTGTTATCTTTTTTATTGTGGGTGGCATGACCTACGCACTTAGGGGGGATTTCTTTTTCCGTTACTTATCCCCTATTTTTGGACTAGCAGCAGCTGTCTTGAGATTTGGGACAGCGACTTTAATGAAGGGGATAGCCCCCACTCTCTACGATGATCCCAAAAAGAAGGAAGAAGTTGGCCACGATAACTAAAGAAGTTGGTAACTGAAAAAGTTGAGCTAAAGGCCACTTTCTGCTGGTCTTTATGGTAAAATAGAAAGAAGAATATTAGTTTGGAGATTAATTAGAAATGAAACGTTCAATGTTTGCTGGACGTGTTCGTGAAGAACACATTGGAACTCATATCACCTTGAAAGGATGGGTTAGCCGTCGTCGTGATTTGGGTGGTTTGATCTTTATTGATTTACGCGACCGCGAAGGAATCATGCAATTGGTGATCAATCCAGAAACAGTTAGTGCAGAAGTGATGGCCACAGCTGAAAGCATCCGCAGTGAATATGTTGTAGAAGTGACAGGTCTTGTGGAAGCTCGTGAACAAGCGAATCCGAACTTGCCAACTGGAGCAGTAGAACTTAAGGTAGAGGCTATTACGGTTCTTAATACTGCCAAAACAACGCCATTTGAAATCAAGGACGGAATCGAAGCCAATGATGATACTCGTCTTCGTTACCGCTACTTAGACCTTCGTCGTCCTGAAATGTTGGAAAACCTCAAACTCCGTGCAAAAGTAACTCATTCAATCCGCAATTATTTAGATGAATTAGAGTTTATTGATGTGGAAACACCCTTCCTTTCTAAGTCAACTCCAGAAGGAGCACGTGACTACTTGGTTCCTTCCCGTGTCAATAAAGGCCATTTCTATGCCCTTCCACAAAGTCCTCAGATTACAAAACAATTGTTGATGAATGCTGGATTTGACCGCTATTATCAAATCGTAAAGTGTTTCCGGGATGAAGATTTACGGGGAGACCGTCAACCTGAGTTTACACAGGTCGACTTGGAAACCTCTTTCTTGAGTGATCAAGAAATCCAAGATATCACAGAAGGCTTGATTGCACGTGTCATGAAAGAAACCAAGGGAATTGAGGTAACACTCCCATTCCCACGGATGAATTATGATGATGCCATGGCCTTGTATGGTTCAGATAAACCAGATACACGTTTTGAAATGTTGCTTCAAGACTTGACAGAGCTTGTCAAGGGTGTAGACTTCAAAGTCTTTTCAGAAGCTCCAGCAGTTAAGGCGATCGTTGTCAAAGGTGCAGCGGATCATTACTCTCGTAAAGACATCGATAAATTGACAGAAGTTGCGAAGCAATACGGTGCGAAAGGTCTTGCTTGGGTGAAATATGCTGAAGGAGCCTTGAACGGTCCTGTTGCGAAGTTCTTGACAGAATTGACAAGTGACTTGACAGCTGCTTTACAGTTAGAAGACAAGGATCTAGTTCTCTTTGTAGCAGATACTCTTGAAGTAGCCAATGCAACGCTTGGTGCTTTGCGTGTTCGTCTTGCGAAAGAGCTTGACTTGATTGACAACAATCAATACAACTTCCTTTGGGTAGTGGATTGGCCAATGTTTGAATGGTCTGAAGAAGAAGGTCGTTATATGTCTGCTCACCATCCGTTTACACTCCCACAAGCTGAAACAGAGCATGAATTGGAAGGCGATCTTTCAAAAGTTCGAGCAATTGCCTATGACATCGTCTTAAACGGGTATGAATTGGGTGGAGGAAGCCTGCGGATTAATCATAAAGATTTACAAGAACGGATGTTTAAGGCGCTTGGATTTACAAAAGAGGCTGCTAATGAACAATTTGGGTTCTTGTTGGAAGCAATGGATTATGGTTTCCCACCACATGGAGGATTGGCGATTGGGTTGGACCGCTTTGTGATGCTTCTTGCAGGTGAAGACAATATTCGGGAAGTCATTGCCTTTCCTAAGAATAACAAGGCGACAGATCCAATGACGCAAGCTCCTTCTGTCGTTTCTGAAAAACAATTGGATGAGTTAAATCTTCAAGTAGAAGTAGCAGAGCAAGAATAGGACAAGATAGAAAAAGGAAAGTCTAGGAATCAGTTGCTCTAAGATTTTCCTTTTCTTCTAATCGATGGATTGAAAATGAAAAAAACTCGCTTTCATAAGCTATTTCGCTATCATGTGCGGCGACTAGCTTATAATATTAAATTATTGCGCGTGCTGAAGAGCATCTCTCGTGAGAAATACGATGAAAAAGTGTCAGCTTCCTTGCTGTATGGTTTTCTATCAGCGATTGCCGTCAACTTCTTCTTTCAACCAGGACATGTTTATTCCAGTGGTGCAACAGGGCTAGCTCAGATTTTATCTGTTCTGAGTCATCGCTTTATAGGTTTTACGATTCCCGTTTCCTTGACCTTTTATGCTATTAATATTCCTCTAATGATTGTGGCTTGGTACCACATTGGACATAAATTTACCATCTTTACCTTTATTACGGTTTCGATGAGTTCCCTCTTTATTCAGTTTGTGCCAGTGGTTACTTTGACCAACGATCCGATTATGAATGCCCTGTTTGGTGGAGTTGTCATGGGGACAGGAATTGGTTTTGCCCTTCGGAATAACATTTCTAGTGGAGGAACGGATATTGTCAGTTTGACGATTCGAAAACGGACAGGAAAGAATGTCGGCAGCATCTCCTTTTTGGTCAATGGGACCATTATGTTGATCGCTGGTCTGACTTTTGGTTGGAAGTATGCCCTTTACTCTATGATTACCATCTTTGTATCGAGTCGAGTAACGGATGCTGTCTTTACCAAGCAAAAACGGATGCAGGCCATGATTGTAACGAGCCAGCCGGATGCTATTATTGAAAAGATTCATAAAAAATTGCATCGTGGAGCGACCATTATCCACAATGCAGAAGGAACCTATAACCATCAAGAAAAAGCAGTTCTGCTGACAGTTATTACGCGTGCAGAGTTTAATGAATTCAAATATATTATGAAAAAAGCTGATCCTCAGGCTTTTATCACCATTTCAGAAAACGTTCATATCATTGGACGCTTTGTGGAAACAGAAGAATAAAAATAAGGTCCCACATTGTGGTGACCTTATTTTGTTTATTCAGCTTCTCGGAGAAGGAGCCAACTATGAGCGGAAATAGAAAGTTCCTTTCCTTTAGGAATAGGCGTTTGGAGATTTGCATGAGGATAGGCAAATAGCAGTTGACTATCGCTCGGATGTTGATAGGTCATGTCCTGATCACCGATATTAACGAGAATCGTTATTTTTTCACGATTTTTTTCAATCGTGTAGATAAAATGATGATCAGACAACCATTTGACGTCACAGTAATCTCGAATCTCTTGTCCTTTTTTCAAACGAAGGAGAGGTTGCGATTTCCGGTAAGCAATCAATTCTTTAAGAAAAGCAAGTTCTTCTTGGCATTTTGAAAGGGATGTCCAGTCCAATTGGTTGAGACTATCTGGCAAGTTATAGGTGTTTTCTTCGAGCTCTTTTGTGCGGTAACGTTCTTGACCAGCATGGATAAAAGGTACACCTTGGGATAATAATACCAAATGAAGAGCGAGGCGTGAGAGAGCTTTTTGCTCCTCTAGACGAATCTCTTCTTTTTCAAGTTGGAAATAATCAAAAATAGTTGCATTGTCGTGGCATTCGACGTACTGAATGGCTTGTTGAGGTTGGATGAAATGAGCAGGTCCTACTTTCCCGACATTTGCTGTTAGGATATTAGAAAAATCATTGGCTGGATATTGACTATCACAACGGTGACCGGCTAAGAGTGTTCTCTTGACCGTATCCCGGAAATTATCACTGAAAAAGCCAAAATCTGGTAATCGTTTTGAGTTGTACTGGTGAGCGAGCTGGTCTTCAGAGAGACCTGTATCCATCTTCCACCCTTCGCCGTAGAGATAGACGTTAGGATAGATTTCACGGAGCTCCTCTGCAATCTCTGTCATGGTTTGAATGTCTAAGATTCCCATCAAGTCAAAGCGAAAACCATCAAAGCCGTAGAGGGAAACCCATTGCTTGAGGGATTGCTTGATATAGTGTCTTACCATGGAGCGTTCACTTGCGACATCATTCCCACAGAAGGTTCCATTGGTCCGCTCTCCCTCTGCATTATAGCGGTAGAAATAGCCAGGAACGATTTGTTCAAAAGCGTACTCATCTGCCTGGTAGACGTGATTGTAGACTACATCCATGATGACGCTCAGATTGGCTTGATGATAGGTGTCAATGGTGTCTTGGAGCTCTAGGATTCGCGCATAAGGATCGTTAGGGTCACTCGCATAGCTTCCTTCTGGAACATTGTATTGAACAGGATCATAGCCCCAGTTGTAGGCTTTCCATTGATCCTCTTCATCGACACTACCGAAATCGTAAACTGGAAGTAACTGTACATGGGTAATGCCAAGTTTTTGAAGATAATCAAATCCAAGGATCTGACCATTGAGTTGAGGCGATTCTGTCAACCCTTTAAACTTACCAGGGTGTTTAAAGTCGGCCTCTTTTTGGACGGAGAAGTCCCGAACGCTCATCTCATAGATGAGCGCTTCTGTCGGGTCGAGTTGACGAGCAGCACGTGTGATAGGACGTGTGATCTTCTTGCGGTCGACGACTAAGCTATCTCCAGAGTTTGCTAAAGAGGATAGAGCATAGGGATCGTGGATCCGACGTTCTAGGCCATTGACACGGAACTCATAGTGGTAGGCAGCTCCTTCCCAGTCCCCTTTAAGCAAAAGTTCCCAGACACCGTTTTCTGTACGATTCATCGGATAGACCTGATCTTCGATATGAAGGGTCACATCTTGCGAAATGGGTGCCCAGAATTTAAATTGCGTCTGATTTGGTGTGTAAAAACTTCCTAAATCCTCTCCAGTATAGGTGAAGATTTGATCGAAAATGGGTTTGCGAACGATGTTTCGATAGTGGAGTATAGAAGAATTTCCAGTAGCATCGTAGATGGTGTACTCTTCTCCGAGTTCAAGTGGAATAGGGCTTAAGAAATAGTCTCCTGTGTCAGTCGCTGCACTTGACGTTTTGACAGGGATTAAGGCAAGATGACCTTGGTTCGTTTTTAAATAAAAAGGAAGGATATGCTCCTCTCCCTTTTGGATACGAATGAGGTCTTGGTCATCTAAATAAGCAGTAAATGTAGACATAAAGACTCCTAAAGTTTCGTAATGGTATGGTCAATCAATTGACGGTAGCAAACAGTTTTTCCTTCTTTGTGATCTTTGATGATTTGAAGGATGGTCCGGACAGATTCACGCCCGAGTTCCACCGCATTGATGTCAATATAGGCTTCAATATCGAGTCGTGGCTTGATCGAATCAAAGGAAATAATCGGGATTGTCAGCTGGTTTTCTAATAGGTATTGGCGCACCCCTTCAGCTACGAGAATATCGGTCGTCATAATCGCATCTAGTTCTGTTAACGGTAGACTCTCCATCATTTGATAAGAATTATCTTCTAACATAAACCCAAATGAAAAATGAACGAGTTTTTCATCGAGAGGAATCCCTGCTTTTTGGAGGGCTTCTTTATAACCTTCGTAGCGGTCTTGAGACACAAACAGCTCTTTGTTTCCCCCGATAAAAGCAATTTTTCGGTAGTTTTGTTGAATAAAATAATCTGTCGCATCAAATGCGGCCTTGATATTGTCATTATCGACTAGCGAAACAAAAGGAGAGACCGCCTTTCCAAGGATGAGGAAGGGGAACTTGTCTTTGATCGCAAATTCAACGAGGGGATCATTCGGGTTGGAATAAAGGAAAATCAAACCATCTACACGATTTCCGTAGATGAGTTGTTTGAGGTTGTCGAGCCGCCGTTCTTCATTTTGCCCCGTACAGATTTGGATGGCATAATCATTGTCTGACGCGATCTGGGTAATTCCTCTTAAAACAGTTGGGAAGAAAGGATTCTGGTAGAAAACGTCACTATCGATTGGAAGAACCAAAGCAATGACTTGACTAGATTGGCTGACAAGGCTGCGAGCATTAAGATTGGGATGGTAATCCAACTCGACCATGGCCTTGCGGACTCGTTTTTTTGTTTCATCACTAATCGTGGATTTATTTTGGATGACGCGCGTGACAGTTGAAGGCGCGACGCCAGCGAGTTTCGCCACATCTTTGATGGTAACACGCATGAGAAAACCTCCTATCGGTGATAGTCTGGATCACGGAAGTGGGTCTTATAAAACACCATAGCAAGATAGAGTACAAATAAGACATTTTGGATCATGATCGTCGTAGTAAATACTTGATGGAATAGTAAACTGATGAGGACACTTAGTAAAATAGGGAGTCCCAAGCAATTCAGAATACAATTGAAACATTCCTTGAAAGTTTGTAGTGAAAAGAGTCGAGATTTTCGTGTCAAGTAGAGGAAGAAAGATGCCCCTACGATGAGAATCAAATAATTGACTGTCGATAAGAAGCCAGAGAAAATCACGAGAAAGAGACTGACAGGAAGTCGGTTTTCACGGAACCAATCGCTAGAGATAGCTTGAGTGAAGCTTTTTTTATCCCGGAGGCTCTCTTGATTGATAGCCTGGTATGAGACGGTAGCGAGTTCTTTATTTTCTTTTGAGATGGTCAACTGTTTGCGACCAAAATGGAGGGTTAACTCCTTGCCTTTACTCGCCTTTGCTTCTTGGCCCAAGACAACCTGTCCTTTTGAAGTCTTGTGTACAGGGCTAGTTCCTGTATAGGTGAGCTCTTGGTCTTTGATCACGACGTGTTCTTGGATATCTTTCATGACGTCATTTGATAAGGGATCAAACACATCACTAACAAAAGTTGTTAAGGGATAGGTCTTGAGTTGAGCATTTTGAAGAGCCACTGGTAATAGTGTGACAGAAATCAGAAAGAAAGAAGTAAAAATCATTTGGAACCAACTCAGCTTTTTGCGGTTTGCAAAAGAAGAGCGGAAATTGAAGATACTTGCGAAATAATTAAAAGGATAGGGCATGAGATGACCTTTCTAAACATAAGAGAATCAGAGATGCAAAGAGGAGTCTCTTTGATTGATTTTATTCTTAACGAAGGGTAGTAAAGCATCCACCATACTACCCTTAACTTAAAAATAAAATGTGTTTGAAATAAGGTTCTATTTTATCCTTTATCCCCACCAGCTGTCAAGCCTGAAACAAAGTTCTTTTGTAGGAAGAAGAATAGGATACAGATTGGAACCGCGATCAAAATGGCACCGGCTGCAAAGAAGGCGATTTTTTGATCTTTTTGGTCGCTGATAAAGGTTTGAAGACCAACGGCTACAGTATAGTTTACTTCATCACGAAGCAAGAATTTAGACAAGATATAGTCTCCGAAAGGTCCCATGAAAGCCCAAAGTGCTTGAACGGCGATCATTGGACGAACAAGTGGAAGGACGATTTGCCAGAAGCGACGGAAGTGACCTGCACCATCCAATTTCGCAGATTCATCAAGTGAGATTGGAACGGTATCGAAGTACCCCTTCATCAACCAAGCATTCATTGGAATACCACCACCAACATAAAGGAAGATCAAGAACCAAGGTTGGTTCAAGGCATTCAGCATCAAAGCCATAACGAAGAAGGCTGTGAGGGCTGCCATGGTTGGGACCATTTGGATGATCAAGAAGAAGACCAAACTTTGCTTACGCGCTAAGAAGTTGTAACGACTGTAGGCATAACCTGCGAAGGTGACGATGCTGGTTTGTACCACCATCGTAATAATCGCGATGATCAAGGTATTCATATACCAAGTGCCATAAGGAGTTTCAGAGAAGAGTTTTGAGAAGTTATCAAAACTAAGATTGCCACTAAAGTCAAGTGTAAAGGCACTGACGTTCCCTGACTTGAAGGCTGATAAGATCGTAATCAACAGCGGGTAGATAATGATGATTGAAAGAACCACCATGTACAGGTAAGTCAAGAAATGATTGAGGCGGCGTTTAAATTGAACTGAATTTTTCATTTTATACATCCTCCATATCAAATGCATGTAGTTTCTTGAAGGCAATCATTGAGATTGAGATCACGATCACAGAGATAATCAAGGTTACCGCTGCGGCCATTGAATATTGAGGAGAGGTATTAGTTGTCAACTTATAGATCCAAGAAATCAAGATATCTGTAGAACCAGCATTTCCTCCGACAGAACCAGGTCCCCCATCGTTAAACAAGTAAATGATGGAGAAGTTGTTGAAGTTGAAGGTGTATTGACTGATCAAGGTTGGTGCTGCAACCGCAAGGATCATTGGGAAAGTAATGTTGCGGAATTTTTGCCAACCGTTGGCACCGTCAATATAAGCAGCTTCGTAAAGATCGTTTGGAATTGATTGAAGAATCCCTAAAGTCAAGACATAGATATAAGGGAAACCGAGCCAACCTTGCATCATAATCAAAGCAATTTTTGTCCAAGTAGGATCTGTCTTCCAAGGAATCAAGACACCATCTAAGAATGGGAAGATCTTGGCAAACAATGGGATAACTTGGGCGTTGATGGCACCGACACTATCGTTAAACATATTTGAGAATGTAAGGATAGTGATGAAGGCTGGAACAGCCCAAGGAAGCAAGAAGATAACCCCAAAGATTCGTTTTCCTTTTACGAATGGTTGGTTTGCCACAATGGCTGTCAAAATACCGAGTACGATTTGAAGAGTTGATGCTGCGAGAGCCCAAATCAAGGTCCAGCCAAGAACAGATGTAAAGGCTGAACGGAAGGTACTCAAGGTCCACATGTTAGTGAAGTTTTGGAACCCGATCCAATCCAACAAAGTTGTTGGTGCGGTATGTTTGAAGTCATAGTTGGTAAAGGCGATCATCAAAGTAACCAAAACTGGGAAGATAATCGCAAAGGTCATAGCGATATAAGAAGGGATAATCAAAAGATAAGGGAAGCCATTTTCATAGATCGCATGAACCATATCTTTCAAGGTTTTTGGAACTGTAATCCCGTTGTTGATGCGTTTAGCAACTGTTCCAGCGTCCTTAATATTTAAGGCGTAAAATAGGAAGTAAACAACAGTGATGATCAAGTGGAAGGCCCCACGAATCAAGATAAAGAGGGAATTATCTTGTCCACGAACGGTTCCAAGTGTGACTAACTTCGATAATTCTCCAGCTCCAATTCCAATGAAGTAAACGAGAAAGAGAGCAGTCACTGCAAGAAAAATATAGCCTTTAGCTTTTTGTTTGTTATAAATTTGCCCAAGACCCGGGATCAAAGAGAGCCACATAGCCTTTTTAGGGTTTTGTTCTGTAGTCATTCAAATCTCCTTATAATGTCCTTGCCAGAGAGCAAGAAGACAAGTTTGACAGTGATCTAGTAGAAGGTTGATAATTGAACATAAGAGGTTGGGACCTTGTCTCCAACCTCTTACTCAAACCTAAAAAACTGTCTTATTTGCTACCGAATTTTTGTTCGATGGTTTCTTTAATCAATTTCACTGCATCGTCAGCAGCAGCTTTTGCAGATTTTTTACCACTTACAGCATCGAAAAGCATAGTAGCAGCTGGATCCCAAACAGCACTCATTTCAGAGATGTTTGGCATTGGTTGAGCGTTCTTGAACTGTTCAACAACGGCAGTTGTCAATTCATCGTTTTTACCAACCGCATATTTACGAGCTTCGGTGTTGGCAGGAACTTCATTTGTCTTGTCAAACAAAGCTTTTTGTTGGTCAGTACTTGTCAAGAAGTCAATGAATTTTTGAGCGCCATCAAGGTTTTTCGCACCTGCAGGGATAACCCAAGCTTTACCACCACCAAAGGCAGAATATTGTTTTCCGTTTGGAAGAGTTGGAATAGTTGCGACACCATAGTTTACTTTAGCTTCTTTCAATGAAGCAGCTTTCCAAGGACCATCGATGATAGCAGCTGTTTTACCTTCTTGGAATTGTGTTTGGATGAAGTTAGCAGCACCTTTAGTATCTTGCAAACCTTTTGGCCATTTAGCATACCAAGTTTTCGCATATTCGATACCGTCGATAGAACCTTGGTTGTTCAATCCAATATCTTTAGGATCTGTACCATCTTTACCAAATACATAACCACCATTACCTGAAAGCAAACCGTAAGCATAGTAGAAGTTTGTCCAGTCAGCTAAGAAGGCAGTTGTTTTACCAGGTTCGCTAGCAAAGTCGTATTTGCTATCTTTTGCAAGATTGTCAAGGTCACCAAATGTTTTTGGAGCTTCGCTTACAAGGTCTTTGTTATAGTAGAGAACCAAAGTTTCGATGACAGCAGGTGCACCGTAGACTTTACCACCGTTTGTGACAAGAGCTTCAGTTGTTTTATCGGTGTGGCTATCTTTGTTCAAAGTCACTTCAGCCAATTGACCATCGTTACCAAGACCACCTACACGGTCGTATGGTGCCATCATAACGTCTGGAGCTTTTTTAGATTGGTTATCAAGAGAAAGGTTATCCAATCCACCAAGGGCATCACCAGTTTTGATTTTAACTTTTACGCCATTTTCTTTTTCAAAAGCTTTTGCAGCTTCTTCAACATAAGATTTGTAGCCTTTGTCTACATAGACGTTGATTTCTTTACTTGCCTCAGAAGAACCTGATGAGCTATTGCTACAAGCAGCAAGTAAGAAGCCAGCAAAACCAACTGTACCAAGTACAGCAGCACTACGTAAAATTGTACGTTTCATGATTTATTCCTCCTAAAGAATAAAAAAAAGATAATAATTAGAAACCGTTTTAGACAAACGTTTTCCTAAAACGACTTAAGTATATCACAAGGCGAAAACGTTTGCAAGTGATTTTGAGAAAATTTTTTAAAAATATTTTAATTCTAAACTTTCTTCTATAAAAACCGCTAATTCATTGACATTGCTAATAATAAATACTAAACTAGTGATAAGGGGCTTTTTTAAAAAAGATAAAAAGTTTTTTAAGAAATCCCTTGCAGAAAATAGGGAAAAAGTTTATAATGACATGGTACGCAAACGTTTTCGCAAAAATTGCGTAAACTGAGTTGCGCCTGTTCGATTTTAACAAAGAGTAGAGCCGCTTGAGAGCTCGATACGACTCTGCAACGATACCCATACCGTGCACCGAATCGCAGGCTTCAAAGAAATAAAAAGAGGTGGTAACCCATGAAAAAACGTCAAAGTGGTGTTTTGATGCACATTTCTTCCCTTCCTGGACAATACGGGATCGGATCATTCGGTCAATCAGCATATGATTTTGTTGATTTCCTCGTTCGGACCAAGCAACGTTACTGGCAAATCTTGCCGCTTGGTACAACTAGTTATGGAGATTCTCCATACCAATCTTTCTCAGCTTTTGCTGGGAACACTCATTTTATTGATTTCGATCGTTTGATCGAGCAAGGTTTGTTGACAGAAGCAGACCTTGAAGGAGTGGACTTTGGTCAAGATCCTACTCAAGTGGATTATGCAAAGGTATTCGAACAACGTCGTCCCTTGCTTGAAAAAGCAGTTGCGAATTTCTTGAAATCAGGTGATCAAAAAGAATTCCAAGAATTTTGTGAAGCCAATGCTTCTTGGTTAGAGCTATTTGCAGAATACATGGCTATTAAAGAACACTTTGATTTGAAAGCATGGACAGAGTGGCCAGATGCGGCTATTCGTGCGCGTGAGCCAAAAGCGTTGGCCGAATATCGTGAAGAATTGGCGGATAAATTGACTTACCATCGTGTGACTCAATTCTTCTTCTTCCAACAATGGTTGGCTTTGAAAGCTTATGCCAATGATCACCACATTGAAATCGTGGGTGATATGCCAATCTACGTAGCGGAAGATTCAAGCGACATGTGGGCAAATCCTCATCTCTTTAAAACAGATGAAAATGGGAAAGCAACCTGCATTGCAGGATGCCCACCAGATGAGTTCTCAGCAACTGGTCAGCTTTGGGGCAACCCAATCTATGACTGGGAAGCAATGGACAAAGATGGCTACCAATGGTGGATTGAACGCTTACGTGAAAGCTTCAAGATCTACGACATCGTGCGGATCGACCACTTCCGTGGTTTCGAGTCTTACTGGGAAATCCCTGCTGGATCAGATACAGCAGCACCAGGTAAATGGGTCAAAGGTCCTGGCTACAAACTCTTTGCAGCCGTGAAGGAAGAACTGGGTGATTTGAACATCATCGCAGAAGACCTTGGATTCATGACTGACGAAGTCATTGAGCTTCGTGAGCGCACAGGCTTCCCAGGCATGAAGATTCTTCAATTTGCCTTCAATCCGGACGATGAAAGTATCGACAGCCCTCACTTGGCACCAAATAACTCTGTGATGTACACTGGAACACATGATAACAACACAGTTCTTGGATGGTACCGCAATGAAATCGACGATCCAACTCGTGAGTACCTTGCTCGTTACACCAACCGGAAAGAGTACGAATCTGTACCACATGCTATGCTTCGCACAGTCTTTGCTTCTGTCAGCTTTATGGCGATTGCGACGATGCAAGATTTGCTTGAGTTGGATGGTTCAGCTCGGATGAACTTCCCATCAACTCTTGGTGGGAACTGGTCATGGCGCATGACAGCGGATCAATTGACTCCAGCTGTCGAGCAAGAATTGCTTGATTTCACTACGATCTATCGTCGTGAAAATAAAGACTTGAAAAAAGAAGTTAAGAAAGCAGAAAAATAATCGTTTTCGAAAGGTTGCTGATTTCAGCAATCTTTCCCCTATTAAAATTGTTGAAACAAAGGAGACTTTAAAACATGGAATCATTACAAAAATATGTGATTGATCATCATCAAAAAACAATTGCAGAATGTTCAAATGAAGAATTGTACATTGCTTTGCTGAATTACACCAAGCAAGCAAGTGCTCAAAAGAAATTAAATACTGGTAAGAAAAAAGTATACTACATCTCAGCTGAGTTCTTGATCGGTAAACTCTTATCTAATAACTTGATCAACTTGGGTCTTTACGATGACGTCAAAAAAGAATTGGCTGACGCTGGTAAAGACTTGATCGAAGTCGAAGAAGTTGAATTGGAACCATCACTCGGTAATGGTGGTTTGGGACGCTTGGCAGCCTGCTTTATCGACTCTATCTCTACTCTTGGATTGAACGGAGACGGAATCGGATTGAACTACCACTTTGGTTTGTTCCAACAAGTCCTTAAAAACAACCAACAAGAGACCATTCCAAACGCATGGTTGACTGATCAAAGCTGGCTCGTTCGTTCAAGCCGTAGCTACCAAGTGCCATTCGCACACTTTACATTGACTTCAACACTTTATGATATCGACGTACCTGGTTACAAGATCGATACTAAGAACCGTTTGCGTTTGTTTGACTTGGATTCAGTTGATTCCTCTATTATTGAAGAGGGAATCGAATTTGACAAGACAGATATCGCTCGTAACTTGACTCTTTTCCTTTACCCAGACGATAGTGACAAACAAGGGGAATTGCTCCGTATCTTCCAACAATATTTCATGGTTTCAAACGGTGCACAATTGATCATCGATGAAGCCATCGAAAAAGGAAGCAACTTGCACGACCTTGCTGACTACGCAGTTGTCCAAATCAACGATACTCACCCATCAATGGTGATTCCTGAGTTGATCCGTCTCTTGACTGAACGTGGTATCGAACTTGATGAAGCAATCTCTATCGTTCGTAGCATGACTGCTTACACTAACCACACCATCCTTGCAGAAGCCCTTGAAAAATGGCCACTTGAATTCTTGCAAGAAGTGGTTCCTCACTTGGTACCAATCATCGAAGAATTGGATCGTCGTGTCAAAGCAGAATACAAAGATCCAGCAGTTCAAATCATTGATGAAAACGACCGCGTCCACATGGCTCACATGGATATTCACTATGGATACAGTGTAAACGGGGTTGCCGCTCTTCACACAGAAATTTTGAAGAACTCTGAGTTGAAAGCTTTCTACGATCTTTACCCAGAAAAATTCAACAACAAAACAAACGGTATCACCTTCCGTCGTTGGCTCATGCATGCTAACCCAAGCTTGTCTCACTACTTGGATGAGATCCTTGGACGTGACTGGCACCATGATGCTTCTAAGTTGGAAGACCTTCTCTCATACGAAGATAAAGCTGCTGTCAAAGAAAAATTGGAAAACATCAAAGCCCACAACAAACGTAAATTGGCTCGTCACTTGAAAGACCATCAAGGTGTAGAAATCAATCCAAACTCTATCTTTGATATCCAAATCAAACGTCTTCACGAGTACAAACGTCAACAAATGAACGCTTTGTATGTGATCCACAAATATCTTGACATCAAGGCTGGTAACATCCCTGCTCGTCCAATCACAGTATTCTTTGGTGGTAAAGCAGCTCCTGCCTACACAATCGCTCAAGACATCATCCACTTGATCCTTTGCTTGTCAGAAGTCATCGCAAACGACCCAGCAGTAGCTCCACACTTACAAGTAGTAATGGTTGAAAACTACAACGTGACTGCAGCAAGCTTCTTGATCCCAGCATGTGATATCTCAGAACAAATCTCATTGGCTTCTAAAGAAGCTTCAGGTACTGGTAACATGAAATTCATGTTGAACGGAGCTTTGACGCTTGGTACTATGGACGGAGCTAACGTGGAAATCGCTGAGTTGGTTGGAGACAAAAACATCTACATCTTTGGTGAAGATTCAGAAACTGTTATCGATCTTTACGCAAAATCAGCTTACAAATCAAGCGAATT
Organism: Streptococcus parasanguinis; assembly: GCF_040908565.1. Classification (GTDB taxonomy): domain Bacteria; phylum Bacillota; class Bacilli; order Lactobacillales; family Streptococcaceae; genus Streptococcus; species Streptococcus parasanguinis_AC. The sequence continues at coordinate 15,850 of NZ_JBDGEA010000007.1, read as the reverse complement.
CTACGCTCGTAAAGCGATCAAACCATTGGTTGACTTCATCGTCAGCGACGCTGTTCTTGCAGTTGGTAACCAAGAACGTTTGGAACGTCTGTACAACGAGTTGATTAACAAAGACTGGTTCATGACCCTTCTTGACTTGGAAGACTACATCAAAGTGAAAGAGCAAATGTTGGCTGACTACGAAGACCGTGATGCATGGTTGGATAAAGTCATCGTCAACATTGCCAAAGCAGGATTCTTCTCATCTGACCGTACCATCGCTCAGTACAATGAAGATATCTGGCACTTGAACTAATCATTATTTTCTGACCGAGGTCCTTAAGACCTTGGTCTTTTTTATTCCTTCTGATTTGGAAACAGAAAGGGGAAGGAAATCAGAGAATGGTCCTTCTGTAAATAGTATTGTTTTTTTGAATTTTTTCGACCCAGTGGGGAATATATTACATAATTTTTTATTTCATTCTTCAAATCTAATCTATTGGTATAAAAAAATACCTCCCCTTGAAAAGCACTCCGGTGAATTTATAAAAAGAAAAATCGGATTGAAAAGCCTTGAAAATAAAGGGTTTTTCAAAAATATTTACATGTATTTTCAACCAAAAGATGGGGAAGGGACTGAAGGTTTGGAAGTTCAAGTTGTTATATATTTAAAGTAAAATAAAAAATTAAATCAACAAATATTTAAAAATGGTTGAATATGCTACAATATTCTTAACTGGTAGTAGCATATTTTTGCCTCTACAGTGAGATTTTTTTAAACAAAAAGGAGAGTTTTGAAAATGAAAAGCTATCGTGAACATGTTTCGAAGCAGGAGAAATTTTCAATTCGTAAGTTATCAATCGGTGTTGTATCATTGGCCATCGCTGGATTGGCTACTGTTAATACCTACGGTGCAGAAGTGAAAGCGGATGAGGCAACAGCGCCTGCAACTGAAGCAACCACTACAGAGACAACAACAAGTGATGTAGCTGTTGCAACAAGTTCTAAGTTGACATCTACAACTGTGATAGAAGGAAATAAAACAGTTACGACGACTTATGTAGAATCACCAGAACTTGAAAAAGCAAAAGCAGATGCAGCTACAGAAGGTGTGACAGTTACAGAAGAAGCTGAAAAAGTCCAACCATCTATCGCAGCAGCAGAAACAGATAACAAAGCTCAAACAGCTGAAATCAACACAGTCGTTGAAAACTACAAAAAAGCAAAAGCTGAGTATGAAGCAAAATCTCAAGAAATCACATTGATTGAAAAGAGAAATGCGGAAGCAGAAGCAGATTATCAAAAGAAAGTAGCAGAGTACAATCAGCAAAAGGCAGCTTATGATAAAGCTTTAGAAGAGTACAATGCTAAAAAGGCAGCTTATGATGCCAAAGTAGCCGAAAAAGCAGCAGCAGATAAGGCCAATGCAGAAGCAAAAGCTAAGTACGATGCGGAAATGGCTGTTTATAATGTAGCTAAAGCACAATACGACAAAGATTTACAAGAATACCAAGCTAAGAAAGCTCAGTACGATAAAGATAAAGAAGCTTATGATCAATTGGTAGCGAAGAAGGCAGAAGAAGATGCTGCCAAGGCTCAATACGAAGCTGATCTTAAAAAGTACAATGTTGAAAAAGCACAGTATGAAAATGATTATATTGCTTATCAAAAGAAATTAGCTGAATACGAAATTGCTAAAAAACAATATACGGACGCAAAACAAGCTTACGACAAATATATGACAGACAATGCGTATGCTGACCTTAAAAATGTTTCAACTGTTCAAGATTTGACCTTCCAACGTGAAGGTGGGGCAACTCACACCATTGACGGTATCAGCACTTATCTTACTCGTGATGCTCAAGCTCGTTTGAATACAAGCAATGTGCAACAGTATGATTCCAATAAATTGGAAGCTTCAGATATTGTAGCAACTAGTCCTTGGGCGAATAATGAGACTGAATACATTCAAGTGAAGGAAGGCGACAAATTTGTTGTGACCTATGATAACTTGAATCAGTCTAGCATGCGTGAAGATACGGATATGCATCCAATCAAACGTGTGATTTACCGCTATGAGATTTTGAGTCTTCCATCAAATGATGGCAAAGGGATTGCTGCAGTTAGTGCGGACCCAACGATAACCCTTACAGTCGGTGCTTCAACAGACCAAGACAAACCTGTTAAAGTGGCTGTCGATGTTGAATTTTATGATGGTGATGGCAAAAAATTTGATTTGACGAAACGCAATGCCATTGTCGCTTTGAACTCCCTCAACCACTGGACAGGTGCTTCCTATGTAGATAGTGGAGATAAACCTCGTGCCCTTACAGTAGAAGCCAAAGATAAAGATGGCAACACTGTACGGGGTACATGGGATCCGTATGCAGATGGTTCGTCAATGAGCATTGAAAACAATGAAGTGAAGGTTAAAACAGGAAGAGCAAATTTTGGTGATGCTACTGTTTCCATTTCAGCGGACAATCCTCTTAAAATTGTGCAACAGACCTATGGTTATGTAGAAGTTGAAGCCGGTAAATGGGCACCAGGTACAACTCCTGAGAAGGAAGAAGTAACAGATGCCTTAACTGTGAATGCTTCAGGTTCAGGAAGTGTTCATTCCATTGGAACGGAAGAATTTACCTTTGAAGGTAAGGATGACGTTCTCGGATCATACAAAGTAGATGCAACGACTGGTCAAATTACGTTCACACCTAAGAAGAAATTTGAAACAGTAGACCACCAAGAGTCTGTAAATGTTGGAAACAATAAATTTATTCCAATTCCAAACTCAAGTGTTTCTTATGATGCGGCTACTAAAGAAGTAACTTCTTTCAAGGATAACCAATATATTGAACATGGTTCCGTCTTTAACGGGGAAACATCTTCAACTCTTGAAGGTTGGGATAATCCATCTTCTAAATATCTTTATTACGGTGGAGCAGGCTTGAAGATGTCTGATGGTCACTTGGTATTTACGGCCAATGGGGCCAATGCGGCTGGTCAGCCAACGGTTTACTGGTTTGCCATCAACTCAAATGTAGGTCTTCCGAAAGAGCCAGGTGAAGAACCGAAAGAGCCAACAAAACCAACCGAACCAACAGCTCCAACTCCACCAACGATTACCGTTGAAAACCTTCCTGCAGAGCCAACAAAACCAGAAGAACCTAAATCACCAACTCCGCCAACAGCACCTAAGTATACTGTGATTACGGTCGATGTGGAGGAACCAACAGCTCCAACTCCACCAACCCAACCAACCCCACCGACTCCTGAAGTCGTTCCAAATACGAAACCGGTGAAACCGGAAGCTGAAGTGAAATGGCATAAGAATAAAGTGGTAACAGAAACAGATATTCCAACCCCACCAACTACATATAACCCACCAACACCAATCGTTCCTCCAACTCCAGAGGTTCCAACAAAACCAACTCCTGAAGTTCCGGAACAACCTGTAGAACCTGCGCAACGACAAACACCTGCGCTTCCAAATACAGGTACAGAAAGCTCAGCTGCAGCTGTTCTTGCAGGTGCGATGGCTGGATTGCTTGGATTGGGTCTTGCTCGCAAGAAAAAAGAAGATTAATTCATATCCCATTCCTTCATTCATCTAAATAAAGAAAGTCAGAGGGCAAAAACTTCTGACTTTTTTGATGGAGTGTGACCAAATAGTTGAGAAAAAGAACTGAATAGTTTTTGGATAAGGAACGGAAATGGCTTTTAAAGATCAAATAGTGTCCAAATGAAGCAGAATAGAAATAATCTACTGAAATAGAGAAAAATCAGCTATACTAGTCCTGTTCGAATGAAAGTTTATAGGACTCCGTTATATCTCTAATCATTCCAATCATACAGTTGCGATGTCTTTTTCATCTTTTGCACACATTACTTTTCCAAATGAATTTCATTTGAACATATCAGCGATCAGGCAAGTACTTCCATGGTTTTGAGGTACTTGCCTTTCTATCTGTATCGCGATATAATAGTGTGTAAGAAATGAAAAGGAGTTTGTATGAAAAAGAAACCTATCTATTTGTATATCCTGTTATTTTTCTCCACAGTGGGAACCCTAACATCAGCTGTCGCTACCTTTGGAGCTTCAAAGAATTTCGAATTGACAGACGATTTTGCGAACCAACTTGCTTTAACGACAACTCAAGACAAGGCAGATTACATGGTTTATTATGAAAAATCAGTACAAGTCAATCAGTCTCCACTAGCTTTTTTATTTGTTTCTCTGATTATTATCGCCTTACTTGCAACTTTCTATTTCCTCTTTATGAAGCAAGATCTGTTAACAGCCCATTATACTTATATGGGACAGATTGTGTTAAGTCAAGTCTTCTCTTTCTATAATTATTTTGCAGGGCGCTCACTATTAGCTACTTTTTCAAACCCATCCCTTCGTCAACGATATCTAGTTTCTTCATCGCTTGCCTTGTTACTCTTGACGGCTATAGCTCTCCTCTTCTTTGGAATTGTTTTGTATAAAGCTTTGCGTTTGAGAAAAGCTCAAGCTACGGCATAATAGATAAGTTTGAATGAAGCTCTCTTAGAGGATAAGAGAGCTTCTTGGTTGGAGAAAAAATATGAAAGTATCCTTTGTTTATATTAGTCTGAGTGGGAATACAGAAAGTTTTGTCCACCGCTTAAGTGACTATTTGCTGGGAGCCCATCCCGGACTTGAAATTGAGAAAGTTCATGTGAAAGACCTAGTCAAAGAGGGCCAGCCCTTCTTTGAAATGACCAATCCTTTTATCACTTTTTTGCCTACATATTTGGAGGGTGGAAATGGTGTTGACAATGGCGATGTGGAAATTTTGACGACAGATGTCGCAGATTTTATTGCTTATGGAGACAATGCCAGCAAGTGCTTAGGAGTGGTTGGATCAGGCAATCGGAATTTTAACAATCAATATTGTTTAACCGGTAAGCAATACAGCCAACGCTTTGGTTTCCCCATGTTAGCCGATTTTGAAATGCGGGGGATGTTGGGAGATATTAAAAAAGTAGCTGCCATTGTAGAAGATTTATATCATCTGTAAAATAAAGAGAGGCTGGGACAAAAGTCCTAGCCTCTTAATTGTTTTTGGATTGTCGAGCAAGACGCAGTGGTTGAGTGGGCTCTACTACGCTGATTTCATCAGCTTTTACAGCCCTACTCAACTGTGCGGAGGTGGGACGACGAAATCGAATTCTAACGAATGACCGATTTCTGTCCCACTCTCTTTTTTACAGTTTATTTTAATTTCTCTATAATTTCTTTGGCAAGTAAAAGACCTAATCGATAGTCCTTGTTGATGGCATGAATGACATCGTTGATGTTATCGGTCTCTTGGATTTTTTCCTTGATACTCTTTTTGAAGGTTTGGTCTTTCAAAAGTTGTTCTTGTAGGAGCCGTTGGAGTGTTTCTTTTTCGTATTTGTTATATAAAAAGAGGATCACTAAACTGATAAGGATCAGAATGTATACCGTTTGATTCATAGGGTTCTCCCAGATAAAAATTAATGTGTGAAATGTTGTCTCTCCGAAAATCCGAGTGTGGACATGAGAAAAGGAGTGAGAAAGAACTAATTTTAAATGCATTTAGTTCTTTCTCACTCCCAGAAGAGATATTCTACTGATCAACAATTAGATAAGAAATTACATTTTCTCAGGAGCATCGACACCAAGTAAGCGAAGGGCTTCTTTTAAGACTACTGCAGTTGAGTAGCTAAGAGCAAGACGGCTTTCGCGTTCTGGGCTTTCATCCAAGATACGAGTGTGTGCATAGTATTTGTTGAAGGCTTGAGCCAAGTTAATCGCATATTTTGCGATCAAGGATGGATCATAGTTTTCAGCGGCACGTTTGACAACACGAGAGAAGTCTTGGAGAAGCTTGATGATTTCCCAGCTTTCAGGATCGCTCAAGCTGTATGTCGCATCTGTAGATGGTGTGAAGTTGGCTTTGCGAAGGATTGATTGGATACGAGCGTAAGCGTATTGAACGTAAGGTCCAGTTTCTCCTTCGAAGGATACCATGGCTTCGAGGTCAAAGTCATACCCGTTGCGACGGTCTGTCTTCAAATCGTAGAATTTAACCGCACCAACACCGACTGCATGTGCCACTTCTTCTTTGTTTTCAAGTTCAGGATTCTTTTCTTCGATCTGAGCTTTGGCACGAGAGATGGCTTCTTGAAGAGTTGGTTCGAGAAGGATGATATTTCCTTTACGAGTTGACAATTTTTGGCGGTTCTTTGTGACCAAACCAAAGTCAACGTGGATCATATCATCGCTCCACTCAAATCCCATTTTCTTCAAAACAGCTTTCAACTGACGGAAGTGGTTGGATTGTTCTTGACCTACAGCATAGATGTTTTTCACAAAGTTGTAAGTCCGTGCACGGTAGATAGCGGTTGCGATATCACGAGTGATATAAAGAGTGGCACCGTCTGATTTCTTAATCATAGCTGGTGGAAGGTTGACATCATCAAGCTCAACGATGCTAGCTCCCTTAGACTCTTTCAACAAGCCTTTTTCTTCAAGGATTTGGACAGCTTCATCCATCTTGTCATTGTAGAAAGCTTCCCCGTTTAAGCTATCAAACTCAACGCCAAGGAGTTTGTAGATACGGTTGAATTCTACCAAACTTTCGTCACGGAACCATTGCCACAATTCAGTCGCTTCTGGATCTCCATCTTCCAATTTCTTGAACCAGAGACGTCCTTCTTCATCAAGCTCAGGATCGTTTTCAATTTCAGCATTGATACGAACGTAAAGTTTTAGCAATTCATCGATTGGGTTGGCTTCGACAGCTTCCTTGCTACCCCATTTTTTATAAGCGACCATCAAGAGACCGAACTGTTTGCCCCAGTCTCCCAAGTGGTTGATTTTAATCGTGTTGTAGCCCATTTTGCGGAAGATGTTTGAAAGAGCATCCCCGATAACGGTTGAGCGCAAGTGACCAACTGAGAATGGTTTTGCAATATTTGGACTTGAAAGGTCGATGGTAATGTTTTGACCATGTCCTTCGTCTTGTTGGCCGTAGTCTGCACCCGCTTCGATGACGGATTTGATTACTTGATCAGAGATCTTAGATTTGTCTAAGAAGAAGTTCACGTAAGGTCCAGTTGCAACGACTTTTTCGAAGGCGCTTTGGTCGATCTTTTCAGCAATATCTGCTGCGATTGCTTGAGGAGCCTTGCGTTCCACTTTTGCAAGTGAGAAGGCTGGAAAAGCAATGTCACCAAGATCAGATGATTTTGGTTGTTCAAGCAAATTTAAAATAGCATCTTGGTCAAGAGAGTCAATCACTTTGGCCAATTCACTAGCAATGAGTTCTTTATTATTCATATTAGCTCCTTAGTCCTTTTAACTATTATTTTAACACAATTTCGAGCGAATTTTCAATTTTTTTGGTATAATTTAAAGTATATTTATTCAAAAGTGGAGGTCCAATGAAAAAGACAGAACGTCACCTTTTGATTCAACAAATGATTCGAAATGAAAAATTGTCGACTCAAAAAGAGATTCAGGATCGATTAGAAGCAAAAGGTATTGCCGTGACGCAAACAACTCTTTCACGTGATTTACGCGATCTAGGTCTGGTCAAGGTAAAACGAAAAGACCAGTTGTATTATATTTTGCCGAATGAGCCTGAGGTGGCAGAGATTTATATTATGTTGTCCAGCCATGCCAAATCGGTCTCACGAGCAGAATTCACTTTGGTTTTGCGGACAGAGCTGGGAGAAGCAGCTCTCTTGGCCAATGGTGTAGATGAAATGGCAGATGAGCGTATTTTGGGAACAGTGGCTGGGGCCAATACCCTCCTGATTGTCTGTCGAGACCAAAATGCGGCCATTGAAATTCAAAATGAAATTTTAGGGATGATGCAATAATCAAGGCCTTAAAGAAAAAGAGAATACCCCATTAAGATGTCAAAAGGAGGAAGATAGTGAGCTATCTACTCCTGTTTTCATCTATGGAGATTGTGTCAGAAAATGATGCAACAGTAAGGAATAAAGAAGTATGACAGTAGAAAAAATATCCCCTGGAATGCAGCAGTATCTAGATATCAAAAAAGACTATCCGGATGCCTTTTTGCTGTTTCGAATGGGAGATTTTTACGAATTATTTTATGAAGATGCAGTGAATGCAGCTCAAATTTTAGAGATTTCCTTAACCTCACGGAATAAAAATGCAGAGAATCCAATTCCTATGGCAGGTGTTCCCTACCACTCGGCCCAGCAGTATATTGATGTTCTCATCGAACAGGGGTATAAGGTAGCGATTGCGGAACAAATGGAAGATCCCAAAGAAGCCAAGGGGGTCGTTAAGCGTGAAGTCGTACAGGTGATCACGCCGGGTACAGTGGTGGATTCGACCAAGCCAGATAGTGAGAATAACTTTCTGGTTGCTTTGGACCGTTCAGGGAATGACTATGGGCTAGCCTATATGGATTTGGTGACAGGGGAATTTCAGGTGACGACCCTCAATGACTTCAGCATGGTTTGTGGAGAAATCCGCAATTTACGTGCGCGTGAGGTGGTCCTGGGTTATGCCTTGCCAGAACAGGAAGAACGTGTTTTTGTGAGCCAGATGAATCTCTTGCTGTCACATGTAGAGACAGCGCAGGACGATGTCCAACTTTTAGGGGATCGGTTGAGTGAGCTCGAAAAGAAAACGGCTGGAAAACTTCTCCAGTATGTCCACCAGACCCAAATGAGGGAATTGAGTCACCTCAAAAAAGCCCATCATTATGAGATTTGTGATTTCTTACAAATGGACTTTGCGACTAAGGCTAGTCTTGATTTGACAGAGAATGGTCGGACTGGGAAGAAACATGGTAGCTTGTATTGGTATTTGGATGAAACCAAGACGGCCATGGGAGGTCGTTTGTTGCGGTCCTGGATTCAGAAACCCTTAGTCGATTTGAAACGGATTCGAGAGCGTCAGAACATCATTCAGGTCTTTATGGATCATTTCTTTGAACGGAGCGACCTGACCGACAGTCTCAAAGGGGTTTATGATATTGAACGCTTAGCGAGTCGGGTTTCCTTTGGTAAAATCAATCCTAAGGATCTCTTGCAACTAGGAGATACTCTGGGGCATGTGCCGATGATCAAGTCGATTCTACTAGGGATTGGTGATCCAGTCTTAGATGTCTTAATTGCACGCTTGGATGAACTTCCTGAGTTGCACCGCTTGATTACCTCAGCTATTGCTCCAGAAGCGTCTGCTGTTATTACAGAGGGAAATATTATCCGTACAGGTTTTGACGAGCAATTGGATCAATACCGTGTCGTTCTTCGGGATGGTACTGGTTGGATTGCTGAGATTGAAGCCAAGGAGCGCGAAGCCAGCGGTATTACAGGTCTAAAGATCGATTACAACAAGAAGGATGGCTACTATTTCCATGTCACCAATTCTCAATTGAGTCACGTTCCTGCTCATTTTTTCCGCAAGGCGACCTTGAAAAATTCAGAACGCTTTGGTACGGAGGAATTGGCACGCATCGAAGGCGATATGCTTGAGGCGCGTGAGAAGTCTGCTAATTTGGAATATACGATTTTTATGCGGATTCGTGAAGAAGTTGGCAAGTATATCCAACGTCTGCAACAGTTAGCTCAGGCGATTGCGACGGTTGATGTTTTACAAAGTTTGGCCAGTGTTGCTGAGTCACAACAGTTGAATCGTCCGCTCTTCCATGAAGAAAGACGAATCGCGATCGACAAAGGTCGCCATCCGGTTGTTGAGAAAGTGATGGGAGCCCAGTCCTATATTCCTAATAGCATCTTTATGGATGAAGAACGGGATATTCAGCTGATTACGGGGCCAAATATGAGCGGGAAGTCTACCTATATGCGCCAATTGGCGATCATTGTGATTCTTGCGCAAATTGGCTCCTATGTACCCGCGCAAAAGGCCGATTTGCCAATCTTTGATGCGATTTATACCCGAATCGGAGCTGCTGATGACCTGGTATCGGGGCAGTCTACCTTCATGGTGGAAATGATGGAAGCCAATCACGCCATTCGCAAGGCGACGCCCCAGTCCTTGATTTTATTTGATGAGTTGGGACGGGGAACGGCGACCTATGATGGAATGGCTCTTGCCCAGTCCATTATCGAATACATCCACGATCGTACCGGTGCTAAGACCTTGTTTGCGACCCATTACCATGAGTTGACAGCTCTATCAGAGACCCTGTCCCGTTTGGAAAATGTCCATGTCGCAACCTTGGAGCGAGATGGACAGGTTACCTTCTTGCACAAGATTGAACCCGGCCCAGCGGATAAGTCCTATGGGATTCACGTAGCAAAGATCGCTGGTTTGCCAGAAGAATTGCTGGGGCGGGCGGATGCGATTTTGACCAAGCTCGAAGGACAAGCCCAGCAAGTACCGCTTGTGGATGCAACTCCTAAAAAGGAAGCACCTTCACAGGTTGCTGAACAAATGTCCCTCTTTGAGGAGGAGGCAGAAAATACAGTGATCACTGAATTGAAGAATCTGGATCTCTACAATATGACTCCGATGGAAGTCATGATGGCAGTCGCCGAATTGAAAAAGAAATTGTAAAAAAAGATCCTCGTAGCATTGAGGATCTCAGATTGAAGACAAAGTCATCTTTGAAACTTTCCTTAGGTGACTCCGGACGTCAGGTGAAATTATCCAGTGGATGATTTCAGCAATCCAGGAAGTTCCATGACTAATTATTGAGCCCCTTCGCTCTTTAATTTCTGGGCTCAGGCTAAAACAGTTTCCCAAACTGTTTTACTCTCAAAACTCCCGAGTTCCTGAAACGTTTGTGTTTCAGGAACTTTTCTCACAGCGGAAAGTTTCAGTAGATGATTGAATAACTATAACGAGTATAATTTTTATAGAATTTATTAGATTTGTATAAAAGAACAGCTTATCTCCACTTTCAGATCCTCGTGACGGCGAGGATCTTTTTTTAGTGGTTAGTAATGCTTTGATTGATTTCTTGTACTTGTTTTTTGTAAAAATGATAAGAGACCAACCAGATGATCACATAAACGAGGGTGAATTCGACAATGAGCGAGAGGTAAAATCCTAGTCGTGCTGGGAACCAGCCGGCCAAGGTAGCTAGGGGAATAAAGCCAAGTAACATGAGTAGGTAATGGCTCAGAGTAGCCCGCAAGAGGCTCCAGTCTTTTTGAAAGAGGAGACTTCCCAAGCTAAAGAGAACCCCAATCGCACCCCAAACGAGGACGCAATAGAGCATGACCAGTGAGCCGTGAACATGATGCAAGAACATCCAGCGGCCGACTGCAGAGTTGGGACTTAAGGGAAGGTACAATTCAGGTGAGAAGTGGTAGGAAAAGAAGATGGATAGAATGAGCCCGATGAGAATCCCTTTTAGGGCGTCAGAAAATGATTGTTTTAGCATGATAATTTCTCCTTAATGGCTTTTAAATAACGACGGGAGGAGTAGGTCAGGCTCCCATTTTTGAGATGGATTTGAACCGATCCTCCACTAGTGAAGTGCAGGTGATCGATTTCTTTTGTGTTGATAATTTCAGATTGGGAAATTTTGAGAAAGAAGGTCGGTAAGTCTTCAGATAGTTGATAGAGTGGTCCAGTCAGGATAAATTGATCTGTCATGGTCTCACCAATCACTTGCCGGTTTTCAATGTAAAAACGTTGGAATAGCTGACTTTCGATCAGGTAAGCCTCCCCATCCTTTTTGGCACGTAAGCGCCCTTTTTGATCCAATTCTTCCACAAAGTCACGGATTCTCTCTACACGCGTAGATAGTGTAGGTGCTGTAATCGTCACCGCTTCTTCTTGGAAGTGGGAATCAATGTGTACTTCTACTTTCATAAGATATTTTCTCCCTCCTTAGGTAAAGTCGGTTAGCCTGCTAGCCCGGCTCCTTCTTTACACTACTATTAAACACTTTTTCCAAAGGGAAGACAAGGGGATTTGTTTATGTGGTCATTTTCTTTGCCTATGCGGTTTTTAGGGAAGAAGATGGGGCCAGCCTCCATTTTTTAAGAAAGGGAGTCCTGTGGATCTGTGGTATAATAGAGCTACATGTATCGGTGAAAAAAGGTAAAGGAGCAGCTATGTCACAGATTATTGAATTGCCAGAAGTCCTAGCCAACCAGATTGCGGCAGGTGAAGTAATTGAACGACCTGCTAGTGTGGTCAAGGAATTGGTTGAAAACTCGATCGATGCTGGAGCTAGCCAGATCGTCGTTGAAATCGAAGAAGCAGGATTGAAGTCGATTCGGATCACAGACAATGGGGAAGGAATTGCGCATGATGAGGTCGCTTTGGCCCTTCGTCGACATGCGACCAGTAAGATCAAGAATCAAGCGGATCTTTTTCGCATTCGAACCCTTGGTTTTCGTGGCGAGGCCATGCCTTCCATTGCTTCTGTTAGTATTCTAACCCTTCTAACGGCTCAAGAAGGAGCTGCCCACGGGACCAAATTGGTCGCAAAGGGTGGTGAAATTGAGGAATTGGAGCCAGCGACAAGCCCTGTCGGGACCAAGATCACAGTAGAAGATCTCTTTTTTAATACCCCTGCTCGTCTCAAGTATTTAAAGAGCCAGCAGGCAGAGCTGTCCCATATCGTGGATATTCTCAACCGATTGAGTTTGGCCCATCCAGAGATTGCTTTCACCTTAATCAATGATGGAAAAGAAATGACCAAAACGGCAGGTACTGGCAATCTCCGGCAAGCGATTGCGGGCGTCTATGGATTGGCGTCTGCCAAGAAGATGGTGGCCATTGAAAATCGCGACCTGGATTTTGAAGTGACGGGCTTTGTGTCTTTGCCTGAATTGACTCGTGCCAATCGCAACTACATCAGTCTCTTTATCAACGGCCGCTACATCAAGAATTTCTTGCTCAATCGGGCTATTTTAGATGGCTACGGTAGTAAACTCATGGTGGGTCGCTTCCCACTTGCGATCATTCATATCCAGATTGATCCTTACTTAGCGGATGTCAATGTTCACCCGACCAAGCAAGAAGTGCGCATTTCTAAAGAACGAGAATTGATGGCCTTGATTTCCCAAGCCATTGCGAATGCTCTGAAAGAGCAGGACCTAATTCCGGATGCTCTAGAAAATCTAGCCAAGTCGACCATTCGCCGAACAGAAAAGCCAGTACAGACAACCTTGCCTTTAAAAGAAAACCGCCTTTATTATGACCGAGAAAGTCAAGATTTCAAACTTCGACCAGAGGTGGCAGATCCTCAACTTCCTCTAACAGATGAAGCTACTGCTGATTCGATAAGCCAAGAAAATCCAGTAGAAAAACCGACAAGCGCGATCAAGTTTGCGGAAAGAAAGGCTGCGGTATACAATGAACTGGATCACCCAGAGTTGGATCTGGCTAGTCTAGACAAGGCCTATGACAAGCTGGAGGGAGAGGAAGCATCGACCTTCCCAGAGTTGGAATATTTTGGTCAGATGCATGGAACCTATCTCTTTGCTCAAGGCAATGGGGGCCTCTACATCATTGACCAGCACGCGGCCCAAGAGCGGGTCAAATACGAAGAATACCGGGAGAGCATCGGGGATGTGGACGGTAGTCAGCAACAACTGCTGGTGCCTTATATCTTTGAGTTCCCTGCAGATGATCTGATCCGCCTGCAACAGCGCAAGCACCTTTTAGAAGAAGTGGGAGTCTACTTAGAAGAATACGGAGCCAACCAGTTGATCTTGCGGGAGCACCCTATCTGGATGAAGGAAGAGGAGATTGAGGCGGGCATCTATGAGATGTGTGACATGCTCCTCTTGACCAAGGAAGTGTCCATTAAGAAATACCGGGCGGAGTTGGCTATCATGATGTCCTGCAAACGCTCTATCAAGGCCAACCACACGCTGGACGATTACTCCGCACGCGACCTCATCTATCAACTGTCCCAATGCGACAACCCTTATAACTGCCCTCATGGCCGTCCCGTCTTGGTCAACTTCACCAAGTCCGACATGGAAAAGATGTTCCGACGCATTCAGGAAAATCACACTAGCCTACGAGAATTGGGCAAATATTAAGTAAACGATAAAGGAAGATTATGTACGAATACATTAAAGGAATCTTAACGAAAATCACCGCCAAATACATCGTGGTGGAAACGGCTGGGATCGGTTATCTCTTGCATGTGGCCAATCCCTATGCCTACTCTGGCAAAGTGAATCAAGAGGTGCAAGTCTATCTGCACCAAGTGGTTCGTGAAGATGCCCACCTTCTTTATGGCTTTGCGACAGAAGAAGATAAAAAGCTCTTTTTGAACTTGATCTCGGTCTCTGGAATTGGCCCGGTCTCAGCTCTAGCCATCATTGCTGCAGATGACAATGCAGGCCTTGTCCAAGCTATCGAAAGCAAGAACATCACCTACTTGACCAAGTTTCCGAAGATCGGCAAGAAAACTGCCCAACAGATGGTCTTGGATCTAGAAGGTAAGATTAATCTTGACCTAGAAGATGCACCGGCTCAACCCAATGCCAAAGTTTCAGAAGAAAACCAAGCTCTTGAGGAAGCTATGGAAGCCATGTTGGCTCTGGGCTACAAGGCAACGGAACTCAAGAAAATCAAGAAATTCTTTGAAGGTACGACCGATACTGCTGAGAACTATATCAAGTCTGCCCTGAAGATGTTGGTGAAATAATGAGCATTGCTCGAATTAAACTAGCTGAAGCAGGAAGCAGTAACAACCATATCAAGATAATGTTTAAGAATGGGAAGATTAAGACGATACGGATACACTGTAAAGTTTTTCCTTTATTTTGTAAAAATTGTCAACAGAGTCAGACAGAATTATTTTTGCATAATGGATCTCGCTATGGTCAAGTTGGCTCAATTCCTTGTGAATTTTGTGGTGTGAGTATTGCCGTAGTGGATAATGACAATATAGTAGATAGTATAAAGGTGAATGATGAATCTTGTTCTTTCGAAAAACTCTATCTGTTAAGTGCAGACTACATTGAATGGTTTCAAGAATGGTATGGAATAACATTGGCTCCCGAAAGCTTTTTTGAAGGGTGGACTGATTGGATAACTGTAGACCAACTTCGAGAACAGATTGAAACATTAACTGGTATAGAAACAGATGGTCAAGCAAGGTATCAAACAGATGAAAAATTTAACCCTCTACCACCAGATATTAATCGTTGGATTAATCTATTGGAGAAGTCTACTGTTCCCTTGCCTGATTATGTTTCAAAGATAGGAGAATAAGATGCCAAAACGTTGTAGCTGGGTCAAAATGAACAACCCGCTATATGTAGCCTACCATGATGAGGAGTGGGGACAGCCCCTCCACGATGACCAGGCGCTCTTTGAGTTGCTTTGCTTAGAGACTTATCAGGCTGGACTATCTTGGGAAACGGTGCTCAATAAACGGCAGGCTTTCCGTGAGGTTTTTCATGGCTATCACCTTCAAGGTGTTGCAGACATGACGGATGAGGAGCTGGAAGCTTTGTTAGACAATCCAGCCATCATTCGCAATCGTGCAAAGATCTTTGCGACACGGGCCAATGCCCAGGCCTTTTTACAAGTCCAGGCAGAATTCGGCTCTTTTGATGCCTATCTCTGGTCTTTTGTAGATGGGAAAACCATCGACAATGATGTTCCGGATTACCAGCAGGCTCCAGTGAAGACAGCTCTTTCTGAGAAGCTAGCTAAGGATCTCAAAAAGCGTGGTTTTAAGTTTACAGGCCCCGTTGCGGTCCTATCCTACCTACAAGCAGCAGGCCTCGTCAATGATCACGAGAATGATTGTGAATGGAAAAGTGGAAATAAGTAACTTTAGATGACTAGAACATCAGAGAATATAGAAAAAGAGAGTGGGACAGAAATCGGTAATTCGTTAGAATTCGATTTCGTCGTCCCACCTCCGCACAGTTGAGTAG
>NZ_JBDGEA010000006.1:0-107561 GCF_040908565.1 Streptococcus parasanguinis | reverse complement strand
TGGATGGTAGCTAGACTCTTGTTTGCCTCGCATCATCGGAATAGTCTTCCAAATAGGCGCATCCAACTCTGTTGATTGATAGAGCAACAATTCAACTTTCTTAGCCGTAGGGGCCCACAGCTTAAAGCAATACTCCCCTTCTTCTTCGCGATAACCAAGCCAGCCTTGATAAGCCCATTTGGTGTCAAATTCCTTGGCATGGGTCGCCATATCGTAGGCATGAGGCTGACGATGACTATAAGCATGACTCGTCAAAGCAGCTTGCAATGAATAATAGACAGTATCGTCCCCATCGAGAATCCAAACTTCTCGAACATGCCCTTCTGGTAAGAGTTCGATTTCAAAATCACGGGTTTTGGTGAGCCAATCTCCCTCTTTAACCAAGACATGACCCCGACTCAAGGCATCCTCACTCTCGTATACCAGATTTCCCTCTACTCCAAAATAATCCAACTTGGAGAAAGAGACTGATTTTCCTTCTACTTGATCCTGCCACTGCCACATATCATAGGCAAAATAATTTCCTTTTTGCTTATGAAAATAAAGCTTTACATGGTATTGTCGCATAACATTTTCCTATTTCCAATTTAATACCGAAGGAACCATTCCTCGTAAAACACGTACATGGCTCTAACTATTTGTTTTTATTCTTCAGATGTGTGAACCAAAGCATCGTTGTTGATTTCATCAATATTCGCAAAGAATTCCAAGTGATTATGAAAGACTTCCAATTCAACTGGAGTATCTCCCCCATATTCGCCATCTAAATTGATGCGGAATGGTTGAGCATTTTTCCCTAACATTTCGATCGACAATTTCTTAGTCTTGAGATATTCTACATTTTCATCGTGCACATGCTTGCCACCATTAATGGCCTGAATCATCAAGGACAACATGTTAAAGAGCTTAGCAGTTTTTACGATAATCAAGGTGAAGTTTCCATCATCTAGCTTAGCATCCGGTGCGACACTTTCAAAGCCAGCAATAGAGTTGGTCAAGGCCACAAAAATCATCGAAGCTGGACCTTCAAAAACGCCATTATCGTGTTCGATCCGCACCTTACGAGCCTTGTTTCTCGGCAACATTTTAGCTGCTTCTGCCACATAGGCAAAGTAACCCAGGCGAGATTTAACACTACTTGGAACACTGAAGGTCAATTCTGTCATGGTTCCTGCTGCAGCAATATTGATGAAATACTTACTACCATAGGCACGACCAATATCCATTTGAATGGTTTGATTCTTTTCGATAATGCGGGCAGCTGCCACTGGATCTCCCATTGGGATCTTCAAGGCACGCGCATAGTCATTGGTTGTGCCTGTTGGAATAAAGGCCATCTGCGGACGATTTTCCAGACCTGCAACCCCATTGACCACTTCGTTAATCGTACCATCTCCACCAGCGGCAATGATTAAATCAAAGCCGGCTTTAGCGGCTCTTTCTGCTTCATTTTGGGCAGAAAATGGTTCTGGAGTCGTTTGATAGGCGCTGGTTTCATAGCCCACGTCTTCAAGTACATCTAAGACTTCCGCAATATTTTTCCTGATAATTTCTTGCCCAGAGGTCGGATTATAAATTAAACGGGCTTTTTTGATTCGTTCTACCATAAAGATCCTCTACAAACTTTCAAGCCAGGCCTCATCTTCTACCTGGATTCCTAATTCTTGTGCTTTGGTTAACTTACTACCAGCGTCACTACCTGCAACGACCAAATCTGTTTTTTTGGAAACTGATCCAGTTACCTTAGCACCCAGACTCTCTAATTTGGCCTTTGCTTCTGAACGCGTGAGTCGCTCTAGTTTCCCAGTCAAAACAACTGTCATTCCTGATAGGGCTGCATCAGCAACGACTTTTTCACCAAGATAAGAAAGATTGACTCCAGCTTCTTTTAGCTCTTGCAATAGGCGCTTGGATCCTTCTTGCGCAAAATAAGACTTGAGACTTTCAGCCACGACCATACCGAGACTATCAATGCTGGAAATCCGTTCTGGATCTGCTGCAGCCAATTGATCGAGGTCATGGAATTCTTGGAGCAAGATTTGACTAACCTTGCTACCAACATGGCGGATCCCCAAACCAAAGAGTAACTTTTCGGCTGAATTCTCTTTTGAAATTTGTATGGCTTCATAGAGTTTTTCAGCAGATTTTTCTTTGAAGCCTTCTAAGGTCAATAGATCCTCGACTGTCAGACGATAGATCCCAGCTACATCCTCTACCAACTGAGCTGCGAAGAGTTTCTCTACAACAGCTGGACCCAAGCCTGTGATATTCATAGCATCCCGACTTGCAAAGTGGTTCAATCCTTCCTTAATCTGAGCTGGACAGAGCGGATTGATACAGCGAAGGGCCACCTCATCCTCAAAATGAAGCAACTCACTCTGGCAGCTCGGACAATGAGTTGGAATGGCTAATGCTTGATCAGATACCCGTTTATCTTTAACAACACGCAAGACCGCAGGAATAATATCACCCGCCTTGTAAACAATGACGGTATCTTCCTGATGAATATCTTTTTCAGCAATGTAATCCACATTGTGCAGGGTTGCGCGACTAACAGTGGTTCCTGCTAGCTGGACTGGCGTTAGATTGGCAGTTGGCGTCACCACACCGGTCCGTCCAACGGTCCAATCCACCGAGAGGATTTTCGCTTCTTTTTCTTCTGCTGGAAACTTATAAGCGACAGCCCATTTAGGAGCTTTAACAGTAAAGC
This sequence comes from Streptococcus parasanguinis, assembly GCF_040908565.1. Lineage (GTDB taxonomy): Bacteria > Bacillota > Bacilli > Lactobacillales > Streptococcaceae > Streptococcus > Streptococcus parasanguinis_AC. Next base: position 104,851 of record NZ_JBDGEA010000006.1, on the reverse strand, counting down.
CTAGTTCTTCTTGAACAGCTAAGTCATTGACCTTGATGACGATCCCATCGATATCGTAGGAAAGGTCCTCTCGAAGCTGAGCTACTTTTTGGATAAAGTTCCAGATTTGATCCATATCCTCAGCCAGCACTCGCTCCTGGTTTACAACAAATCCTAAGCGGGCCAATTTTTCAAGCACGCCTTCCTGACTGCTCTGGTCGGTTGGACTCACTTCTTGGTACAAGAAAGTGGAAAGATTCCGCTTAGCCACAATTTTCGTATCCAATTGGCGGAGCGTTCCTGCCGCAGCATTTCGTGGATTGGCAAATTCAGATTCACCATTTTCCTGACGGATCTGATTGACCCGATCAAAGGAAGCCCGTGGCATGTAGCACTCGCCTCGAACTGTAATGTTCACTGGCTCTGGTAACACCAAAGGAATGTCCTTGACCCGCTTGAGATTCTCTGTAATATCCTCACCGACAGAACCATCTCCACGTGTTGCCCCCGTTACGAGGACACCATTTTCATAGGTGAGGGAAATGGACAAGCCATCGATCTTCAACTCACATACATAGCTGATGGAAGGAAATTCCTTACGGACACGCTGATCAAAGACTTCTAATTCTTCACGCGAAAAAGCATCCTGCAAACTATAAAGGGGATACTGGTGCTGGTATTTGGTAAAGCCTTTTAAAACCACACCACCTACACGGTGAGTTGGGCTCTCTGGTAAGATCTCATCTGGATGAGCGGCTTCTAGTTCCACCAACTCCCGATATAATTGATCATACTCACTATCTGAAACAGATGGAGCGTCTTTTGTGTAATACTCATAAGCATAGCGATTGAGTAATTCCACTAATTCTTTTATTCTGGTTTTCATGTTCTTATTTTATCATAAAATCTTAATTTAGCCTTGAATTTACTCCATTCTGAGCATGAAAAAAAGGAGTCAAAGCTCCCTTTTCTTATTTTGTAAAATCAATCCGTTTAGAAAGTTGATTGATCACAATCGCTCCAAAAATCAAGGATGCAAATTCACCCACTCCCATGGTCAACCAGTTATAGAAGAATGGTTGGCCTTGAAGGTAATAAAGTTCCAAGGCAATCGTAAACATGGAAATGGAAAAGAAAATCGCAAACAAGAAATGGTCCAATCGAATAAGACCATCAAACAAGAACTTGTTTTTAAAACGACCAAATAGAATGAGTCCAAGTCCTAAGAAGACAAAGGTTGAACCTCCACCAACAAAGACATCGATCCACCCAAAACTAAATAAGTTAGCAATCATACAACCAAGAGTCACTCCAATCAAGTACTTCTTATTGTAGAAGGCTAAGAAATTCATCATTTCCGAAACACGGAATTGATAGCCATAGTAGGCCATAGCATTGAGAGGTGGGGTAATGGTCAATACGATATAAATCGCAGCAACAATGGCAATTTGTGCCATATCACGAGCAGTTAACTGTTTCATCTATTCTCCTTTAGCGGTTTTCCCGCGTTTAATATGCTTGGCGAAAGGATCTTAAGCACCAAGGGTCGAAGGTTTATTTCTTCAACCTTTCAAGTATAGCATATTTTGAGGTTTTATGGTAGACTGAATTTATGAAAACACTCATTAAAAAATTTTTTGATAATGAAATTTTATCCTATCTCTTCTTTGGTGTGGCAACAACCCTTGTTTCCGTCGGAACCCGCCTCTTCATCTATCATATGTCTCGTGATGAACGATTGGCGACAGCGATTGGAAACATTGCTGGGATCCTCTTTGCCTTTGCGACCAACGATACCATCGTCTTTAAGCAAGAAAGAAAGGGCTGGTTTCAGCGCTTGATCCGATTTGCGATTGCCCGCTCTGGGACCTTTATACTAGACATGGCCTTGACCGAGATTTTTGTCAAGCAATTCCCAGGAATCATCGGGCAATTTGTCCACAACAACAAGAGTCAAATCAATCTAATTGAAACCCTCTTTGCGCAAGTCGCTATAGTGCTCCTCAATTATGTCTTTAGTAAACTCTTTGTCTTTAAAAATAAAAACAAGGCTTGAAACAATTGTTTCAGCCTTATTATTTTAAACTTCTATACTTGCATGCTCTGCACTTAATTGATAGATCGTTCCTTCGACCCCAAAATAATCCTTGGCTAGGTCTTTCAATTCCTGCATAGCTGTTTGTGCACGTTTGGCCTGTACCTCATCAATGGCTTCAATCACCAAAATAGCGTCCTTCGTATCTTCAGTTAGCATGGTTCTTTGAGCCTCACGCCAATTCAAGCAACGACAAACGGCTCCTTCTTGGTCATAGTAGATGATCTCCCCTTCCAAAGCTGGCGCATCTTCTTCAGCCCCTAATGGAAAGAACGGTTCGCCTCCTTTCGCTTGTCCTAGAGAGAGTCCACCCACCAATTTATCCATATCTTCTCCCCCACAAGGAAGAGCATAAGCCATAGACACACTATTGTATAAATCAACCAAGGGATTAATCGGATAAAATTCACGTCCCTGATGAACCCGTTTTAAGAGTGCTTCGATGGAAGATCGTGCTCCTTTTTTTGTTTTGAACTTGCTAAAAGCTTGGCGCCACTCTTGAACGAACCCACTCTGGGTATAGTTTTCTTCATCGATAAATTCCCATGCTCTCTTGGCACCCTTGTCCAACAACTCTTTGAAATAAGGATCCTTGGCTTCATCTACTGTATTATCAATGCCATACAAGGACATCACTGTAATTCTAGCTGTTGGGAACAAATCCCAAAATGCTTGATCAACTGTTACTTTCATTGCTTTACCTCACTATAATTTCTTTTTTTACCTTTTTTAACTAGTTCCCAATCCAAGGTGATATTCTCACGAACTCGGATGAGGTACTCTTCTAACTGTAAGACTTCTTTTTTGGAAAATCCTTTTAAAGCAGTTCTCTCAGAGTAAAGATGCTCCCCTAAAATGAAGGGGTAAATCTGCTTACCTTTTTCAGTTAACTCCCATTCCTTTGTTTTGAGATTTTCCCCTCTCGGACGTTGCTGAATCAAGCCACGTCCTTCTAGTTTTTTTACGGACCTTGCAACGGTGGATCGATCTACTTTCAAGACCTCAGAGAGTTCTTCCTGAATCATTCCAGGTTGCTCTGCAATTCGCACCAGGTAGAGATATTGACCACGTGCTAAATCTAAATCTCTAAATTCGATATTTGAAATAGAATCCAGCGCTCGCGCAATGATACCAATCTCACGCAAAATACTCATCTCACTCCTCCTTTCTTGTTAGAAATAGAGTAACATATTTTTGTTGCAAATGCAATAAAAATCAACAAAAAAAGAAACCAGATACCATCTGATTTCTATTCTTTCCTTTTATCTCTATTTTTTAGACGTAATCGTTGTTTTAATTTTAATGAAGTTTCTCTATGCCGAAAGGCTACTTCTTCCGTTTTTAATTTGGAAACAATTTCTCCATTACGCGTTTGGAATTTGGCTTCTCTGGCAAATTGAACACTGGCGTTTAAAATACAACCAATTATCATGATTTTAGCTACCAAGATAAACCAAAACATAATAACCGCTAGGACGACTGAACCAAAGAAACGAGCATCCAAGAAATGATTCACATAGCGATCTACATATTTCCAAAAGATATTCAAGATCGCATACAGGACAACAACCACAAAGGTCGCCCCTGGAAAAACATATCTAAATTTTGGAATTTTAACATTTGGAAGGGTGTAATAGAGCAAGACCAGACTGACAAAGAGCAAGAAGTAGATGGTCGGCTCTGTCAAATTCAGTAAACGCACATAAATTGTCCGATCAAATGAAAAGGTCTGATAGAGATAGCGAACGATCATTTTTCCAAACATGGAAAGAATGAGCGAGAGCCCAAACAAACCCTGCAAGGCAAAACTGATCAGAAAGCTAAAGAGTCGCCCCCAGATAATACCACGCTCCTTTTCCACCCCGTAACTCTTGTTATAGGCTTTTTGGAGGTAGGCAATACTCTGAGAGAAGATCCACAAAGCGGAAACAATCGAAAAACTCAGTAATCCTGTCGAGGGTTTGGTCAACACGCTCGAAATCATCTGTGCCACTATTCGATATAAGGAAGCTGGCAAGACTTTTTGTAAGCTCAAAAGAATCTGGGTAGGACGAATATGAAAGTAGGGCAAGATATTTGCTGCAATCAGCATCAAAGGAAAAATGGAGATCAGCAAATAATAGGCAACTGCAATACTGGTGATATCAGACTCTGCACTCTGATAAAACCGCACGAAGCCCTTTATAAATGGCTGTCCAAGTACTTTTTGTAGGACCTTTTTCATTCGTCACCTCCCCATTTTACTAAAAAAGAGCAAAGAGCGAAACCAGACACGTGCCTTCAGCTCCATTCTTTCCTCTCAATCTTTTAGTAAGTTCCTTCTTCACCTTGACTAGTTAGGATCACTGGACCATCTTTTGTAATCACAAATTGATGCTCGTATTGACAAGAAAGGCCACCGTCGAGGGTCTTATGGGCCCAACCAGTTTCCATATCCGTATCAATCTCCCAAGTACCGGTATTGATCATTGGCTCAATCGTCAAGACCATCCCTTCACGCAAACGAAGACCGCGTCCAGCACGACCGTAATGCGGTACCATTGGTTCTTCATGCATGGTAGGGCCGACACCGTGGCCGACCAAGTCACGCACCACACCATAGCCTTTGCTTTCCGCATACTCTTGAATCGCTGCGCCAATATCTCCCAAGCGATTGCCTACGACTGCTTTCTCAATTCCTTTGTAAAGACATTCTTTAGTCACGTCCATCAAATCTTTGACTTCTTGCGAAACATTTCCAACCTCATAAGCCCAGCAAGAGTCCGCCAAGCCACCAGTATAGGACTCAGTGTATTTCTTCACTTGGGCTACATTATCAAAATCTAATTTTGAAACATCCAGAACAGACTTGTCGAGTGGCTCAGATAAGACCATATCTACCTTGAGGAGATCACCATCTTTCAGGATAACATGACGGGGAAAAGCATGGGCAACCTCATCATTTAAACCGCAACAAGTCGCGTAAGGATAGTCCATGAGACTGCCTTCTACTCCAATTTGAAGTGGTAAGACATTGGCTTCTTTACAGCGACGGCGGACATATTCTTCTACTTCCCAAAGGTCAAGCCCTGGCTTGATCAAGTCACGCAATCCAATATGGATGCTGGCAAGGAAATCTCCTGCACGATCCATGGCTTCAATTTCACGTTGTGATTTTAATGTAATCATTGTCTCCTCATTTCTCTTGTTTAATTAATCTTAATGGTAATGGTTGCTTTCGCGACCAGCTGCAAATCTAGATACAAACTAAAATCAACCAAGGCTGAACGTCTGGTTCGCCGAACAAGTTGTGGTTCAATGCGGATCACATCGTCCACCTGCACAGCTTGTAAAAAATGAATGATCAGCTGTTCGACAATCAAGCTACGCCCACTGTGTTGCATCATCTTGCGAATAACCTTCATCAGCACTTCGATCATGACCCCATTGGCCAAAACACCACTTTTCTCCAGCATACTTGGCTCTACTGTGAATTGGTAATAGTCGTTCTCTGCTTGAATCTTTTGACCGATTTGCTCACTAAAGGTTGGCAAGCTCGAAAATTGCACCTTGCTAATCCGATCCATGACATCCCGACGCGTAATGACACCCAGCAAGGTCTGGTTAGTGCGAATCACAGGAATCATCTCATAATCTTCAGCAATCATCCGCTGGCTAATGGTCGCAATGCTGGTGGATAGATTGGTGGTAAAGATGGTCCGCGACATCACCTTATCTAGGGTCGTCTGAGGTGCCTTATCACCAGCATCTCGCATGGTCACGACACCCACTACCATCTGGTGTTGATTGACAACCGGAAAGCGGCTAAAGCGATTCTTTCGAACTAGATCTAAATAATCCCTTACCGTATCAGTTTCAGAAAGATAACCATACTCATGAAAAGGCCGATAGACCTGCTCCACCGTCAAGATATCTGTCTTGATCTGCATGTTGGACAAGGCCTTATTGATCATAGTAGCAACGGTATAGGTGTCATGTGAAGTTCGGATGACTGGGATTTGTACCTGATTGGCCAGATCAATCACATCCTCACTGACCTCAAAGCCACCTGTCACCAAGACTGCATTGTCATGCTTTAATGCCAATCGTTGAATGCTGGTGCGGTCTCCTACGATCAAAAGGCCCCCTTCAGACACATAGTCTAGGACGTGCTTCTCCGTCATGGCACCGATGTAGAATTTATTAAATTCTTTTTCGAGCCCCTCTTCACCAGCTAAGATTTCCGAACCGGTAATTTCCTGGATTTCTCGATACGTCAAATGCTCTAGTACAGCCTTTTTTGATTTAACACGGATGGTCCCACTTCTAGGACGCGTTTCTACAATTCCTTGATTTTCAGCTTCTTTAATGGCACGATAAGCCGTTCCATCACTGACATTCAAAAAATTGGAAATACTCCGAACACTGACCCGTTTTCCAATCGGTAATTTTTCGAGATAGTCTAAAATCTCTTGGTGTTTACTCATAGAAGTCCCCTCTACCTAGGCGGAAATCATAATAATCGCGCATTTTACGCGTATAACGGTCACTCCCTTTAAATTGACGAAAGAGACGAAAGCCAACCTTTAAAGCGACCTTTTGACTCCCTGCATTTTCAACATGGGTGACAATCTTAAGCTCCTTCAATTGAAATTTCTCAAATGAGAGATAAACCAACTCTTTGACCGCTTCAGTCATGAAGCCCTTTCCCCAAAAATCTTTGCGTAAAAAGTAGCCTAACTCAGCCTCACCCTTGATTTCATCCAACTTTTCAAATTTGATGGAGCCGATCATCTGATTGGTTTCCTTATCACAGATGGCCCAAACCCCCAAAGGATTTTTCATGAAATAGTTGGCTAGTACATACTGAGTTTCAGTAAGATCTGCTTGTGCAGGAAAGATAAATTGTAAATTTTCAGGATTAGAAGCAATCTTATAAAAATCTTCCGCATCCTCAAAGAGAAAAGGTCGTAAATACAACCTTTGTGTTTCAATTAGTGAATTGGCAGCTAAGTGCGTCCAAATATTCATCTCAAACTCCATAGTTCGTGTAACCAGCTGCCACTATCAGATCTCTAGCTCTGTCACTATTCCTCCACCAACTGGATATTTGCTCCAAGTTGGGTCAATTTATGAATAATATCTGAATACCCGCGAAGGATGTATTCCACATTTGTAATTTCTGTTGTTCCAGAAGCCATGAGACCTGCGATCACTAAAGCCGCACCAGCTCGAAGATCCGTCGCTTTCACACTGGATCCTGTCAATTGATTTGGCCCTTCATAGATAATGTGGTCGTTCAAGGTCGAGATAGTAGCCCCCATTTTAGCCAATTCTGGCACATGGTTGACCCGTTTTTCATAAATCGTATCAACAATTCGCCCACGTCCTGCTGCTGTTAAGAGCAAAGGTGTGATCGGTTGTTGCAAATCAGTCGCAAAACCAGGATAAGGAGAGGTTTTGATCTGGATGGCCTTCAAGCCTGTTTGCTTTTCTACAAAGATGCTATCTTCAGAAATGGTCATGCGCACACCCATTTCCTCTAACTTAGCAATATAGCTCTCCAAATGCTCATACAGGACATTATTGATCTGGATACCTTCTCCGATAGCAGCTGCAAGGGCAATATAGGTTCCTGCTTCGATGCGATCTGGAATCACCTGATGTCTCGTTCCATGCAAATGTGAAACACCATCAATGATAATCATATCTGTCCCTGCTCCACGAATATGGGCTCCCATATTGTTAAGCAAGGTCACCACATCGATAATTTCAGGTTCCCGCGCAGCATTTTCGATCACTGTCCGACCTTCAGCCTTGACGGCCGCCAAAATCGTATTGATCGTTGCACCGACACTCACAGTGTCCATATAGATATTCGCACCTTGAAGAGGCTTGCCATCTGTCGCAAGCTTCATACTGGAACCATCCATAGTCATGGCAGCCCCCATCGCTTCAAAGGCCTTCAAATGCAAATCGATTGGACGTGGTCCAAGGTCACACCCACCAGGTAGTCCAACAGTTGCTTGACCATAGCGTCCTAACAAGCTACCATAGAAATAATAGGAAGCTCTTAAACTGTTGATCTTTCCAAATGGCATGGGCATATTCTTCACCCCACGTGGATCAATGATCAAACTGTCTTCTTTGCGCTCGATCGTAGCCCCCATGATAGTCATGATGTCAATCAGACTTGCAACATCTGAGATATCCGGTACCCCATCAAGGGTCACGATGTCATCCGCCAGAATGGTCGCCGGAATCAGGGCTACTACACTATTTTTTGCACCACTAATGGTCACCTCTCCTTTTAAAGGGCGACCACCATTTATTACAATTTTTTTCATTTTAATAATTCATTAGCTCTTTCAAGTCTTTTTCCTTTTACTATCGTTTTTTGCAACGGAAATAAAAGGGACAACGTATTTAAAATACTGCATCTATTATACCACAGATGGACCTATTTTTCCATCTGTAGGAATTTTCAAAACGAAAAAAAGCTAGGATCAGCTTAACCCTAACTTTTCTATTTCAACGAATTATTTTACAGCTTCTTTCAAGGCTTCTACCTTGTCCAAACGTTCCCATGGAAGATCGATATCTGTACGTCCCATATGTCCATAAGCCGCTGTTTGACGGTAGATTGGACGTTTGAGGTCAAGCATTTGGATGATTCCTGCTGGACGAAGGTCAAAGATTTGACGCGCTGCTGCTTCTAATTTGCTTTCAGCAACTGTTCCTGTACCAAAGGTATCAATCCGAACAGAGACAGGTTGAGCAACCCCAATCGCATAAGCCAATTGCACTTCTGCTTTCTTAGCAAGACCTGCTGCAACAATATTTTTAGCAATGTAGCGAGCTGCATAAGAAGCTGAACGGTCCACCTTAGTGGCATCCTTACCAGAGAAGGCACCACCACCGTGACGTGAATAACCACCATAGGTATCCACAATAATCTTACGACCCGTCAAACCTGAGTCTCCTTGAGGTCCTCCGATAACGAAACGACCTGTTGGATTGATAAAGAATTTAGTCTCATCATCTAGGTAAGAAGCTGGAATCACTTCTTTAATGACCTTGTTAATCACATCTTCGTGGATTTGTTCATTGCTGACATCTGGATCGTGTTGGGTGGAAATAACAACTGTATCCACGCGCACCGGCTGGTCATTTTCATCATACTCAACAGTAACTTGAGATTTGGAATCTGGGCGAAGGTAGCTAATTTCACCAGACTTGCGGAGCTCTGCCAAGCGACGAACCAACTTGTGGCTGAGTGAAATTGGCAATGGCATGAGTTCTTCTGTTTCATCCACCGCAAAACCAAACATGAGACCTTGGTCACCAGCACCAATCAAATCGAGTGGATCTTGATCCGCATTCCCACGTACTTCTAGGGCTTCGTTTACCCCTTGAGCGATATCAGGAGATTGTTCCACCAATGATGGGTGTACTCCAACAGTTTCAGCAGAGAAACCATATTCTGTATTGGTATAGCCAATTTCTGCAATGGTATCACGAACCACACGGTTAATATCGACATAGGCATTTGTTGAAATTTCACCGAAGACATGGACTGAACCTGTATAAACAGCTGTTTCAGCAGCCACGTGTGCTTCTGGGTCTTGCTCTAAAATAGCATCCAAAATAGCATCTGAAATTTGGTCTGCAATCTTATCTGGATGACCCTCAGATACCGATTCAGACGTGAAAAGTTTACGTTCTGACATAAAAATGTCCCCCCTTTAAAAATAGTGTTATAGAGTTACAAAGTACTGATAGGAGATCTCATACAATTAATTCCTATCACCTTATCGGGACCATATAACACTTCATTATAACATAATTTCCCTTAAAGCTTCTTTGTTTCTAAAAAGAAAAAGATATAGTTTTAAACTATATCTTTTAACTCACTCTTTTTTCTTTACTACCCCGAGAACCAATCCATATGAGGATTACTAACAGAATCGATACAGGCCTACGGGTCCAAAAAAAGGAGAGCCCAAAAAATATTATCGCTGCAGTTAAAAATCCTGTTTTACCACTCTTCATTCCTAACCAAAGTAAAATCGTTGCAATAAGATAAAACCCATGATGAATAAAAGCAAAAACTAGATATAGGCTAGCATAGCTTCCTGAATTAATGAGTTCAGTAAAAAGAAAACTGAGGCTTAACACAGTTATAGCCAAAGATGTCAATAGCCAAGGTGAATTTAGTGAAAGCCCTTTTTGATAGTTGCCAGAATCAGCTTGGCTTTCACTCCCCTCAGGATTTTCATTTATCATTTCATCACTTTTGCCATTCAATTTCAACAGTTCCATTTCAGAAATTTCACTTATTTCCTCCAATCCATTCTCAGGTACCGCTTCTACAGCATATTTATCAAAAACACCATTAACACGACACACTTGATAAATAGATAAAACGAAGTAAAAAATTAATGTAGCAGGTGAATAATAAGGTTGCCCGAAATAAGCAATTATTTTAACCGAACATAGTAGCAACAAGATAGTCGAATACAATTTTAAGGATTTTAAATCTTCTTTCGTCATTAAGATTAAAAATAGTAAAACGACAGCAGCATTAAAGGCAAACTTAAGAAAAAAATGGATGGTTGCATCAGAAAAAACCGCAAAAAATGGTGAGCTATAATTAGACAGTTCGAAAGTCGCTAATCCTAGGCCAAGAAAACAAGTCCCAGTTTGCCAACTACGTCTACTCTTCCACGAAAGCAAGAGCTGTTTCAGCTCCACATTCATTAGTAGCATAAATGTAGACAGAGAGCAAAGACCAATTATAATTACTAGTATAAATAACTTGTTTAGATGAAAATTAAAAATTAATAGATCAGTAACAAAGTAACTAACTAATAAAATTAAAAGCCCTACCAATCCTTCAACATTTAGTTTTCTCTCCTGAATTTTCCATAAAAACCAGCAGATGAAACCGTAGATAGGTAATTCTAATAGACTAGTTAGTGACACTAGAGGATCCGAGCTATTTCCACTGGAAAATTCTAGAGCTCCAGTTATCCAAACAGACGAAATATAAAGAATGGCAACTAAATAAATTAGTCCCTGGTACCATTTTTTTCGAGACATATAACTCCCTCCATAATAAAACTAAAGTATAAATTGATTTATTATCTCTCATTATAACACAGATTGTAATCGCTATCTCTAACTTTACTTACTATATAAAAAAGATAGGATTTATCCTCCTATCTTCTATCCTCACTCTCCATTATTAAACATTACAGTTCCAATAAAAACCAGTGTTGTCATTATAAGGGATGAAAAGAAAAATAACGACCAAGCAGGATCATGCGCCACAATCATCGAAACAAAATAAATACCTGCAGCTATGTAAAGAGTTGTTTTGTTGCCCATCCTTTTCCCGTACCAGAGCAGGATGGTCGCAATAATAAAACAAAGGATATGGCGCCATAGGAAAGCTAGAATCAAAATTCCCCACTCTCCTAACGCAACTCCAGCACATACAAGGAAGCCAAGATAGCCGAGAGCTATGCAAAAAGCTAGAGTTAGAGCTACTGAAGTAGGAACAGATTTTTGTTGATCTTGCTCAACAATTGGTGGCTGAACAGGATTTTCTTGGCCTTGTTCCGCCATTGGTGGCTGAACATATTTTTCTGGCATTCCCTCTTTTTCTTGGTTTGTTTCAGAATGTAGATGTTGATCTGTCATTGTTATCTCCTAACTTTCTTATTAATCCTTTTTAATAATAGCACTTCAAAATAGACAGGAAGACCTGATATAAATATGGTATTCATCGACCCAAATCCTTTATTGACTAGGATTGTTTACACCTACCTCATATTTCAATAGCTTTTCTCTTCTTTAACCAGGAGTGTTCCGATTAAATCCAGAACAACTAAACATAAGGGAGCAATTCGAAATATTTCCCAGTCTGGATCAAAAGCCAAGATGATTGACAGCAGATAGAGTCCAATACTCGCATAAAGAAGGCTTTTATTTCCCTTCTTCATCCCTAGTCGAATTAGAAAGGCCCCAATCGCAAGACTTAATAAGTTTGGACCAAGGAAAATCAAAACGACAAATCCCCATCCATAACCCGAAAGTGCAAATAAAGAGACAAACAATACAAGATAGATAATGGATAAGTAAAAGGTCACTGAAAGAAGAATAGAATGTAAGCTATTTTCTTTTGGAGGATTCTGAACAAATACAGAATTGGGATGATCTTCACTGATCTTACTAGGTTCCTTATTTTCTTCAAAATGTTTCTCTTGGTCTGTCATCACGGTTTCCTACCTTTCATATAACAACAACCCCAGGTCCCTGGGCGAATAAGAAAATTAGATAGCAAATTTTACGTATCTTCACACTCTCCTTCCTCTAGACGAATCAGCCAAGCGTGATCTCAAAAACAAGCTTTCTATTAGATCTATATCAAATTTTAGACAGGATTTTTTTAAATGAAGTCTGCCTCTGCAATAGCTTCTTTAACCAATTCCAATGGGAGATGAACCAGTTCTACTTCTTTTTCACGGTAGAGGTATTCGGCATATTCATCGATGCGGTATTGATGGATGTATACCACCCGCTTGCAGCCAACTTGGAGTAACTGCTTAGTACAATTGAGACAAGGAAAATGCGTGACATAAGCTGTGAAGCCTTTGGGAATTCCTCTTTCAGCTCCTTGCAAAATAGCATTAACTTCCGCATGAATCGTCCGAACACAGTGTCCCTCGACCATGAGACAGCCGTCCTCTAAACAATGATCTGTTCCAGAAACAGACCCATTATAGCCGGTTGCAATGACCTTATTATCCTTAACCAGAACAGCCCCTACTTTCGCCCGATTACAGGTCGCCCGATTCGAAATCAGTAAGGCCTGAGCTGCAAAATACTCATCCCATGCTAGTCGATTGTGTGTCACCTTTAGGTCCTCCATCTAATATGATTACTCCTATAATTGATTTCATTATAGCATGAAATCAGCAAGAAAAAAAGACTGAGAAAATCTTCTCAGCCTCATAAACATTATTTACCAAGTTTTGCTTTCGCTGCGTCTGCAAGAGCTGTGAAAGCTGCTGCATCATTAACAGCCAAGTCAGCAAGCATTTTACGGTTTACTTCGATCTCAGCCAATTTCAAACCATGCATCAATTGTGAGTATGAAAGTCCGTTCAAACGAGCTGCCGCATTGATACGTGTGATCCACAATTTACGGAAGTCACGTTTCTTTTGACGACGGTCACGGTATGCATAGTAGTAAGAGTTCATTACTTGTTCTTTTGCAGTACGGAACAAGATATGTTTAGCTCCATAGTAACCTTTAGCTAATTTAAGAATACGTTTACGACGTTTGCGTGATACAACGCCACCTTTAACACGTGCCATTTATATTTCCTCCAATATTTCCTAGAATTCTTTACTTACGAATACGCGATTATTTCAAGCGAGTAAGCATTGCTTTGATACGTTTGAAATCTCCTGAATGCACCATAGATGCTTTACGAAGATGACGACGTTGTTTCTTAGTTTTTCCGTGGAAACGGTGAGAAGTGTAAGCACGGAAACGTTTAAGTCCACCAGAACCTGTACGTTTGAAACGTTTAGCTGATGCGCGGTGTGTTTTTTGTTTTGGCATGATATTTTCTCCTTTTTTTAACTTTCTGACAGATTATTTCTTGTCAGTTGCTGGTGCCAACTGCATGAACATTTGACGACCATCCATTTTAGCACGTTGTTCGATGATAGCAATATCTTGAGTTGCTTCAGCGAAATCGGCTAAAACTTTTGCCCCAATCTCTTTATGGGTGATCATCCGACCCTTAAAGCGAATGGAAACCTTCACTTTGTTCCCTTTTTCAAGGAACTTGCGAGCATTGCGAAGTTTTGTATCGAAATCGCCCTTGTCGATAACTGGGCTCAAACGAACTTCTTTCACGGTCACAACGCTTTGTTTTTTGCGTTGTTCTTTTTGTTTCTTCTGGTACTCAAATTTGAACTTACCGTAGTCCATAATTTTTGCAACAGGAGGTTTAGCTTGAGGTTGAATGAGAACCAAGTCAACATTAGCGTCGTCCGCAAGTGCTTGCGCTTCGCTAAGTGGTTTGATACCCAATTGCTCACCTTCAAGACCGATTAAGCGAACTTCACGTACACGAATTTCATCATTGATGAATAAGTCTTGCTTTGCTATGGTTTTCACCTCTTTTTTATTATTCGAGAAAAACAAAGAACGGACCTGCAATACAGGCCCGAACTACATGATGTATTTCATTACTGAAACTTGATCCGTAGGGGCCAGGCAACTTGCGTCACAAGGCGAGAAGTTCTCACTTCTGCTTTTCTCAACTTTTATATGATATCAAGTTTTTTATTCTTTGTCAAGAAGTTTTTTTGCTTTTTCTTCAATAAAGTCCACAACGTCTGCAATTCCAACACCCGTTGTGTCAAAATGAATGGCATCTGCTGCAGGTTTCAAAGGAGACACAGCACGGTGGCTGTCCTTATAGTCACGTTCGGCGATTTCTTTTTTTAACAATTCAAGATCCGCTGTGATGCCCTTTTCAACATTTTCCTTGTAGCGACGTTCTGCACGTTCTTCTACAGAAGCCACTAGGAAAATCTTCAATTCTGCATTTTGTAAGACAACCGTCCCAATATCACGACCATCCATGACGATGCCCCCCTCTGCTGCAATTTCTTGCTGTAGAGCGACAAGTTTTTCACGGACTGGCGCAAGCGCTGCAACCCATGAAACATTGTTGGTCACTTGGTTATCGCGAATTGGGTGGGTAATATCCACGTCTGCTACAAAGACAAGCTGCTCTCCTTCTTCTGAACGACCGAAACTAATTGGATACTGATCTAAAAGGGCTAAGAGGTCATCAACCTGTTCAGCTGTCAGATTATTTTGCAAAGCTAGGTAAGTCGCTGCACGATACATAGCTCCCGTGTCTAGATACGTATAGTCTAGATCCTTGGCAATGATCTTTGCGACTGTGGATTTTCCACTAGAAGCCGGTCCATCAATGGCAATTTGAATTTGTTTCATGCTGTCCTCAACTCCTACTGAATCTTAACGACATCACCAGGATTGGCATACCAAGATCCTGTAGACATGTGAGATGGATTTAACTGTTCCAATTGGGCAATGGAAATACCTGCACGTGCAGCAATCGCTGCTTCCCCTTCACCTGCTTGAACAGTGATCGTGCCTTCTTCAGAGTTCTCATCTTTTGAACTATCTTCAGTAGCCGCTTGGTCCGTCTGTGCTGCAGGGGCTGATGATTTCTGTTCAACCTTAGTCTCTCCATTGTAGAAACCAGACATTTGTTTTGATTTATTGCTGCCACCTGTTGAAAGGAAAATCAACAAGCAGACCATTGCCACTACTACTACAAAGAAAATAATGGCTAAAATCGTCAACAGACGATCTGCCTTTATTCCACTTAACTTGCTCGTTCTTTTCAATGTTTCTTCTCCATCATCGTAAATATCTTCTTCCCATGGTTCTTTTGCCATGACTTCCTCCTTGTTTTTTCTCGTAAAAATCATTACAATAGAAGTATGAAAGTTACGTTAATTCCAGATCGTTGCATCGCTTGCGGTCTCTGTCAGACCTATTCTGAAATATTTGATTACCATGACAATGGCATCGTTAAATTTGCTGCTGAAGACGACGACCTCCTTGAAAAGGAAGTTCCTGTCACAAACGATGTTCTCGAGGCTATTAAAGAATGCCCCACTCATGCTCTCTTAAAAGATTAAGAGGGCTTTTTTATTTATCTGCATAATACATCTCGTAATAATCCACATGGATGAAGTTGTCCGTCAAGACCACTTCACCTTTGAAAGATGAATTTAAGGCAAGTGCATTGATAAAGTATTTTTTCGGCCATTTGCGCATGCAGAAAGTCCGACTGCGCGAACCATCATTAAAAATGAGTTTGATCGACTTCTTATTTACTTCGACCTTTTCAATCGAGTCAATCTTCACCCTGATTGGAGTAAAAGGATTAGCTGTAATAATCCTCAAGATCCCATCCTCATAAATCGTGAAGTACCGATGGACCCCAATCGCGAGCAAGACCATAAATAAAAAGAATGAAAACAAAACTAGCGTTGGCACACTAGAACTCTCATACATCAAAGCCAGTCCAATAAAGACCGGAATCACTGCAATGGACCAATAAGTCACAAGAATAGATAAGTCCGGTTGCCAATGATAATGGACCTTTCCAAATATCTTAATCATGAGCGTACCCCCATCTAATAGTTTAGCATAAAATACAAAAAAAAGGGAGCCAGACAGCCAAAATCACAAAGATTTTTACCTGCTTGCTCTCCTTTTAATTGGATTTGTTGGTTGGGACTTTAAAGAAGTCTTTAGAAAGGTACCCTTTCCCACTAATCAGGTCGTATTCAACCATTTTCAAATCCTCTGCAATCTCTTGTGCTTCCCCTTCCAAGGCCTTTTTATCGACACTTGCTTTTTTCAATACTTCCGTCAACAAAGCATAGTAAGGCGAAACTTTTGAATTGGTCTGTTCAAAGACCATAGCAGAGAAATCACTTGAATTGACCAAAGGATAATTCAATTTCGGTGCATCAAAATTACTCCAAATAAAGTAGTCTGTCTGATACTGACCTTCCGGGTTGTTCTTAAAGGCCGACTCCGGATAGAGACCAGGCAAGTGATCTCCATAAAACACCACTGTAATCTTCTTATCTATTTTAGAAAGACTTTCAAGGAAGGATTGGGTAGCGGTGTCGGTTTGTGAAAGTAAACGACTGTAGAAAGTCAGTTTTGAATTTTCTTCATCACTAAAACCTTTACCTTTGGCATCCAAGGTTTCTGGGTTTGCTTCTAACCATGGTGTGTGGTTCTGCATCGTCATAACTGAGAAGAACTGTCCGGATTTGTCACTTAAGTTATCTAAAACAATATTATAAGTTGATTCATCACTCGGACTAATTCCTTCTTTCCTAATGTTGATACCTTTTGTATTGATTGTAATAAAGTCTTTAAAATTTAATCTTGAATAAACAATATCTCTCGAATAATTTGAGCCCCCAGCTAAATGAACTGCAATTTTATTTTTATGAGCATACACATTACTTATAGAAGGAACATCATGTATTTTCGGGAATACTTCTGTATACAGAACCGAGACAGTTGGTGAGATATTATAGAACGGTAAGCTGGTAAGTGTCTGAAACTCCATGTTTGCTGTTCCACCCCCATAACCATCCGAATGCATTTGCCCGCTCGTATGATTACTCATAATAGCTTCAATATTGGGGATAGGATTCTGGGTGACCTCAACACCTTCAACTTTTCTAGGATCAGAAAAACTCTCACTCAGAATATAGATAACCGTTTGATCGTTTAAGTAGTTACTTCTCTCCTTATTGATCGCATTCGACAAGTTGGTATATTTTTGAGCTATTTTCTCGAGACGTTCTTTGGAATAACCATCTGGTTTTGGAATAACTTCTGTTGTCAATTGATTCATCCAAACATAGGACAATCCTTTATAACGAGCATTGGTCGTATTTCCTAACCAATTAATATCCTGATAATTATTTAATGTACTAATAATTGGTACATTAGCCTTGATCTTCCCATTTTCTTTATCACTGAATATCCCATTGACACTCTTAAAACATAAGAGCATTAATACAATAGCTCCAATTTGCATTTTCCATGAAGAAATAATTCTTCCCTTGAACAGGTACTTTTTCCCAACAACTAGTAGACAAACCAGAAAGACCACCAATAAAAGGATGTAGAATATTTGCGCTTTGTCCACAAAGCTCAGAAGGGTCATTGGTTTGGTCAACCAAGTTAGATCACTCGGTAAAACCGGCTCATTCCTCATTCCAAACTTGATGGAGTTTGCAATTACAAAAGCAATTGAAACAATGGAAATGAGACAGGTAGCAATCCAATATTGATTAATACAAATATAAACAAAGATGAGGACCGCTGTCAAAATGAGAATTTGAAATAAGATGGCATCTGGAATCGTGTAATAAACACCTAAGAAGGGTTCCGTTCGACCTAAACTGAATTGAATAAAATAATTCAATACAATTGCAATAGTAGTACTAGAGAAGAACACTAAAGAGAAACTCGGTTTGTTCTTGACGAAATCTCGTTGCCCTTTGGTATACAAGAATCCAAGCAAGGAAATCAACGGAAATAGAAAGTATAAGAATTCGTTGGTTAACCAAAATTGCTGAGCTGAGTATTTGCCAATTTCAAAGGCCTTATACAAAAAATTATCTGTCCTGTAAATCAGGGTCGAAAAATTTTTGTCTGTTACGATAAAGGTGATCAAGAGTTGCGACAAGACCAGATACTGATAGTTCTCGCCAATCTCTTCTCCTCCTTTTTTCCGACTTGGTAGCTTATCATAATGCTGTCGCAATAGAACCAAACCACCTGTAGAAGCAAACAGAAGGAAAATGACAAGGAAGGAATCCGTTCTAAAGAATGGATTCTGATCAAAATTCCAAACCTTGTATTTTGGATTATTCAAATAAATCGTGATTTCTGTCAAATAAGAAAGGGTATTGTAGACCAAATAACTGACAATCAGCTTTAAAGGAAACCATTTTTTAAAATTGAACTGGGATAATATTGGAATTAATAGCAAGAAACTAATTCCAAATAGAATTCCTAAAAAATTGACATATTGTAGGACAGTCCCCGTTGCTTTATTATGTACTGCAAGATTATTCTGAGCTAGGTAAAAATTAAAAAAAGAAAATAGAACGAAAGTAACCCCATAATACCACTGTGTTCTTGAGACTTTCGATAATGCTGAGAGGATAAATTCTTTAAAATTAAACTCTTTTTTCCGTTTCATTATTTCACTTTCTTTATCATTCTTTTTAGTATATATTTCACAGCTCTTGCAGGACCGATCACGATATACTTCAAGGCTCCTTTGATCCCCCCAATTTGATTAAAGTCTACAAAGGTATGGGGTTGGAGATCTTCACGATTGTTCAATTGCTTATTATCAATAAATGGTGTCAGAACATGTGGGTTTTGAGAGATCCTAAAGTCATATTTTTGGTCCCAAGCAATGTAGATCAACAAACGTTCGATCGCATGCAATATCGAATTTTGAGGTAAAGGTTCGGCTGGAACATCTGCTGCTGTCAAATTTAAAACAAAGAGTGGTTTCAAAGCATCGTATTTAAACCAAACAAAGGTTCCATAACTCATAACAAAGGTATTGAGATTTTTGAAGTCAATCGTCTTGGTCGCTCCCATCCGTTCCCAGAGCTTGTTCATCTCTGGTGAAATAAGAGCCTCATTCCAGGCAACCACTATTCGATTGTAACGGAAGAAAGTTGGAATATCTGCGATAGTGATTCCGACTTTTGTATTGGCTTCCATATTGGCCAGGATTTGATCAGCCGGTTTGACCAACATCTCGATCAATTCTTTACGCCAAGATTCACCTGCCCAGAAATCTGCTTCTTTGGATTTCTTGGTATGGAAATGTCCAACATAATCATATTGGGAGAGTTGCTCTTTTAGGAGCAACATTGGTAACACATCCCGACCAATGTTTCCAGTCACCACAACCGTCGCATCTTGTGCCCGATCAGAAAGAATTTGCTCAATAGCCTGCTTCTTCTCTTCTACATCTGTCGTAATCCATAAGTCATAAGCAAAATGAAAAGCTTGGAAAGCATCTAGAAACTCTTCTAAAAGATCCACATAAAAGACATGGAGATGAACCGCTACTTTTTTATCAAATGTGTCTCCTAAGTCTTGATCCTTCAAATACTTACGGGATAAGAGATAAGGATAGTCCGGACGGTCAATCATAGACATGTGGTTAAGAATCAAATCCAATGGATAGTCCGATACACGCTCCAATTCATCAAAAATATAAGGCATAATCCCTTCATTGTTTGCAATGGTTTTGACTTTGATGAAAGGAACCTTATGATTGAGAATCGCTGTAGGATTATAGTAAGAAAAGTCTGGATAAAGCATCCCTGTGGTGTCTTCATGAATGGTATCAAAGACCGTCTTATAGTGAAAACCTGCATCCAAGAAGTTCGTTGTGACCTTGGTTTCGTAGTTATCGATCACATCCTGAACATTGGTAAAGTCTTGAACTCCCTGCCAAAATTCATGGAAAGTACTTGATTCAATAACCTGTTTTTTAAAGCTAAGATAATAACTCTGAATATGCTCGTTAAAATCCTTGTCTTTCCGGTAATTGGTCATTCCCCAGAAATCCACTTCATTATCCTGTTCGAACTGCTGATAAATTGGTTCTAGATCCCAAAGAGGTCCAAAGCAGGTATCATTCATGAGGGTAACCGAATCAAAATGAGCCAGTTGATCAAAGCCGACTGTCTTCATTCCATCCCGCCAAGCCGCAAAGTCAAAGCCACTATTTTGGCGCTCTAGAATATCGTCTACCAGATGCTGTGCTACTAAATTAGACTGCACATCTTCTGGTAGTTGACTATTGGAGATAAAGACCACCCGTGAATACAAGGGGCGAATCTTTTCTAATTGATAGAGTACATGTCCACTAATAAAATTGAACTTATTGTAGTGAACATATAAAAGTAAACGTTGCATATTATTTCCTTATTCTTAAGAATTTCAAAATCTTTGTTGGAATGGTCCAACGGCGAGAATGGATGACGGAATTGTATTCATGAGATAATTTTTCATTTTTTTGAGTCAATTCTTGTACGTTTTGAGACAATTCATCCAGTTTATTTATTGAAATCTCTAAATCTTTTTGAAGATGATTGATTAAGTTTCCCATTTCAAAAATCCGCCATTCTTGTTTTGCATCATGCTCGGCTTGTATTTTTGCAATGTCTAGAATGCTCTGTTCAGGGTACTTATTTAGATACTCTAATTGTGTTTTTAACAAACCATCAATCCTATATTTCATTTTGACAGGATCTACCGGTCTTGAATCTGAATTACTTGACATTCTATACGCAACAGTTGCATCTTCAATAAAAGTAAGTTCTGTCAAATGAAAGAATTCCAACTGCATCGGAAAACCATCATCAACAGAATCCGGTGCTATCATGTGATTTACTTTTTGCATCAATTCAGTTTCAATCATCCATGACGAAGGTAACGTCATACCTTTCGTGGCTAACATCTTACTATAAGTATTTGCATATGCAATAGGACCATTTTTAAAAACATTTTCGTAGATAGTCTTATTTTCTTCATCTACAATATTAAATTCTGTATTACACCACTTAGAGTTTTCACTTGATTCTAATAAATCAAATTGTTTTTGTAATTTTTTTGAATCAATCCAAAAATCGTCTGCGTCACATCTTGCAATATACTTCGCTGTTACCTGATCACAAATATCAATCCAAGTTCTAGTTAATCCTTTGTTCCGATCATTAAATACAAGAGAAATTTTATCTGGGTATCGATCCCTGTAATCTAATAATATCTCCCTTGAATTATCTGTTGAGCAATCATCAACAACTAGAATATCATATGGAAAATCTGTTTCTTGGCACAAAAAACTATCTAGAGCCATTGAAATATATTGACTATAATTGTAACTTGTACAAACTATTGTTACCACTGAATCCTTCATAATAATCACCTATTCAATAATATCCCACTTCCCATTTCTCTGAATTAATCCAGAAGAAGAGTCCATAGCTGAAAAATCATCATTTGTTATATCCGTTCGATTCATTACAATTAGAGGTGCGTTAGCTTCTGTTGCAAAAGCTAACATTTCACGTGATTCTCCTAAAATAGTGACCTGTAATTTTAATTTTAAATTATTTATTGCATTTAAACTACATTTATATCGAAAAATCTTGTGTCCCTTTGATGTTGTTGGAAAATCATAAGTATTGTCATTATAAATCCAAATATTTCTATCAATATCTGTCATAGAGAAAACTAAGTAAGTAACTATATCTTCTTCTAAATCATAAGAAACTTCAAATTCTACCATATCGTTCTGATGGATAACTTGATCCGAAATCATTTTGACTTTTAGATTTTTTACTACACTAATATGATCCTTAATATCGTCAGTTTTCTCAGGATGTTTACTTGTAGTCGCATTATCAACACTATACTGATTTGCTACGTCTTCCGGGGCTCCTAAAGCTTTCACCAAACCATTTTCAATCAAAACAGCCTTGTTACAATATTTCTTGACGGCCCCCATATCATGGGTAACCAGAATCGTGGTTTTCCCTGATTTCTTGCGTTCTTGGAAGTAATCGTTACACTTGCGCTGGAAGGCTTCGTCTCCTACTGCAAGGACCTCGTCCAAAATCAAGATATCCCCTTGGGCCTTAATGGCAACCGAAAAGGCCAGACGAACCTGCATCCCTGAAGAGTAGTTTTTGAGTTTTTGGTTCATGAATTCATGCAACTCGGCAAAGTCTACGATATCATCGTACATGGCATCAATTTCAGCTGTTGAGAAGCCAAGCATGGCCCCGTTCATATAGACATTTTCTCGACCTGTCAGTTCTGGGTTAAAGCCCACTCCAAGCTCGATAAAGGACACCAGTTTCCCATCAATAGTGACGGTACCTTTTTCTGGCACATAGATTTCAGAAATGATTTTCAAGAGGGTTGATTTCCCAGAACCATTTCGACCTAAGATCCCAAAAAAGTCTCCCTTTTCAACTTCAAAAGAAATATCCTTGAGAACGTGTTGTTCTTTGTAGCCTTTGATCCCTTTGAAGCGATTAACCATAGCTGTCCGAAGACTATTGGTTGCTTCTGTTGGCAACTTAAAGTACTTGCTGACATGGTCTACTTTTACTGCAATTTGTTTATCTGTCATTAGAGAATCTCCGCAAATTTCTTAGCATGTTTATTAAAGTAAGCAAAGCCAGCGACAAAAATAAGAATTGGCAAGACATAAGGAATCAATACCAAGAACTTATTCTCCACTAAAAGCCAGACAGGTGTATTGGCCTTATCGATCAAGAAGTAACGCATGTCTTGAATAATTTGAGCCAAAGGATTCATCATGACCAACTTCGCAGCCCATGGATTGCGGTCTGCAATAAAGGTAATCGGGTAGATAATTGGCGTCGCATACAAGCCTGCTTGCAAGAGTACTTCCCAGACTTGTCCAAGATCGCGGAAACGGACAAAAAATGTCGCTAAGATCAATGCACATCCTGTCGCCATCAAGAATAACTCAAAGAATAGCGGAATGACCATCAAGGCTGTCCAAGAAAATGTCACCCCATTAAAGAATGAAAAAATCAAGACCACAACAAGGTTAATGACAAAGTTGATGGCTGCTCCTGAAATCGCAGACAAGACAATGATATGTTTGGAGAAGTTCAATTTTCGCAACAGGTCGCCTCGACTAACAATCGACACCATCCCCATGGAGGTTGCTTCTGAGAAGAAGCCCCAGATTACATTGGCCAACAAGAGGGCAACTGGGAAATGGGGTACATCTCCACCCAAGCGTAAGAATCGGATGAAGACAATATACATGATCGTAAAGGTCATCAGGGGCTTTAAAATCGACCAAAGATAACCAATCGCTGATCCTTGGTAGCGTAATTTAAAGTCCGTTTTGATTAATTCTCGTAATAAAATTCGATTTTTCTGACTAAAAACGTCAAACATTATTTCTTACCTCGATATGCAAACTTTGTCAGAATTAGGCTGGTAAACACAAAGGTGTGAAAAGCCCGGTTCTTCCGATAACCGTACTGACGAATCCGTCTCAAACGTTCTTTTAGCGGAACATCCATAATGGTAACAAAGTTTTCAATGATTTCTTTAGTTTGGGAACTGACAGGCAGATCCAATAGATTTTTTGCTTGTTCTTGACTGGACTCAATGAGATTCCAATATTTAGCAAAAAGAATATGAGGGCGAACCCAGTTTTTGACCCGTTTTCTAAGGGTACGAGCCCCCAGAACATTGCTACTGTGCTGACGGTACAATTCTGTCGGCTGATCGATATAGATGAGCTTTCCAAAGGCAGTTGCTAATAAGGCCAAATACCAATCATGCATAAGGAGTGCATGATTTTCTTGACCTGTCCATAATTCCGCCAGGGCATGGTTAATCATGGCTACCCCACCAGTTACCGTATTTTCCGTCAGCTCTTGAATCAGTTCTGTATTGGCATGATCAGACTGGGTGCGAATCATACTTTCGTGCTGCACATTCAAGTTTTCATCAACCACTTTTAAATCTGTGTAGACCAGCAAAGGCTCTTCTTGCAGATGTTTCTCTGCTTCTTCCACTTGTAGGGCAATCTTTTCAGGAAGCCAGACATCGTCTTGGTCACTGAAGCAATAAATATCAGCCTTTTCATATTTCAGAAGCGCATGGAAGCTCTTGATGACACCAAGATTTTCGATAGCACCTTGATTGATAAAGCGAATGCGCTCATCCTGAGCTACTAGCTCTTGAATAATCTCTACCGTACCATCTCTTGACCCATCATCCCGGATCAAGAGTTGCCAATCCTGATAGGTCTGGTCTTGGATACTTTTGACCTGCTCTTTTAGATACTGTTCACCATTATAGGTGGACAACAAGATATTTACTTTCATGATAAGAATAATTCCTCGTACTCACCTACAATTTTTTCCCAGGTAAAGTTATGCTTCATATTTGTTTTAGCTAATTGACCCCATTCAGATACATCTTCTAAAGAATCGACCTGGTTGATCAAATGCGCCAAGTTCCCAGTTTCTTTGGTCCAATATTGGGCTGTGTCCTTTGCGACCGTTTGGTTAAAGGAAACACCTAGAACCAAATTCAGATCCGTCTGAGCGAGAGCCTCTAGGAGACCTGGATTGGTTCCTCCCACTTCATGACCATGAATATAGGCGAAGGCTTCTTTACGGATATACTTCAACAGGTCTTGATCATAGACCGTTCCTACAAATTTTACACGTGGGTCCTGATCAAAGCCCGTTCGAGCTCGAAGCTCTTCAAAATAGGGATTGCCTTCGTGGTTACAAATGATAACCAAATCCCGCTTGGTTGAAGAGGTCATAAATTCACGAATGGCAGTCTCATAATTATTTTCTGGGACAAAGCGACCCAAAATCAAGTAATAGTTTTTCTCTTGTGTCTGCCACTTCTGATAGAGTTCTCTGACCTTCCTATCCTGACTGGTCAGGCTGGTCGGAGACAAGTCTGTCCCATAAGCAATATAGGTCGTCTTGGACCAAGGATAGGCTTCTTTGATATAGGACTCGATTCCTGGGTTGTCAGAAATCACCAAATCCGCATGACGTGTCATGATCTTTTCAGAATACTTGAGATAGGCTTGGATCGGTTTGGCCCACTTGGCCCGTTTCCACTCCAGTCCATCTGGATTGATATAGAATTTTCCACCCATCTTATGAATCTTACGCGCAAAGGGTGCTACGAAGGCCCCAATCGTATTTCCCAAAACATAAAAAATAGGTTTTTCAATTCCCTGCTTCTTGATAACCTTCAAGGCATAGTTGATGGCCATCATATCATAGGCAATGACCCGTGCAGGCCCAAGCTTCGGTGCTTTAATCGTAAAACAATCGACACCCTTATAGTCAAAATGATGATAGGCTTGATCATTAGAAAGGCAGGCAACATGGTACTGGATATCTGAAGACACTTGATGGGAGACCAATTGGTCCACAAAAGTCTCAAAACCGCCATATTGAGCCGGAAGCCCACGACTTCCGATAATAAAAACATGTTGCATAATATTCCCTTTCTAACAATTTACAGTCTATTCAATTATACCATTTTCTAAGCTTTTTGCCTAATGCAAACAGAAAAGCGACCACAAGGGTCGCTTCAATTTTCACTTATTTCACTTCTTGTTTGTAAAACTCTTTTAAAGCATCCTTCCAGCTTGGAATCACGAATCCTGTAGCCTTAGCCTTAGCTAAACTCATTGTTGAGTTCAGTGGACGTTTCGCTTTAGCTGGGAATTGGCTAGAATCCACTGGTTTCACTTCTACATCTGTATCTTTGAGGATTTCAACGGCAAAGTCATACCAAGTTGTATCTTCTTCTGCATCATTTGACAAATGGTAATAACCATATTCCTTACGGTTTTCAGCCAAATAAGTCATGAACTCGGCCAAAGTACGTGTCCAGGTTGGACGACCATGTTGGTCATTGACGATGGTCAAAGTCTTATGAGTCTTGGCTAAGTTCTGCATCGTGAAAACAAAGTTCTTACCGTAGTTCCCGAAGACCCAGGCAGTACGGATGATATAGAAGTTAGATACATGCTTCTCAACCAATTCTTCTCCCATCCGTTTCGTACGACCGTACTCTGTTTGGGGATCCGGTTGATCGTCTACTTCCCATTCTTGTCCAACTGGTTTTTTCCCATCAAAAACGTAGTCGGTTGAGATATAAACCAAAGTTGCACCGTGTTTTTCAGATGCCTTAGCTACATTTTCCGTACCAGTCACATTTATGGCATAGTCCAACTCTTTTCCTTCATCTTCTGCCGCATCAACAGCTGTGTAGGCAGCACAGTGGTAGACTAAGGTTGGTTTCACTTCTGCGAAAACCTCATCTACTTTCTCTGCATTTGTGATGTCCATTTCAGCTACATCGACAGCTACATATTCTTCATTTCGTTCGTCTAACAAATGGCGAAGCTCCGTTCCAAGTTGACCATTTGCACCTGTAATTAATATCATGTTACGTTCCTTTCAAATGCTTTATCCCTATCATTATAGCAAAAAAAGCAGAAGTTTTCTGCTTTTTACTCACTTTTCTCTTTGATGACATAGATTGGACGTTTCTTGGTTTCCATGAAGATTTTTCCGATATATTTTCCTAAAATCCCAATGGTCAATAATTGGAATCCTCCAAGGAATAGAATCACTGTCATAAGGGATGGCCAACCTGAAGTAGGATCCCCAAAGACTAAGGTGCGGATTACAATCAAAATCATCATGATAAAAGCCAAAATCCAAGATAACAGTCCACCAATAAAGGCAATGTTTAATGGGGCATCCGAGAAATTGACAATCCCTTCAATCGAGTACTTAAAAAGGGACCAAAAATTCCAAGACGTCTCTCCTGCTACGCGTTCTACATTTTTATATTCGAGGTATTCTGTCTCGAATCCTACCCAAGCAAAAATCCCTTTTGAAAAACGATTGTACTCCGATAACTCCATAATGGCATCGACCATGGGACGGCGCATCAAACGGAAATCACGCGCCCCGTCAACCATTTCCACTTGGCTAATATGATTGATCAATTTATAAAACATCCGTGCAAAGAAAGAGCGAATCGGAGGTTCCCCATCACGGGTTACGCGTCTCGTTCCGACACAGTCTAAATCCGGCTGTTCCTCCAACTTCTGCTTCATTTCGATCAATAACTCCGGTGGATCCTGCAGATCTACATCCATGACCGTCACATATTCACCACTAGCACGCTCAAGTCCAGCGTACAGCGCCGCCTCTTTCCCGAAATTTCGAGAAAAAGAAAGGTAGTGCACATTTGAATCTGTAACATGTAGCTTTCGAAGAACGGATAGTGTACCATCTGAAGAGCCATCATTTATAAAAATATATTCAAACTTTTCTCCCATCTTCATCCGAACACGTTCCATTTCTCGATAAAATAATGGAATCGATTCTTCTTCGTTAAAACATGGGACTACAACTGATATTGTCATTTAACTCTCTCCTTGATTTCTTCAGCTTCTATTGTAACAAAAAACTAGGGTTTCCCCTAGTATATCACTAAATTTTATGGTAAAACAACAAATTAATAGTATTGACTAATTGTTGTTATGATAGAAACAAGAATAAACAATGTGGCAATGTAAGTAAAGGTATATTCTACCTTATTCTGATCATATTCGATAGGTTCTGTTCTATTCTGATTCAAAAACAGTCTTCTTGAAAAATTAGTAACACAAGCAAGTAGAACAAAAATCCCCGCAAAATATCTCCCCTGAATTCCTTTAATTGAAATATCAGCAACCTCACCCCACATTAGATAGGCTGTCATTAGAATTCCAAAAACAATCCCCATCGAGACGAGAACTACCCCAAACTTCGCAAAAGTTTTAAGCGGTTTCCCATTTGGAAGTATAAATAGTGTAACTGAAATGAAAATTAAATAAAACCACATAAAAGCTTTCGCATCATAAGTCAACCAACCAAAAGTAAATAATGATTGTAATTTAAATGGAATAAAATTCACAACCTCTTTAATCATCATTCTCGTGAAGTCAGAAAAATGATGCAAGGTAAATATAATCTTTTTCATTGGATTAACTGCTGGATTTGGATGCGCAACTGTTGCATTTATGCCACTTGTTACTTTCAACCAAATCACACTCGTTAGAGCGACCATAAGAATGGATCCGGCAATTAGCAGATATTGTTTTTTATTAAGCTTTTCTTTTGGCAAAAAGACCAACAAACAAATAAGTAACACATATGGCAATTTTGAAAAAGCTATTAAAATACAAAGGATACTGTAGAAAAATATATCCCTATTACTGACTTTATCTTTTTCAAAATAGGAAAGGAATAAACCGATAACTAAAAAGATAAGACCATTAGCAAATGCATCCTGATTGAATGATGCAGCAATATAAATATTAATAGGAATAATCGCTAGTAGGGAAAAAATCAACTGCTTATCACCAGCTTTTTTTATAGCAAGACGAACAAGCAAGGCGAAAACTAGTAAATTGAAAAACCTACCTAAAAAAATTGAACCCAATACACTTAAATGTAAAAGACGAGCAATAATAATTCCTAATGTTTGAGGTATGTAACTGATAAACGAATAGCCATTTGTATTACCTAAATTAGAATACACTACCTGTTTATCAGATAATTGTTTCTTCTCCAAATCAGTTTGTATTAAAGGCTTTTTAAATTCTTCTTCAACATTTGATATATCTGAAGAAACTTTCATTTCTTCTACTGAAGAAGGTAAATATAAATGTCCATCACTAATATATAGAGCTCTAGAATAATGAAAATTTTCATCTGGTGTATCCATATTTGGAGTATATATACAAAATATTAGTCCAGTAAATAAAATTACTGAGAATATTTTATTGTATATCTTTAAATTTATTAGTGATAAAAATGTGAAGATACCTCCAATGATAACAAACGTTTTGATTGGTGCATTATTGAAAGGGCCATCGAAATAAAAATACGTTCCAAATATCACAAACCAAATAAGTAAAATATAAAATTTCTTTTGCCAAATATTATGAAAGAAATCTGAAGCATTTTGTGAAATATAATTTATCATTTAATACCTTTCTTCTCCTCTAACTTCTTAAACAAATCATACCACTTTTGAGTTACAATATCCTCTGCATAATTTTCTATAACATAGTCGCGTCCTCTTCTTCCGATATCCGTTAGTTTATTCGTATTAGATAGAAAATAACGCATTTTTTTCACCAACTCCTCAATACTTGGATCAAGGAGCATTTCAGGTGTTTCAGTTTGAAGTTCAGCAACTCCTTGCGAACAATTATAAGTTAATACTGGCGTTCCGGTTATCATAGATTCTACAACTGACATTGGAAAAGCCTCTGATTTGGAAGTTAATAAGGTAAACAATGACTCTTGATAAACTTCTTTAACTTGGTTCGTTTTCCCTTTTAAGATTATACGTTTTGTCATTCCTAATTGGTCGATTAGAGATTGGAGAAATTCCCTCAAATTACCAGATCCGTATATATTAAAAATCAAATCTGGAAAATCATCTGCTACCTGTGCGAAAGCTCGAATTTGATGATCAATTTGCTTAACCGCATCAAGTCTACCTACAAAAGAAATAACTGTAGATTTTTCTTGACGTAACTCTTCTGATTCTTCTGATACTTCTATATATCTAGGTAAGGGATTTGGAATCGCAACAAATTTTTTTAATGGAATATTGTAATGATTGCTAATCACTTCTGAATAAGAATTCGATAAAAACATCATGCAATCCAATTTCGGATATTTATTTTTAATAATATACGGATAAACTTTGTAGATACCCTTACATTCCAATACAAAATCAGCGGAAGAATGCATCTGACCAATGAAAAAGGCAGTATTAGAAAATTCCTTCAAGCTTTTTTCCATCAATAGATAGACAATTGGATTTGCTAAGATAACTATTGTTTCTTTTGATTGTGACAAAATATCCGTTAATTTTTTTTCTAATTTTTTTGAAAAAAACTTTTCTTTTAAGAACAACCAAGGCTTTTCAAAAAAAATATCCTCCTGGTATAGAAGAATTTCATGATAATTCTTTTGTACCCTCTCATACTTTTCTTTTGATTGAACAGCACACCCAACAACTGTCACCCTATTTCCATCTTCAGCAAAACGTGTAGCCAACTGATCAACTACACGCTGAACGCCACCGATTCCTCCTAAATGGTGAGTGACGAAAACTATATCTCTTTTCATTTTTCTTTCTTTCTGTATTTTATAATACTAAAAATTGTAAAACATCCAATTGCATAAACCATCATTGCTATACAAAAACTAATAGAAGCTCCCATAATCTGATACTTATTAACCAGCTCAGTTGTTATCATTTTAGTAACGATAAACATTAGGATATAAACTGATAATAAATAATAGTGTTTTCTCATGATAATTAAGATATTTTCAAGAATGATCGAAAATGAATATAAAACACCAGAAAGAACTAAAATAGTCAATTCAACCTTATATTTCAATAGATCTAAACCAAATATCAAACTCAACACATTGACACCTATTAAATAAGCTAAAATATCAAGAAATACTCCTATTATGAATGTAAAAAGTATGATTTTAATAAATAGTTTGTAAAATATCTGAAACTGTTTTTTCTGCCACAGTTCAGCCATTTGCGTTATGAGCGGTCTAACTACCAAAATCAATAGACTCATAAAAAACACTGGCATAAACAGTATATTGTAGTCCCTTTGAGCACCAGTCCCGACTATTCCTTTAGCATATGCACCAGAAATCGCTAACTTTGCCTCATTAAAAACAAGTGTCAATAAAAAACCATAAATAAATAAAGAAAAACAAACTTTAATAATTTTTATAGATTCATCAAAAATATTTTTTGAAAAAATATGACTCAAACTCAACCTATCAAACAATTTGAAATGGGCATAATCATAAACAAATACAAAAAACAGATTGATGAAAGCTAGGACCATCAGAGTCAAAACTATAGAATGAGACAATAAGAGCCCAAATAAAAGAATGAGGACGCTTAAAATATATCTATAGACCATAGCTTTTCCAGCAATATCTAAACGACCATGTTGTTGAAAATAACCTTGAAATAGATCCGAAAAAGCATCCGCTACACGGTACACAATAATCCAAGAAATGATCATCACAGAGCTTTTAGTGAAATCATAGTTTATTGACCACAGATAGGGGAATAAGCTAATCAACATTAAGATAACCGTTAGTAATCTTGTGAAAAAATAAGCTGAAAAGGGATGAGCTGAGTTAACATCTGTTGCTTGGTAGTTACGAACTTGAAATTGCCCAATAATGATCCATAAATTACCAATTGAGGTAGCTAGACTAAATTGGTCTGCCACCTCACTGGTTTGCATTCTAGATACAATTAACAAATATAATACCGAGACTGCTGCTGCCGCAAAATTTCCTAGCAGGTTCCATATGTAAATACTTTTTTGAGAAGGAGTATTATTCATCTTTCTCCTCATTTTTGTTTAAAGCGATAACTTGGACAAGATTTTTAAACTTGGTATCTAACTTTGACAACCGTACAGTTAATTGGAACTGATTCATTAATAACAAGAAAATAATAAAAAGAAAAATAAAATTAACAGCAGATGCAATTCCTAAGGATGCTGCGATAAACTCTGCTAACTTTGGAAAAATACTAAAAACTAATAAAATTAATGAAAAGAAGATCCAAAACAAGGCATCATTAATCTGTACACGAGATTTTCTGATGTTCTGGAGAATAAACCCACATGTTCCCAATGAAACAACAACTAATACAACTTGAAACCAGATTGACATTCTATTTTCCTCTCTCTCTAAAATTCTGAATGAATAGAATAGATACGAACATATGAATCATGTACTTAATAGAGCGTGAAAAAGTTAAATAACTTTCTCCCGCTTGTCTCTCTTCCATTCGAACTTGAACTTCTGAAATTGGAACACCATTTCTTAATAGATAAGAAACAGTATCTGGTTCAGGACCATAGTTGATATTTTTTGCAAAAACTTGTATTAAATCTTTTGAAAACATTCTCATTCCAGATGTCGGATCATTAATCGTTTTTCCAGTGGTCAATTTAATAGCAAAACTTATAAGGGTATTCCCTAACATACGAAACGAATTTGGTCTTTTCTCTGTTACAAAGCGAGAACCTATGACCATTTTATTTCCTTTATCAATTCCATCTTCTAAAGCAGCAATATACTCTGGAAGATGCTGACCATCTGCATCAAATTGCACCGCTTTTTCATAACCGTATTGGTAAGCATACAATAATCCAGTTTGAAATGCTCCAGCTAGTCCAAGATTGACTGGTAAATCAATAATATTATAGCCATTGTTATGACAAATTTCTGAGGTTTGATCTCTTGAACCGTCATTGATAATTACATAATCATACTGGGAATAATTTTGAATAATATTATTTACAACTGACTGAATCGAACCTTCCTCATTATATGCAGGTATAATAATTAATAAATCTGAGGATTTCAATATCCTTCTTCCTCCATTAAAATTCTTTTTTATCCATTATACAATAACCAAAATATTTTATCCACTAATCTCAGAACTTTATACCAACAATAACAATTGTTGTAAGCATAAAAAAGCTCGATATTAGTTATAAATATCAAGCAATTCTTTAAACTTAGTTATTATTCAAATCCATTTGGATGTTTGCTTTGCCATCTCCATGCATCTTGACACATGCGATGAATATCATATTGAGCTTCCCAACCTAACTCCTCACTTGCTTTTGATGGATCTGCATAACAGGTTGCAATATCTCCAGCACGTCTCTCAACAATCTTATAAGGAATTGTTTTTCCTACCACATCTTCCATATTTTGAATGATTTCAAGAACAGAGTATCCTCTACCAGTACCCAAGTTATATATATTTAACCCTGAATCTTTTTCAAGTTTCCTTAATGCCGCCACATGCCCTTTTGCTAAATCAACCACATGGATATAATCGCGGACTCCAGTTCCATCTGGAGTTGGATAATCATTACCAAACACATTAACATATTCTAGCTTTCCAACTGCTACCTGTGTTACATATGGTAAAAGATTATTTGGGATTCCATTTGGATTTTCACCAATATTCCCACTTTCATGAGCACCAATTGGGTTGAAATAGCGTAACAGCACGATATTCCAGGAAGAATCTGACTTGTATATATCTTGAAGCATCTCTTCAATCATCAACTTTGTTCTCCCATATGGATTGGTTACTGATAGCGGAAAATCCTCTAAGATAGGGACAGTATGTGGATCACCATAGACAGTCGCTGACGAGCTAAAAATAATGTTCTTACATTGGACTTCCTCCATAACTCGAAGCAAAGTCAATGTTCCAGTTATATTGTTTTCGTAATATGTAAGCGGAATTTGAACTGATTCCCCAACGGCTTTTAATGCGGCAAAATGAATCACCCCTGTAGGTTGTTCTTTTACGAATACTTCCAATAACTTCTCTTTGTCTCGAACATCTATGTCGTATAATGCAATAGATTTACCAATAATCTTTTCAACTTCTTGGATACTTTTTTTACTACTATTTACAAAGTTATCTACCACAACTATTTCATGACCGGCTTTAGTCAATTCAATTAGTGTATGGGAACCAATAAATCCAGCTCCACCTGTTACTAAAATCTTTTGTTTCATTATTTTTTCCTCATTTAAATAAATTACCTTAATTATCCCATATTTTAGTAATAATTTCAAAACTTGCCCTACATTTTTCACCCCGCCCCTCCCCCTTTTCATGGTATAATAGAGTGAATCGATGACGGAAGGACACCTTATGTTAAAGCTGGGAATTATTGGTACGAGTTGGATTTCACATGAATTTATTACAGCTGCTCATCAGACAGGCCACTATCACTTGCAGGCTGTGTATTCGAGAAAGATGAAGACAGCTCAAGAGTTTTGTGAGCCTTATGGAGCGATCTCTTGCTACACGGATGTCATCGACTTCTTAGACAGTGAGCTGGATGTGATTTACATTGCTAGCCCCAATTCTCTTCATTTCGCTCAGGCCAAGCTTGCTATTCTGGCCAAGAAGCATGTCATCATTGAAAAACCGGCTGTGACCACCCCTTCTGAA
This sequence comes from Streptococcus parasanguinis, assembly GCF_040908565.1. GTDB lineage: Bacteria > Bacillota > Bacilli > Lactobacillales > Streptococcaceae > Streptococcus > Streptococcus parasanguinis_AC. Next base: position 70,430 of record NZ_JBDGEA010000006.1, on the reverse strand, counting down.
TGGAAGGAACTGGTCAAGCTCGCTAATGAGCACCAGGTCTATCTCTTTGAAGCTGCCAGAAATTACCAAGAAGCGGCCTTTCAAGTAGTTAAAGACTTCCTCTCTAATCAGGAAATACTGGGCGCCAACTTCACCTTTGCCAAATATTCTTCTAAATTGCCGGCCCTTCTTGCGGGTGAGATGCCCAATATTTTCTCAGATGTCTATGCAGGGGGAGCCTTGATGGATCTGGGAGTCTACTGCCTCTACTTGGCCATTGGCTTCTTTGGAAAACCGATCTCCAGTCACTATTGCGCTCAGCAATTACCCAATTCGGTTGATCTCTATGGTCAAGGTGTCTTGATTTATCCAGAGTTTCAGGTTGCCATTCAGGCAGGGAAAAATATCACCAGCCATCTACCTGCTGAAATCTACACCAAGACTGGAACGCTGACTCTCAATGCTGTAGCAGCCATCAACCAGGCTCGCTTCGTCAGCCATTCTGGGGAAGTCATCGACCTTCCGGTCCAGCCCTGCCCACACCAAATGCAAGAAGAGGCGGAAGCCTTTGCCCTTGCCATCGCTCATCAAAAGCCAGCTGCTTATCTTGAATGGTTACAAACAGGTGAGCAGGTCCATGAAACCCTCTACCAGATGCGTCAAAGCGCTGGAATACAATTTAAGGATGAAAAAGAATGAAAGAACAATTTCCACAAAGCTGGAAAGACCAGTTAGAAACACTCGGATTTGATGCATTCACTGAAATTCAGGAACAGATCTTCTCCCCTATCTATGAAGGAGAAAATGTCCTCGGCATCAGTCCTACCGGTACTGGTAAGACACTCGCCTACCTCTTTCCGAGCTTGCTCAAACTCAAACCGAAGAAGGCCCAACAACTCTTAATTTTGGCTCCTAACACAGAGTTAGCAGGACAAATTTTTGATGTCACCAAACAATGGGCAGAGCCTCTCGGTCTCCAGACACAACTCTTCCTTTCAGGATCTAGTCAAAAACGGCAAATCGAACGCCTCAAAAAAGGACCCGAAATCCTGGTTGGGACGCCTGGTCGGATCTTTGAACTGATCAAGCTGAAAAAGATCAAAATGATGAATGTAGAAACCATCATTTTAGATGAATTCGACCAATTACTGAGCGATTCTCAGTACCACTTCGTCGACAAGATCAGCCACTATGCTCCCCGTGACCACCAATATATCTATATGAGCGCCACAGCCAAGGTCGATCCAGACCAGCTAGAAGAAAATACTCTTCGCATTTCGGTTGATGGAGTTTCTTTGGACAATATCCAACATTTTTATATGCAAGTGGATAAGCGGGACAAGGTCGAATTGCTCCGCAAACTCGCCTACGTCGAAGATTTTCGTGGTCTGGCTTTTTTCAATAGCCTGTCTGATCTGGGTAGTGCTGAAGAAAAACTACAATACCGTGGTGTTGAGGCCGTATCGCTCGCAAGCGATGTCAATGTCAAATACCGCAAGGTCATTCTGGAACGCTTCAAAGACCATCAGCTGACCCTCTTGCTTGCCACCGATTTAGTCGCTCGTGGCATCGATATTGAACATCTTGAGTGTGTGATTAACTACGATATTCCTCGTGATGTGGAGACCTATACCCACCGTGCCGGTCGAACAGGACGAATGGGGCGTGAGGGCTATGTAATCACCTTTATCACCCACCCAGAAGAACTCAAATCCTTAAAAAAATACACTTCTGTACGTGAACTGGTTTTAAAAAATTCAGAACTCTTTTTAAACGAATAAGAAAATCCTCTGCTAGTGAATGAACTGCAGAGGATTTTTACGTTAATTTCCATTGTAATAAATGCGATGACTTTCAAGTTGATAATCCAACAATTCATCCACCGTTACAAAGGTATAGCCTTGTGATTTGAGGTAGTCAAGGACGGTCGGTAGAGCGTCAATCGTGGTTTGATGGATATCATGCATGAGGATAATCGAACCCGGTTTGACTTCTTTTTTCACTTCATTGAGAATAGCCGTCGTATTATGTGTCTTCCAATCTAGGCTATCTACATCCCACATGATGAAGGATTGGTCGACACCGTATTGGATAGCGTTATTGATGGCCCCATACGGAGGACGGGTAATCTTGGTCTGCACACCTGTCGCTTTTTGAATAGCTTCTTGGGTATCCAAGATCTCTTTTTTGGCATTATCCAAGCTCAATTTTGGCAATTGAGGGTGATCCCAGGTATGGTTCCCGATTTGATGACCTTCTTTGCGGACTTGCTTAGCAATATCCGGATTCGCACTGACATTTTTTCCGACCATAAAGAAGGTAGCTTTGGCATTGTATTTCTTTAAGATGGCCAGCGCCTGAGGAGTCGTGGTTGGATCTGGTCCATCATCAAAGGTCAGGGCAATCATCTTACGGTGGCGTTCTTCAATATAGGATTCATAAGAAGCTAGATCATCAGGAAGCAAGCGCTCTGTATCAATCACGTCGTAGAATTTAGACAAGGGAACAGTGAAGGTATCGTCTCCTTTAACCTTGGTTGGAAATGGAATGGTGAAATTTCCTTTTTCATATTGGAATTCCCATTGGCTCAAATCCAACTCTGAGAAGTGGGCAACCATTTGATCAATGCTTTCCTCGTCCAGCTGACGAAAGGCTAGATTTCCCCGTAATTCCTCCAAAAAGATCTGCTTGGCTCCATCTGGATCCGCAAAAACCTGGCTGAGGGTCAAAGGGTTACTATCATCATCCAAGTAAAAGAGGGGCAGCTTCACCGTCTCATCTTTGATGAATTTCCCTTTTTTGTACTGGTATTCAGCCCGTTTGATTTGGATAGGGTGATAACCAACAAAAGGCGCTTCTGCTTCTTCACTATGGTAGAAGGTCAAATGCTTTGGCTCCTTGGTTTTCTCATCCGATCCTAGACGCTGAAGGTCTTCTTGGATCTTCTCTTTCACAATCTCAACAGGCTGTCCATCTTTAGTAGGATAATAAGCCGTCACATAAGAAGTTCCTAAAATCCCTTCCTGAACTTGAACATCTTTCCCTTTTTCAGAGCTTTTCTCGAGTTGGGTGACCTTGGCAAACTGATCCTGATAGGCTTTTTGTTCACGAACCCTTTGAATCTTTTGATAGCCGATATACAAAAGACTCAATAAAAGGAGATTTGTAATGATTAATAAAATAGTTTTCGTGTGTTTGAATCTCATAACTTTATTATAGCAAATTTCTCTCGAAAAAACATTCCTTTTTTGTAAATGGTTTCATAAAAAGAGGGCGACTGTCGTCGCCGACAGCGGCCCCTGTTTTTAGTCCCTCTTATTTTTCGCGAATGACTTCTACTTTATATCCATCCGGATCTACAACAAAATAGTAATTCGGTTGCGTTCCTGGAAGACCTTTTGGTTCCGTCACTTCATAGCCTTTAGCCTTGTGTTCCGCATTCAAACCTTCTAGATCAGGAGTACTCAAGGCGACATGAGCATAGCCATCTCCGATGACATATGGACCATGATCATAATTGTAAGTCAATTCCAACTCATAGTCATCTCCAGGCAAGGCCAAATAAACAATCGTAAACTTGTAGTCTGGGAAATCTTTCCGACGTTTTTCTTCAAAACCAAAAGCATCTTGGTAAAAAGCGATTGATTTTTCTAAGTTTTCCACACGAAGGCAAGTGTGCAACATTTTTGAACTCATAGGTTTTCCTCTTTTCTTTTTTTAAAAATTATGAACGATTTTTTTTACGACTTTCCGTCTTAATGGATAATTTCACTTCAAAGATGGTCCCTTTTGGTTTATTATCTTTAACTTGAATGGTCCCTTTAAAGGCTTCTACGATCTGCTTAGCGAGGGATAACCCCAAGCCAAATCCACCTTTTTGACGGGTTCTGGCCTTGTCGACCCGGTAAAAACGATCAAAGATCCGTTTCTTGTCCTCATCTCGAATCCCTGGACCATTATCCAGCACCCTCAAAAGAAGATTTTTGTCCTTCAACTGGACTTCAAACTGGATCTCACCATCTTCATCGGTATATTTCAAGGCATTGTCATAGAGAATCGTCATCAATTGCTTGAGGAGTGTCTTGTCAGAACAAATGACTTTGTCCACCTGATTGTCTCCTCGGAAGAGTTTACCATTTTCTTCCGCAATGATCTCAAAATTCGAGAAGGTCTGATCGAAAAAGCTTGGTTCGATATCTTCCATCTCTGGTTTCAAGCCGTCATCTCTTCGGGCAATGTTAAGAAGGTTGGTGGTCAAGAGCTTCATATTTCGAACTTCATCCAAGCTGGATGCAATATTCTCACTCGATTCCATAATGGTCGCTTCAGGCTTTCTAAAAAGCGTTTCAAGGCGATTTTGTAGAACTGCTAAAGGCGTCCGCAACTCATGGGAAGCATTTTCCACGAAAGCCTTTTGCTTTTGCATACTCTCAAGAAGGGGCTTGACGCTGAGACGTGCTAAGAAGAGACTAGCGAATAAGGAGATTCCCCAGAAGCAGATCATGATGAGGGCGATTTGACTTTCGTGCTCTTCACTGGTCTGCTCTAGCTGACTGATATTGGTCATGACAACCGCATACTTGATGTCACTATCACTTTCATCATCAGATAAACTCAACTCTGCCATATAGGCCCGGTAACTTTCTTTTTTCCCATAGCTATTTGTAATTTGAAGCTGGGAAACCTTGTTGAGGAGCTTTCGACCAAACGTCACCGTTTTGAAGTTTAAAAACCCATTACCGGTTGTCAAGTTTTCATATTTTTTATTGAGCAAAACAACAGTGGTATTGGATGTGACATCCCCTTTAGGTTCTGATTTATCATGATCTGGGATCATCATCTCATGATCATTATCATCTCCTTTGGTATTTGACTGTCGCTGGTCTCGATAAGCAATCGCTACAAGTGAGTAGGGATCCTGACTGAGAGTCTTGAGGTTCTCATCGACCGTTGTATAGAGACTCGAGCGCATGACCTGGATAATAATCAGGGTCATGGCTGAGAATATCAAAGTAAAGAGCCCAAAATATCGGATGAAGTAGGAAAAATCATCTTCCCCGACGGTTTTCTTAATTCTGGTTAGCATCTTTTAAGATATACCCCACACTGCGCAATGTTTGCAAGTTCTCAACGAAATCAGTACCTTTTAATTTCTTACGGATTTTTGAAACATAGACTTCAACCACTGAGATGGTTGTGTCACTATCAAAGCCCCAGAGACGATCGAAGATCTGGGTCTTTGGAAGGATGACATTTTGGTTTTGAAGGAAATAGACCAAAAGATCAAATTCCTTCCCAAGAAGTTCCACTTCCTTATCGTCCACGTAAGTCGAATTAGTGGATAAATTAACCTTCAAATTGCCATAATTGAGGGTATTTTCATTGACCTTTCCTGAACGCTTCAAGAGGGCTTGAATCCGCATCTTAAGCTCTTCTAGGTAGAAAGGCTTGGTGAGGTAATCGTCTGCTCCCAGCTCAAAGCCGTGTCCCTTGTCATCCAGACTTTCTTTGGCTGTCATGATCAAAACAGGGGTTGTCACGCCTTTTTCACGCAATTCTTTCAAGACATGGAATCCGTCTTTTTCAGGAAGCATGAGGTCCAGCAAAATCAAATCATAGATCCCGCTTTCTGCTTCGTAAAGACCTTCTTCTCCGTCAAAGACCTGCATGACATCCGCAAAATCATCTAAAAAATCAAATACTGAATTTGATAAACCAAGGTCATCTTCGACCAATAGAATTTTAATCATCGTCGTATCCTCTTCTCTTTCGTGAGTGAGTCTTTCTAATCTATTCTTAACCATTATAACACGACTTGCCTTCATTTCCTATAGTTTAGAACCTGGTTTTATGATCAAATTCAGCCTGCCTGAGGAAGGCTAATTCTATGAGTTTGTCGTGTTTTCTTTGTTACTTTGACTATCACTCGTCTTGTTTTTATTTTTTGAATTCTTCTTATTGGACTTCTTAGAAGAACCCTGGTTTTCATCTTGTCCGCCAGATTGGTTCATGCCATTTTCTGGACCATTTCCTTGAGGGCTACCATTGCCTTCCTGTGGCATCTGACCAGGTCCGCCACCTTGCGGGCCACCTTGAGGACCGCCGACCTGTGGGCCACCATTTTGCTGGTTTCCTTGTGAAGCATGGCCATTTTGACTATTTTGTTGCTGATTGGTTCCTTGGTTTTGACCTGTTTGGACCGGTTGAGAAAATTGTTGGTTATTAGAAGATTGTGAGGCGATAACACCGACCCCAAAGCCACTTCCAGCACCGACCAACAAGCCACCAACTGCTGCCATACCGATCCACCACTTAGGGCTTCGTTTGAGGACAACCATTTTTTCTTTTGATTCTTGCGTTTCGACTACTTGTTTTGTATCTTTTTGATTCATCTTTTTACCTTTTATCTTTTTGCACAAGTACTTGTCTTTTAAAATTTAAAGGGAGCTCGATCCTTTAGTAAGGCGATTATACTGTAGGAGTCTTAAACCTGCCTAAATTTTTACTTAAAAAATTCTAAACCAGCCTGTTCTTTCTCGAATGGGCTAAATCTTTCTCTTCTAGACATAAAAATACCTCTTAAGTAGATTTTGGTTATTTACCATGTCTACTTAAGAGGTATCATATCAAAATTTTGTATCGATTATTTTCTTATTTCATGGATAAAAGCGCTGCTTCAACAGCTGCTTTCTCCCGCTCGATAAGATCGATTCGAGCCGCGATTTCTTTAATTCCCATCTTGATATTACGGCTAATCGCCATATCATCCAATTGAGGCTCAAAGAAGGCCTTGTATTCATTCAAGCGTTCACGGGTCTTGAAACAGTTAGCTGGGTAGATGACAAACTTATCAAAGCTCATATCACCACCGAGGGCTTTCTTGATCCAATCCCAGTTTTCACGCGCCCAAGTCCAAGTTCTTCCTTGGGTAAAGTCATCATGCAAGAAGTTGTAGTACCAGCTCATAGCCAAGTCCTGAGGTTTCACCACATCCTTGTTCTTCCACTCCTTCAATAGAGCTTCCAAAGTTTCCTCATCCTTGGTATAAGAAAGTGCAGCCGCCAACTGGCGTTTAAAGTTCCCATCTACCGTCTTAACATAAGTATCCAGGTATTGTTGGCTAAGCTCCTTGGTTTCCTGGTGCTTGATTTGGTTGACCAAGATTTGCAGGCGGATGGCAGCTGGAAGTTTTTCCAAATCATCTGCATGTGCTTCAAAGATAGCGCTCGCTTGAGCTTTTGCAGCTTCATCATTGGCCTTGATCATATTAGCAATCATTAGCTGACGAACTTTTTCGTCTTCTTCTGTTTCACCATGCTTAGCTTCTAGACCCAAGCGTTCAAAGTTGTAACGGTTCAAGCGTTTCAACAACTCATGGAAGGCAGCTTCTGTTTCAGTTCCTTCATCCACAAAGAGACTGATCCCAGCTAAGACGCTCGAAACAGCTGAAACAACCAAGTAGGAACTTTCTTCTGTCAAGTGTTCAATCACTGGCAAGAGGCTTGCATAAGAAATTTGACCACTTTCCGCTAAGAGACGGCGTTCTTGAACCACTTGTAATTTTGAAGTGCTATCCAAGCTAGAAAGGTCAGCAAGAATGTCTTCCAACAATTCCCCACGGTAGTCACTGATATAGTGAGCTGTATTTTCTGTATTGAAGCGAAGAGCTCCGCTGTTAGCTGCTTTCAAGGCACTATAGTTTGGAATTTCTAAAACTTCTGTTTCCAAGGTATCTGGAATACCCTTCCAGTTGCTGTTCAAAGGAACAACCCACTTGCGACCTTTTTCTTCTCTTTCTCCGATAAAGAACTGCTCTTGACGGATGATCAAGGTATCGTTTTCCACAGAAGCTGAAACAACAGGGTATCCTGGTTGCTCCAACCAAGAATCCATAAAGGCTGCGACATCACGACCTGAAGCTTGCCCAAGAGCATCCCAAAGGTCACGACCGATAGTATTGCCGTATTGGTGTTTTTCAAAGTAGATCTTCAATCCTTTACGGAAGGCGTCATCGCCTAACCATCGACGAAGCATGTGCATAAGACGGCTACCCTTAGCGTAAACGATTGCTGGGTCAAAGAGAGTGTTGATCTCGTCTGGGTGTTTGACTTCCACATGGACGGATTGAACGCCATCTGTAGCATCGCGTTTCAAGGCAGCAGGCACTCCAGTTGTTTGGAAGTCTTCAAAGATATTCCAGCTTGGTTCAATGGCATCCAAGCTGACATATTCCATCATATTGGCAAAGCTTTCATTCAACCAGAGATCATCCCACCATTTCATGGTCACGAGGTTACCAAACCATTGGTGAGCCAATTCGTGAGCCACCACCAAGGCTACTGTTTGACGGCTTTGGGCCGTAGAGTTTTCATCTACTAGAAGGTAGACTTCACGGTAGGTTACCAAGCCCCAGTTTTCCATCGCTCCGGAAGAGAAGTCTGGAAGGGCGATATGAAGGGATTGAGGGATTGGATACTTGACGCCATAGTAGTCTTCATAAAATTCAATAGCACGAACGGCAATATCCAATGAGAAGTCCAAGTTTTCTAATGGGTGAGCTTTGGTAGAGTAAACACCAACTAGGGTTCCATTCTTAGTCTTAGCTGTCACTCCTTGAAGGTCTCCAGCCGCAAAGGCCAAGAGATAAGATGACATACGAGGAGTCGTATCAAACTTCCAAATACCTGTTTCTTTGCGGTTTTCCACATCGATTTCAGGCATATTTGAAAGGGCGATTTCACCTTCTTCTTGGTCAAATTTCAAAGAAAGATCAAATGTTGCTTTGGCTTCTGGCTCATCCACACTTGGGAAGGCTTCACGCGCAAAATGGCTCTCAAACTGAGTAGAGATTACTTCCTTCTTCACACCATCTACTGTGTAGTAAGAAGGATAAATTCCTGTCATATTGTCTGTGATCTTACCAGAATAGGTCAAGGTAATCGTTACTTGACCTGTGCCTTCCAATTCAACATAAACCGCTTCATTAGCATCATCAACCGTAAATGGGCGGGCTTGACCTGCTACTTCTACTGTTTCGATGGTCAAATCCTTTTGGTGAAGCGAGAAGCGAGTCTCTTTTGCCTCTCCGCTAATGGTCACTTTCCCTGAGAAAGTTTTACTAGAGCGGTTCAAATCTAAGAATAGATCGTAGTGCTCAGGTACAAATGTATCAATAAAATGTGCAACTGCTTGCATAATTTCCTCCTTTAAATGTTTTACGCTTTTCCAATCAAAAGCCCTAATAAAACTATTTTATCACAAAGTTGGGATAAAAGAAAAGACAATCATGACAATGCCTGTCTGAGATCTAAAAGACTTCATGGTCTTACATTTCGATAATTTTACCTGTTTCAAAGTAAACCACCCATTCACAGATATTTTTTGCATAATCTCCGATGCGTTCCAAGAAGTTGATCACTTGGAAATAATCCCGTCCGGTCACGATGGACTCAGGATTTTTCCGAATTTCTTCTGTTGCTAATTCTTGGATGCTATCGAAGTAATGGTTGATGACTTCGTCTCGTGTCGCAACTTCATAGGCCAAATCCACATCGCCTTTGAGGTAAACATCTAGTGTCGCTTCGACAAAATCTTTGACTTCACGGCCCATCTTGCTGATCTCTTCCTCAACAGATTGGATGCGAACTTCCCCTTTCATGCGAATCGTCGCCTTGGCAATTGATACTGCGTGGTCACCCATCCGCTCTAAGTCAGAGACCGCTTTTAAGACAGTCATCACGACACGAAGGTCTTGTGAAACGGGCTGTTGAAGGGCAATAATCTCAAAAGATTTACGCTCTAATTTCACTTCGTAGTCGTTGATCTCCGCATCATCTTCGATAACTTGGCGGGCCAATTCACGGTCATGGGTCACGAAAGCGCGGACCGTACGGTTGATCTGACTCAACACTTCATTTCCCATTGCATAAAACTGGTTATGCAACTTCTCTAAATCTTCTTCAAATTGAACTCGTAACATTTTATTTTCTTCCTATCCAAATTTACCAGAGACATAGTCTTCTGTTTCTTTCTTAGCTGGGTTTAAGAACATTTCATTGGTGTCATTGTACTCAATCAAATCGCCATCCAAGAAAAAGGCTGTTTTATCAGAAATCCGACTTGCTTGTTGCATGGAGCGTGTCACCAAGAGCATGGTGTAGCGGTCTTTTAGTCCATACAAGGTTTCTTCAATTTTCCCAGCTGAAATTGGGTCCAGCGCTGAAGTTGGTTCATCCAAAAGAATAATCTTTGGACTGGTCGCAAGGACCCGCGCCACACAGACCCGCTGCTGCTGACCACCAGAAAGTCCGATAGCTGAATCATGCAGACGATCCTTGACTTCATCCCAGATGGAAGCGCGTTTCAAAGAGGTTTCAACTGCTTCATCCAAGACAGCCTTGTCCTTGACCCCATTAATCATCAAGCCATAAGTCACATTATCATAAATGGACATTGGAAAAGGATTGGGCTGTTGGAAGACCATTCCGATTTCCTTACGCAATTCGACCGTATCGGTCCGTGGTCCGTAGATATTGTGACCGTTGTAGAGGATGGTCCCTGTGGTGGTGACCTCATGGTTAAGGTCTCCCATGCGGTTAATGGCTTTTAAAAGGGTAGATTTCCCTGATCCTGAAGGACCAATCAAGGCTGTAATCTCCTTTGGAGCAAAATCCAAAGAGACACTATTCAAAGCCTTCTTTTTATTGTAATAAACCGACAAGTCCTTGACTTGTAAAATTGGTTCTGTCATTCTATTTTCCTTTTTGTTGTCATTTTACTTTATCCAAAGTGACCCGATACATAATCGTTGGTCGATTGCAATTTCGCATTTTGGAAAATATTCGAAGTCTTATCGTACTCGATGAGGTTTCCAAGATAAAAGAAACCGGTATAATCACTAGCACGGGCTGCTTGTTGCATACTGTGGGTCACGATGACAATGGTGTAATCTTTCTTCAGCTCCAGCATGGTTTCTTCTAATTGCGCTGTTGCGATCGGATCAAGCGCTGAAGCTGGCTCATCCATGAGCAAAATGTCTGGCTTCACCGAGATAGCCCGCGCGATACAAAGTCGTTGTTGTTGACCACCTGAAAGTGTCAGAGCTGATTTGTGAAGATCATCTTTTACCTGATCCCATAGGGCTGCCTGTTTCAAAGAAGTTTCGACCAATTCGTCCAAGATCTTCTTGTCTTTCACCCCAGCACGTTCATGCGGGAAGGTGATATTTTTGTATATTGATTTGGCAAAAGGATTGGGCCGTTGGAAAACCATCCCAATATGCTTGCGCATTTCATAAACATTGATATCTGGACGGTTAACATCGATTCCTTCATACCAAATTTCACCCGTAACACGCGCAATATCGATGGTATCATTCATCCGGTTCAAACTACGAAGATAGGTTGATTTCCCAGATCCTGAAGGACCGATCAAGGCTGTAATCTTATTCTTTTCAAACTGCATGTCGACGCCTTTAATGGACTCGTTCGTTCCATAATAGACATGCAAATCTTTGGTCGATAGGACCACCTTTTCTTCAGGAAAAGTAATGATGTGTCTCTCATCCCAATTGTATTTTGACATTTCTTCTCCTTTAAGCAGATGTTAGTTTTTTATGGAGGTAACTTCCGAGTTTGCGCGCTCCAAAGTTAAAAATCAAGATAAAGATCAAAAGAACGGCGGCAGAACCGGCTGAGACTTCGATTGAGTCTGGAATGGTTCCTTCACTATTGACCTTCCAGATATGGACAGCCAAGGTTTCAGCCTGACGGAAGATCGAAATTGGACTGGTCACACTAAAGATATTCCAGTTTGACCAATCAAGGGCTGGAGCCGATTGACCTGCAGTATAGATCAAGGCAGCAGCTTCCCCAAAGATCCGTCCTGAGGCTAAGACGACCCCAGTGATAATACTTGGAAGAGCTTCTGGTACCACAACATGGATCACAGTTTCCCAGCGAGACAAGCCCAGTGCTAGACCTGCTTCGCGCTGCGTATGATGGACGTGCTGCAAGCTATCTTCGATATTACGGGTCATCTGTGGCAGGTTAAAGACGGTCAAGGCCAAGGCCCCTGAAATGATCGAAAATCCATATTTGAACTGCACAACAAAGACCAAGTAACCAAAGAGACCTACAACGACAGATGGCAAGGAAGACAAGATCTCAATACAGGTACGAACCAAATTGGTCAAGCGCCCTTTTTTAGCGTACTCAGAAAGGTAAATCCCAGCCCCAAGAGAAAGTGGGAAGGAAATCACCAAGGTAATGACTAAGAGGAAGAAGGAATTATACAATTGAATTCCGATCCCTCCTCCTGCTTGGTAAGAAGAAGATTTCCCAGTCAAGAAGTGCCAAGATACATGGGGCAAGCCGCGGACCAAGATATAAAGGATCAATGAGGCAAGAATCGCAACGATGATCCCTGAAATAGCATACAGTACTCCTGTTGCAATTTTATCCATTCGTTTAGCGTGCATAGTTCTTCTTACCTCTTTCTTTCGTAATCAGTTTAATCACACTGTTAAAGGCAAGACTCATGAGGAGCAATACCAAGGCGAGTGACCAAAGAACATTGTTATTGACCGTACCCATGACGGTATTTCCGATTCCCATGGTCAAAATAGAGGTGAGGGTGGAAGCTGGTGTGGTGAGCGAGGTTGGCACCACTGCCGAGTTTCCGACCACCATCTGGATAGCCAAGGCTTCCCCAAAGGCACGCGCCATTCCAAAGACGACCGCTGTAAAGATTCCAGAGCGAGCTGCCTTGAGCGTGACATGCCAAATGGTTTGCCAGCGGGTCGCTCCCATGGCCATACTAGCTTCCCGGTAATGACGGGGTACAGCTCGGAGGCTATCGGTCGTCATAAAGGTAACAGTTGGTAGGATCATAACAAAGAGGACAAAGACCCCTGAGAGGATCCCAAAACCAGTCCCTCCAAAGAGACTACGCGTAAATGGGACGACCACTTGAAGACCAATGAATCCATAAACAACGGAAGGAATCCCCACTAAGAGCTCAATTGCTGGTTGCAAGAAACGAGCTCCTTTGGGGGAGACTTCTGTCATGAAAACAGCTGCACCAATGGCAAACGGCGTTGCCAAGATGGCAGAAAGCAAGGTTACAATAAAGGAACCTAAAATCATGGGTAGGGCTCCAAATTCCTTTGCAGCAGGATTCCAAGAGCTCCCAAATAGAAAACTAAAGATATTGACTTTATTAACAAAGAAAGTCGATAAACCTTTTTGGGCCACGAAAATCAAAATCATGGCAACGACGACAACAATCAAACTCATACATAGAAAGGTAATGGTTTTCCCAAATTTTTCTAGGCGGGAGTTTTTTGATTTCGTCAGCATTTTTTTTGCTACTTCGTTCATTTTTTACCTAATTCTTTTATTTTTTTGTCACATTCCCTTTTAAATCACGGGTGACTTTCATATCATTGATTGGAATATAACCCATCTTGCCAACAACTTTTTGCTGAACCTCATCCGTCATCATGTAGTCAATGAATTTTTTAGACAAGTCATTGGGTTTTCCCTTGGTATACATATGTTCGTAAGACCAGATGGGCCAGTTATTGTTGACGACATTGGCTTTGGTTGGTTGATAACCATTGAGCTTCATGGTTTTGACACTGCTATCCAAGTAGGTAAAGGCTAGATAAGAGATGGCTCCTGGCGTTTGAGAAACGATATTTTTCACCATTCCATTAGAGTCTTGCTCTTGGGCCTGTTTGGGTTGTTTGCCATCCATGATAATGGCATCAAAGACAGCACGACTACCAGAACCTACGGCACGGTTCACAATCGTGATCTCAAGATCTGGACCACCCAACTGCTTCCAGTTGGTATATTCACCTGTAAAGATCTTTCGCAATTGCTCCGTTGTCAAATTGTCGATCGAGATATTTTTATTGGCAATGATGGCTGTCCCTGCTACGGCTACCTGATGATCGACCAGACTAGAGGCATCGATCCCAGACTTTTCCTCTGCAAACAGGTCACTATTACCGATGTCCACAGCACCTGATTGAACTTGTGAAAGTCCTGTACCAGAACCTCCTCCTTGTACATTCACAATCTTACCAGGATGTTCTTCAATGTAGCGATCTACCACTCCTTCAACCAAGGGTTGCAAGGCAGTGGATCCAACAGCAGTGATGGATTCTCCGCGATTGATCCAAGAAGCACAAGCAGATAAACTTCCTGCTAATGCGATCGTCGCTAGTCCTAGGATCAGCTTTTTAGACTTTTTCAAATCATGTCTCCTTGATATTTCACTATTTCACTTATGATTTTGACAAGTTTTTTTCAAAAAAAACTGTACTTCCACTATATCATAGAACGGGTTCTTTGCCCAGCATTTTACCTAAAACGAAGCCCCTTTGGATAGAAATTTTTCAGGGTCTGTCCGGTCACTTTAGCAAAGCCCAAACCATTGCCTTCGACCAGGACCTGGTACCATCCATTTGGATGCGTTTCACTCAATTCAACCGTCTCTCCCGCCACATAATGAACAAAGTCCTCAGGCGTGATCGAAACTGTCTCTTTGACTTCACTCGGTCTCAATACTAGACCAAGGGCAAAACTAGGTTCAAATCGATTTTTCTTGAAGGTCCCTAGGTGCAAGCCATTTCGGGCGATTTTTACTTTTCGCAAATCTGGTAAACCTAAAGGAACCAAATACAGCTCGTCACCAAAGGTTTCGAGGACACCTTCTAGAGTGATCTTCAAGTGTTTCTTAGCAAATTCCTGCCACCATTTCTTTTGTTCTGCAGATAATTGGTCCTTCTTCGAAGGGACTTTGGCAGGTCGATTCTCTCCTAGATAGCGGAAGCGAGCGACAAATTGGCCCTCCCCTTTAAAGAGATGAGGATACATCCGTGCGGTTTCTGGATAGTCGATGCCTTCTGCCATACCATTGATCTTCTCAATCGTTTCCAGCTCCAGATCATAGTTTTCCACAAGCCAGGATACGATCTCTTCATTTTCCTCAGGAGCCCAGGTACAGGTTGAATAAACCAAGGAACCTCCTGGAACCAACATCTTGAGGGCATCCTCTAGAATCTCTCTTTGAAGGAGACTACACTCTCGAGGGTAATTGACAGACCAATAGTCCATGGCATCTGGTTGCTTGCGGAACATCCCCTCACCTGAACAAGGGGCGTCTAGTACAATCAGATCAAAAAAGCCTGAGAAAACTTTGGCCAGACGATCGGCAGACTCATTGGTTACTAGCACATTTCGCGCACCAAAGCGTTCGACATTCTCTACAAGAATTTTCGAGCGCCCCTTGTGGATTTCATTGGAGACCAAGAGTCCTTGATTGTCCAAATAAGACAAGAGTTGCGTCGTCTTACCACCAGGTGCTGCGGCTAAGTCTAGGACCTTCATCCCAGGCTTTGGCTGGGCAACTTGGGCCACTATCTGAGCTGCTGGCTCTTGCGAATAGACCAAGCCCGTTGCATGCTCAATGGATTTTCCTGAGACCTTTCCATAATGGCCCCAAGGGGTATTGGGAATCGGATTATCAAATACTTTTTGCGCTTCTTTCAAAGGATTAGTCCGAAAGGCCGAAACTGCTTCTTGATCAAAGGTCGCAAAAAAAGCAGCAGCATCCTCTCCTAGAAGATGCTGGTATTTTTCTTTAAAACCATTGGGAAAATTCATTTAACTTCTCCCTTTCTTAAGATAGGTTTGAATCTCTGTTAACTTCACTTTTGGAACCATCATAATGGGCTCTACTGTTTGGTAATTGGGTTTATCCCCATTTAGATTTAAAACGGTATAGCCTAAGCGTTCGCCCATAATCGCTGCTGCTGCATAATCCCAAGGCCAGATGTAACTAAAATAAGCCAGAACACCACCTGAGAGAATTTTTGCAAAACTAATACCGGCACTACCATAGACTCGAATTCCAAGAGAAGCCATACCAAGATCGGCCATGCCCCAGTC
The DNA here is from genome assembly GCF_040908565.1 of Streptococcus parasanguinis. Lineage (GTDB taxonomy): Bacteria > Bacillota > Bacilli > Lactobacillales > Streptococcaceae > Streptococcus > Streptococcus parasanguinis_AC. Next base: position 54,492 of record NZ_JBDGEA010000006.1, on the reverse strand, counting down.
ATTTTTCTCAAGCATGCCGACATTTGAAGCAATCAGAAAGTTTTCCAGAGGTTGGTCCACAAAAGGCGTCAATTCAAACTCATTGCGATAAACCGGGAATTCCCCACCCCCATAAAAAAGGTGATCCCGCATAACATCGTAGATCAAGCCAAACTGACCAATTCCTTCTTCAAAATAAGCCACCATCACCGCAAAATCTTCCTTTTGGGTCACAAAATTATTGGTTCCATCAATGGGATCGATCACCCAAACCGATCCTTCTGAAATCGGTGAACGTAGACCATCTTCTTCTGCAAAAATTCGATCATCTGGGTAGCGATTTGTGATTTTATCGACCAAATTTTGTTGAACCTGTTGGTCCATCTGGGTCACCAGGTCTGTTGGTCCTGTCTTTTTGGTAATTGTCAAGGCATCATGGAGATGAAGACGTAAATACTCTCCAGCCTCCAGGACGATTTGTTTAGCAAACTCTAATTTATTCTTCAAGAGAAAACCATCCTTCCTCTTTTTGCTTTGCAGCCTGGGTCGCGCGATAGAGAGAATAACCGCTCACTTCTTCAAACTCTCGTCCGAGACGCTTTTCTTCTCCGATACTAGGTACGACCTTCTTAAAAGCGCGGTAGACTTCCATATATTCTTTGGCCTCTACCTTACTTTCATAGGCTTCTTCGACTTTATTGAAAAAAGAAAGCACTGAAGCAAGCTCTTCAGTGCTCCACGATAAGTCCAGTGGGTAACTATAATTTTTTTGCATTCGACATACTTCTTAGTTTATTTCTGCTCTTAGAGTGGCAGAGCGTAACTCTTGTTTGCGATAACTCCGTGGCAAGAAGGCCCGAATTTCATCTTCGTTAAAACCTATTTGCATGCGTTTGTTATCTAAAATAATGGGTCTGCGTAAGAGACTAGGATTTTCCTCAATCAAACGGATCAAGGCTGAAATCGATAGCTCTTCGACATCAACATCCAATTTTTGAAAAATTTTTGAACGAGTTGAAATAATGTCGTCTGTTCCGTTTTCGGTCAAGGCCAATATACTTGTCAACTCCTGTTTGCTCAAAGGACTTGTCATAATATTGTGTTCTTTAAATGGAACATCGTGCTTTTTTAACCAAGCCCGAGCTTTTCGACATGATGTACAACTCGGTGATAAAAATAATGTAATCATGTGGTTCACTTCTTTTTTTATATATAACTATCTAACTCTATTATACAAAAAAAATAGGTGCTTGAAAAGCGCTTTTTTGATTTCTCTAAGATTTTTCTGCATTTCTTCAAAAATATGAAATTGCTTTCATTTTTTTATTTGGAAAAGATAGAAAAAGATTAGGTCTTCTCCTAATCCTCTCTCCAGTTTCGTGCGACCACCTCATCCTCTTTTAATTGAGCCACAAGCTGGTCGATCGTATCAAATTTAATCATCTCACGGATCTTATCCAACCAATGAATCGTCAAAGTATGCCCGTAGATATCTCCAGTAAAGTCAAAGAGGTTAGCCTCGAAACGAAGCTCTTTCCCGTCAAAAGTTACATTTTTACCGACAGAAGCCATCCCCCGGTAAGTCTGCCCCTTATATAACACATCAACCACATAGACACCATCAGACGGCAGATAAGTTCGGTCAATCGGTGCTAGATTTGCAGTAGGGTAACCAATAGTCCTTCCCCGTGCATCCCCATGCACCACGATTCCACGACTGGATAAGGGCTCCCCTAGCAGTCGAGCAGCTTCCTTGACACGCCCTTTTATAATAGCTTGACGAATGCGGGTCGAGCTAATTTTTTCGCCCTGATCCAATACAGGTGGAATGACTTCGATCTGACCATCAAAATAAGCGGATAAGTTAGAGACATTATTTTTATCCGAACCAAAACTGTAATCAAATCCTGCAATTAAGACTCGAGCTCTCAAAGCTCTAACATACTGATCAATAAATTCTTTCGCTGTCTTAGAGGCAAAATCTGTCGTAAAATCGATAAGAAAGAGCTCATCTACTCCTAGTTCTTTTAGTTTTTGGAACCGATCCTCAGGGCTCTGCAAATGGAGTAATAATTCTGGTTGGTAGCGAACAAAGGCTAACTTAGGTGATTCAGGAAAGGTTAACAAAGCCACCTTCAATCCCTTTTCATCCGCAATCTGACGTGCCTTTTTAAAAAGTTTTTGGTGCCCCAGATGCAGACCATCAAAATAGCCTAGAACCAAAACGGTCTCACTCTCCAAGTGGATCTGGTTAGCAGTAGTTATCAAACGAATATTCATAAATTTATTGTAACACACTTTCTGTCAGAAAAACCTTGCGAGGTTTGTAAAGTTCTTCCCTTTTTTCCAAAATGGCTACCAATTTCCCTTGGTAAAAAGCAGCTAACTCTCTGGCTTCGCTCTCAACTGGAATAAAGCGTCCCACTTGGACTTCACCGACCTCTTCTACAGTCAGCTCTACTTTTTCCAGATCTCCGATCCCAATCTCAAGTGGGTGAAGGAAGCTCAAATCTCCTTGCGTTACCTTTTCAGCAAGCTCTTCCAGGGTCAAGGCATCATCCAGTGACAAACCGGCAGCACTTGTCCGTGTTAAGTGGGACATATGAGCCGCATAACCCAACTTTTGACCAAGGTCCACCGACAAGGTCCGGATATAGGTTCCCTTGCTGCATTTTACCCGGAAGCGAAAACGGGCCAGGCCTTCTTCATAGCTAATCTCACTAGTGCGCGTGAATTCATAAATCGTCACCTGTCGGACAGGCCGTTCCACTTCTTCTCCTGCCCGTGCATATTCATAGAGTTTGCGCCCATTGACCTTGACAGCTGAGTACATGGGCGGAACTTGAGTAATGGTTCCAGTCAAACTAGCAATCGCTTGATCTACAACGGTTTCATCTAAAGGAGACAAGACCGGCGTCTCAGCAACTACTTCTCCACTAACATCTTCCGTCGTGGTAGAAAAGCCCAAAGTGATTTCTCCCTCGTAGATTTTACCTTCATCCTGCATAAATTCAACCATCCGGGTCGCTTTTCCTACGGCAATCGGAAGCACCCCGACCACATCCGGATCCAAAGTTCCTCCATGGCCAATCTTCTTGGTGCCTAAGATTTTCCGCAGTTTAAAGACCACATCATGCGAAGTCATGCCCGCTTCTTTTTTTACATTGATAATTCCGTCCATCTGATTTGCTCTTTCTAACTCATGTGTGACCATGACGGTCACCGACCTCTTATTATACCATGAAAGCAGGCTTCTTGTCCCTCTTTCCCCCTTCCCATGAGCTTCCAAAAAATCCCGTAGCAGAATTCAGACTTTTTAAAATGGGTTTGATACAATAGAAAACGAAAGAAGGTGTAACATATGTTAATGTATGATGTTATTGTGATTGGATTTGGTAAAGCTGGTAAAACACTTGCAGCGAAATTATCAAGCCAAGGAAAAAAAGTCGCTCTGATTGAAAAGAGCAAATCTATGTACGGTGGTACTTGTATCAATATAGCTTGTATTCCCACCAAGACCTTGATTGTTGCCGCAGAAAAAGGCTTGGATTTTGAACAAGCCATGAATGAAAAAAATGCGGTCACTACTCGTCTCAATGGCAAGAACTACGCAACCATTGCTGGAACTGGTGTAGACATCATCGACGCGACTGCTCGTTTCCTTTCCAACAAGGTCATCGAAATTCAAGCTGGAGATGAAAAGGAAGAATTGACAGCTGAAACCATTATTATTAATACTGGTGCTGTGCCAACTATTCTTCCAATCCCAGGATTGGCTGAAAGTAAATTTGCTGTGGATTCAACTGGTATTCAACGGCTGGAAAACCTACCAAAACGCCTGGGCGTCCTTGGTGGTGGACCTATCGGATTGGAATTTGCCCATCTCTACAATACCTTGGGTAGCCAAGTAACAGTATTGGATGCTTCTGAAGCATTCTTGCCACGGATCGAGCCAAGCATTGCAGCTCTTGCAAAAGGCTACCTTGAAGAAGATGGCATTCAATTCTTGCAAGGCGTTCATACCCAAGAAATCAAAGATGGTGAAGCTAGTTTAACCCTTGTAACCGATAAAGGAGACTTCGAGTTTGATGTCCTTCTCTACGCAACAGGACGTAAGCCAAATACAGCTGGTCTTGGTCTTGAGAACACAGACATCCAAGTTACTGATCGTGGAGCGATTCAAGTCAACCGTCATTTGGAAACCAGCGTCCCTGGTGTATTTGCAGTTGGGGATGTCAATGGTGGTCCTCAGTTCACCTATATGTCCCTCGATGACTTCCGCATCGTCTTCAACTACCTTACAGGAGATGGTAGCTACAATCTCGAAACACGCGGAAACTATGCGACAACACTCTTCATTGCTCCTCCATTGGCCCAAGTCGGCTTGACTGAGCAAGAAGCACGCGACAAAGGACTTCCAGTGGCTGTCAAAGAATTGCCAGTTGCTGCCATGCCACGTGGCCATGTCAATGCAGACCTTCGAGGTGCTTTCAAAGCCGTAGTCAATCCAGAAACCAAAGAAATCCTTGGAGCAACTCTCTTTGGGGAAGCCGCAGGTGAACTCATTAACCTGATCACCATGGCCATGGACAACAAGATTCCTTATACTTACATCGCAAAACAAATCTTTACCCACCCAACCATGGCAGAAAACCTAAACGATCTCTTTGCGATTTAACTAACATAAAAAAGCTGGAAAATTCCAGCTTTTTTAGTTTAAAAATCCACAGACAGCCTCTTGAAATGCTTTATTTTCTTCATACAGAGCATGACCTGAATGCTTAAGAATAAGGAGCTGACAACCCGAAATCGCTTTTGCCAGTTCCTTGGATCCCTTCACACCAATCACATCATCTTCAAGGGCACCAAGGATCAGGGTCGGACAATGAATGTACTTTAAGACCTCAAGGCTATTATGTTCCAGGCAAGACTGAGATTGAATGGCAATTCGTTTCTTATCCTTAATTCGTCCCAAGCGACCCATGATATTATAAAGCAACCGCCACTTTTGATAGCTCTTTTGCGTGTAGGAGTGCTTTGCAATATCCAGCATGAGATCTCTAAAAGTTCCAGATTGACTAAGCTTTTGCCAATGCTCAATTCGCTCTCTAGCAAGTTGACTAGGCTTCGCTGTTGTCACAGCTAGGATGAGCTTTTGAACCCTTTCTGGAAAATCTGCAGCTAGCCATTGAGCAATCATTCCACCTTGTGAAATCCCTATGACATAAGCGGCATCTAGGTTTAGTGTCTCCATTGCTTCTGCTACATCTGCTGCCATATCCCGTGTTGCATAGCCCTGCCTCAACTCATTGATTCGAGAAAAAACATAGATTTTATAATGCTTAGCAAGTAGACGATAAGAGAGGGAAAAGAGTTGGGCCTTTCCTTTAACCGTCTGCGGCCCATCCCCCAAGCCTGGTATGATAACGAGAGGCTTCTTTCCTTTACCAAATGTCACATAGTCCATGGTTTTCCCATTCATGGACAAGGTAGCGTTCTTAGCTGAATACAAAGATTATTCCCCCTTCAAGGCATCAAACTTTGCTTTCATAGTCGGATTCTTCCGAGTCAATTTTTTAACGGAAACATCATCCAACTTGTTGTTGGCAAGGCGGAGTTGATTTTCTGATGTGGTCAAGAATTTCTTGACTTCTTCCATCCGCTTGATGGCCTTGTCGATTTCATCAATGGCCTTACCGAAGTTGACCGAAGCTGAATTGTAGTTCTTAGCAAAGGCAACCTTGAAGGCGTCTAGGTCCTCTTCAAAGTGAGTGATATCAATATTTTGTTCACGAATAAGCGATAACTCCTGCTTGTATTTAAGAGAGTTAAGAGCCGCATTGCGTAAGAGACCAATCAACTGGATAAAGAACTGAGGACGAACGACATACATCTTATCATACTCATGACTGACATCCACAATCCCTGTGTTGAAGTAGTCATTATCGGCTTCTAACATCGATACTAATACAGCATACTCACAGTTCTTTTCTCGACGATCCTTATCCAATTCCTTGTAAAAATCAGCGTTTTTATGCTTCTTCTCTGTCCCGTCGGCTTCATTCTTCATCTCAAACATGATGGAAATGAATTCCAGCCCATTTTCATCAAAGTCACGGAAGATAAAGTCCCCTTTAGAACCACGAGCAGAGACCTTGTTGTCCTTTTCGAAATAAGCGTTTGGAAAGGCGAAACTACGAACCTTGTTAAACTCGCTCTCCGCATACTGTTCTAGACTTTCCCCAATGGCCTTGGTCGACTGTTGGGCCTTGAAGTTCTTGTAAAACTCGACCTGTTCATTGGCCGCCTTAAGCTGGGCTTCGTAGTTTTGCTTAACAGAAGTCAGAGAAAGCTCATTTTCTTTTTCTTGTAATAGGAGCTGATTTTTGACCTGATCTCTTTCTTTCTCTAGATCAGACAGTGTTTTTTGAAGCTGATTTTCATGCTCCAAGCGCAAGGTAGCCAACTGATTTTCCAGCGCTTGCACTTCTTTTTCTTTCTCTAGCAGGCTTTGGCTAGCTGTTTGCTCCACCTCTTTTTTGGCCAATTCTTTTTCAGTATCAAACTGTTGAATCTGGTTTTGTAACTGGGCAATTTCTTGGTCCTTCTTGGCTAACTTCTCTTGCTGCTCATTAAGGGCCTTTTGCTCAGCTAAAGCCAACTCTTGCCGAATCCGCTCATGAATTTCCTTGTCAAACTCCGCTGTCCGTACCTGTGACAAGAGTTCGCTGTATTGACTTTCATTGACTGTAAAGACTTCCCCACAGTTGGGGCACTTGATTTCGTTCATAGCATGCCTCTTTCTCTATTCTTAGTATATTATATCATGCCACTTGGAAAATAAAAACCAGCAAGCTAAGCTTGCTGGTTTCAACTGAATATTCATTCCTCTATAGAGACTTTTCTTAGGTGAGGACGGACGGCAGCGACTCCCTTTGGGATTCCATACCTTAGATTTGAGCCTCACGTCTCAAATCTACCGAGCACCAGAAACTGATGTGTTTCTGGTGCTTTCCTCACGGCGAAAAGTCTCAACCTATTCTGCACTATTCCCAGAAGTTCTTTTCTTGGAACTTTTTCTTGCAGTAACAAATTAGATCCTCAAGGAGATAGTGCATGTTTATGATCTGAAACAGTACACTTAGCTTACTGGCTTTAGTTTATTTCTTCTCAATCGGCGCGACACTGGCCAAGAGTTTCTTGAGACCCACTTCTGGGAAGTTGATCTTGAGCTCTTGGGTGTTGCCACTTCCTGATACCTCAAGCACGGTTCCTTCGCCCCACTTCTTGTGAATGGCAATGTCGCCAATAGACCAAGCGACAGTTTCTTTGGCACCCGCTCGGTTACCATTGCCAAAGGGTAGGCTTGATGACGTGAGAGCACTTGGAGCTGCTTGTCTCTTGCGCTCTTGAAGGGCTTGTGACAGACTCATGCCTTTTCCAAAGGTTGTTCCGCCACCATTGCTATAAGATGCCTTAAAACTTGTGTTGACTGGACGGGCCAATCCTTGGTAGGTTAACAAATCTGAGCTAATTTCATTGATAAAGCGCGTCGGACGGTTGTAGCTGGTCCGCCCAAAGAGCAAACGAGAATTGGCATTGGTCAAAAAGAGAACCTTCTCTGCCCGCGTGATCCCCACGTAAGCCAAACGACGTTCTTCTTCCAACTCATCCGGATCCTCTGCCGCCCGACTAAGAGGAAAGACGTTTTCTTCCATCCCAATCAAGAAGACCACTGGGAATTCCAAACCTTTGGCCGCGTGAAGGGTCATCAAGGTGACTTCTGAGGTCTCTTGCGCTCCATCGTCTGTATCGGCAATCAAGGCTAAGTCGTTCAAGAAACGACTCAAGGTGTCCACACCTGATTCGTCTTCGACGGTTTCCCCGTTTTCATCAAAATTTTTGGTAACAGACAGGAACTCTTGGATATTCTCAATGCGGGCCTGACTTTCTAAATTCCCCTGATTGGTTAGGGCCGTCATGTAACCTGTCTTATCAAGGACTTCTTCGACCAATTCTGTAATGGTCAGCTGGTCCAATTTTTCTCTCAAATCAAGAATGAGATTGGCAAAGTCCCAGATGGCTTGGGCTGCCTTTCCTTTGATGCCAGAGAGCATGATATTGGCTGAAGCATCTAGGAGTGAGGACTCTTGCATTTGGGCAAAATCGCGAATCTTATCCACTGTACCTGGCCCGATTCCACGCTTGGGTTCATTGATAATCCGCTCAAAACTGATATTGTCACTGAGATTAGCAATCAAGTTTAAATAAGCAATAACATCTCGAATTTCCTTCCGGCTGTAGAACTTGGTGCCCCCTACCATGGTATAGGGAATATTGGACTTGAGCAGCGCTTCTTCAATGGTTCGTGACTGGGCATTCGTCCGGTAGAGAACCGCAAAATCACGATGCTTATAGCCAGCTTCGCGACTGAGCTCTTCAATGGTTTTGGCAACAAAGACCGCTTCATCCTGCTCATCATTGGCCCGGTAATAAACAATCTCTTCACCGTCTGCATTTTGGGTCCAAAGATTCTTCGGACGGCGGTTCCGATTGTTTTTGATGACGTCATTGGCTGCTTGCAAGATCGTCTTAGTCGAGCGATAATTTTCCTCTAACAAAACGACCTTGGCATCAGGATAATCCTTCTCAAAATCCAGGATATTCTGCATATCCGCTCCCCGCCAGCCATAAATAGACTGGTCCGCATCCCCAACGACACAGATATTTTTAAAACGTGAAGCCAAGAGTTTGACCAACTGGTATTGGGCATGGTTGGTATCTTGGTACTCATCTACATGGATGTATTGGAACTTCTGCTGGTAATAGGTCAGCACATCAGGATGCTGGTCAAAGAGACGCAAGGTCAGCATAATCAAATCATCAAAGTCTACTGCTTCTGACTGTCGGAGTTCCTTTTGGTAAGCCTCATAACACTTGGCGACGATCTGGGTATACATATCCCCCGCTTGGGCAGCATAGGCCACTTCATCGATCAAGTCATTTTTGGCATTGGAAATAGTTCCCAAAATGGTCCGTTCATTCCATTTCTTAGGATCCAAATTCAAGGACTTCAAGATCCGCTTCATCAAGGTCCGTTGCTCACCTGGATCGACAATGGTAAAATTCCGATTGTAGCCAATGTGATCTGCATCGCGACGAAGGATGCGCACACACATGGAGTGGAAGGTCGCAATCAAGCAATCTTGGGTGGCTGGATTCAATTGATAAGCCCGCTCCTTCATCTCCCGAGCGGCCTTATTGGTAAAGGTAATGGCCAAGATATTCCAAGGATTGACCATTTTTTCATCGATCAAGTAAGCAATCCGGTGGGTCAAGACACGTGTCTTACCTGAACCAGCCCCCGCCATGATCAAGAGGGGACCTTCTGTCGTTTGGACCGCCTCTGCTTGGCGATCATTCATACCATTCAATAAAGGATTCATCTCATACTCCTCATTCATTCAATCGTTCTATTATACCACAAAACCAGCCTAGCTTCTTTTAAAAAAGGGCTGATTTGAATTTACCTTCCAAAAACGATATAATAGTAGCTTAAAGAGAACAGGTTCACATCCGAGGTTGTAGGAGGAAATTTTGGAAAAACCATACAGTAACTTAAAACTGGCCGAACGTGGTGCCATCATCAGTATTCTAGCCTATTTACTGCTATCTTCAGCAAAATTAGCTACTGGCCATCTGCTTCACTCCTCTAGTTTGGTAGCTGATGGATTTAACAACTTATCAGATATTATCAGCAATGCTGCCCTGCTCATCGGGATTCGTCTCGCTCGCCAACCAGCTGACCGTGATCACAAGTTTGGTCACTGGAAAATTGAGGATCTAGCTAGTTTAGTCACCTCCATCATTATGTTTTATGTCGGTTTTGATGTCTTACGCGATACCCTCCAAAAGATCTTCAGCAATGAAACAGTTAGCATTGATCCACTCGGTGCTGGTGTCGGAGTGGTTTCAGCCCTTGTCATGCTAGGCGTTTATTTCTACAATCTTCGCTTAGCAAAACGGGCCAAATCAAAAGCCTTAAAAGCGGCCGCAAAAGACAATCTTTCAGACGTCGTCACATCTCTTGGGACGTCGATTGCGATTGCTGCTAGTGCTTTTAACTATCCAATTGTCGATAAAATCGCAGCCATCATCATCACCTTCTTTATCCTCAAAACAGCCTACGATATTTTTATGGAATCTTCCTTTAGTCTTTCAGACGGCTTTGACGATAGTCTCCTCGAAGATTACGAAAAAGCTATTTTAAAACTCCCTAAGATTGCGCGTGTGAAATATCAACGCGGGCGGACCTACGGAAGCAATATCTATCTGGACGTTGTCTTGGAGATGAATCCCGATCTTTCAGTCTATGAAAGCCATGCCATCACTGAAGAAGTCGAGGATCTCTTGACAGAAGAATTTGGAGTCTTTGACATTGACGTCCATGTAGAACCTAGCTCAATTCCTGAAGATGAGCTGATCGAAAACGTTGAAAAGAAACTCTTGACCTACGAAAAACGCCTCTATGCTAAGCAAGAATTTGATACATTGCTAGCGGATAATTATACCTTGATTGACGATACCGGTCACGAACACCACAAAGCGGAATTAATAGAGGCTCTCGCAAGCGACCAAGTTCAATTCCAAAACTTTGAACTGGAGTCCATCAGCCAAAAAACCAAACTCATACGCTATGAACTAGACGGTCAAATCCATACCAGTCTCTGGCGTCGCCACGAAACTTGGCAAAAGATTTTCCATCAAATTACTAATAAAACAGACTAAAAAGCTAGGAAGTATTTCCTAGCTTGAGAGAGTATCCAAACCTTATAAAAAAAGTTAATTGATTCTCTAAAAATTTTCTAATTTTTAAAATGAATCAAAAGTATACCAAAACTTTCCGCTGTGAGAAAAGTGCTAGAAACAGTGATGTTTCTAGCACTCGGGAGTTTTGAAACCTTAGGTTCAAAACTAAGTCATGGAACTTTGTAGAAGTTCGCTGACGTCCGTACTCACCTAAGGAAAGTTTTTAAGATAACTTTGTCTTTAATCTAAAGCTAGGAATGATTTCCTAGCTTTTTTACTTGATGTCATCTGTCGCTACATCCGTTCCGAACCACTTCTTAGAGATCTTTTGGAACTGACCCTTTTGATAGAGTTTTACGAAAGCTTCATCAATTTTTTTCTTCAAGGTTTTATCTGCCTTGCGTACCCCTACTGCAAAGGATTCTGTCTCAAAACCGACAGGAAAGACATTGTAGTCTTTTAAAATTCCTTCTGTTTGTAGATAATAGTTGGCATAGACACGGTCGATTAAGAGGCCATCGATCCGATCGTTCTGGAGATCAATCAGTGCCTCGTTAAAACTCTGGTATTGGGTGGCCTTTTGATTTTTGACCTTATTTTTTAAGAATTTAGGATTGGCTTCAAAATCCATATAGCCAGAAGATCCTGTCTGGGCACCTAATCGTTTCTCTTTCATCCCATCGACTGATTGGATCCCAGATGCTTTCTTTGTGACCAAGACTTGCTCGTTTTTCATATAGGGCTTGGTAAAAGCAACAACGATTCCTAATGGAATCGATAAAATCAATACGAAAGCAAACACTTGCAAGGTGAGGCTTGCTCCCTTTAACAAACTTGGTAAAATTTCCAAAGCATACTGCATAGCATTCTCCTCCTAAAAAAATATTTAATGAATATCTTACCACAAAAATGAAAAAAAACTAGTTCATTTTGATATTTATAAAAAAAAATAGCCTTTCGGCTATTCTTCTACTTTTATAAATCCAAATTTATTAAGGGGATAGAGACGCAGATTCACGACTCCTTCGATCTGATTTTTATGGATATAACCAAACTCACGACTATCTTCTGTATCCCCACGGTTATCATTTAAGACTAGAAAGGTATCGGATGGTACACGACCAGCCTTGGTCCCTTTTAACTCTGATAAAAAGAAATCATCCGTATAATACCCATTACTCGTTGGGGCAGCTAGATGTTTGTTCAGCATTTTATTTAGGTAAGGTTCTGGTGTTGCCTGTCCATTCAAATAGAGGACATCATCTACGTAACTGACTTCATCGTTTTCTTTAGCAATGACACGTCCAAGGTATTCTTTTCCACCGACCTTGTATAAGACCAAATCACTGCGATCTACCTGAGCATTTTTAGTTGCTACCACAAGATCTCCATTTTTCACAGAAGCATTGGCCATCTTATCATTGATACTAAATGGATGAAATACAAAGATACGAAGCAAAATCAGTGCCAAAACCAGAACACCGACAATGATGACATTTCTAATTAAATCTCTCCTTGGCATGTATGTCTCCCTTCCTTTTTGTTTATTATACCATTTTTTTGATCTTTAAAAAAGAGAAAGTAAGCACTAGTGAGAATTCTTGCCAACACACTAAATAAGCAAAAGAAAAACCTCGCGGTCAATCCTTTTGGACCAACCAGCAAGGTTATAAGAAAAATTTCTTTATTAACGTACAGTACGGATACGCATCGTGTTTGTACGAACTGCTTCACCAAGTGGCACACCTGCAACGATAACGATATCGTCACCAGATTGTACAAGACCTGCTTCAACTGCTTTACGTTCAGCAATTTCAAACATGTCATCAGTTGATGATGGAGCTTCTGTCAACATTGGGATCACACCCCAGTTCAACATCAATCCACGTTCTGTCAATTCGTCAAATGTCAATGCCAAGATATCAGCATTTGGACGATATTTAGAGATCAAACGTGCTGTGTGACCAGTCTTAGTAAGAGTTACAACCAATTTGATGTCCATTGAGTTTGTAGCATCTTTAACTGCTGAAGCCATAACTTCTGTCTTAGAGTTACGTTCAAATGAATCTGAGTTCAAACGTCCGTATTCGTTAAGAAGAGTTTGAGCGTTCTTGTCGATGGTAGCCATTGTACGAACAGACTCAAGTGGGTATTTACCATTTGCAGACTCACCTGAAAGCATGGTAGCGTCAGTTCCGTCAATAACAGCGTTAAATACGTCTGATACTTCTGAACGAGTCGCACGTGGTTTTTCAGTCATTGTTTCAAGCATGTTTGTTGCAGTGATAACAACTTTACCAGCAGCGTTTACTTTCGTGATAATCATTTTTTGGTAAACTGGAACCATTTCGAATGGTACTTCGATACCCATGTCACCACGAGCGATCATGATACCGTCAGCAGCTTCAATGATTTCGTCCAAGTTGTCGATACCTTGTTGGTTTTCGATCTTCGCAAACAATTGAACGTGACCGTTACCAGTTTCTTCACAGATAGCACGAACTTCGTTTACGTCTTTTGCAGTACGTACGAATGAGATCGCGATGAAGTTGATACCTTGTTCCAAACCGAAACGAATATCATCATTATCACGTTCAGCAAGAGCTGGGAAAGGAATTTTCGTGTTAGGGATGTTAACACCTTTTTGTTTAGCGATCACACCGTCGTTTTCAACCTCAACGACAAATTCACGAGTTGCGTCGTCTTTTTCTACAACACGAAGACCCAATTTACCATCGTCAACCAATACTTGGCGACCAACTTCAACGTCATCATAGATGTCAAGCCCACCTGCAACGTTCAAAGCAATCACTTCAAGAGTTGATTTGATACCTTGTTTAGTTGCAACACGAATCTTTTCTCCAGTTTTGTATGAGTACTCTTTCGCTTCACCTTCGAACAATTCAGTACGGATTTCTGGTCCTTTAGTATCAAGAAGGAAACCAACTTTTTTACCTGCAAGTTTTTCTGCAAGTTTAACAGTTGCCATACGTTCACCTTGTTCTTGGTGGTCACCGTGTGAGAAGTTGAAACGGAAAGTGTTAGCACCAGCTTCGATCAATTTAGCAATATTTTGTGCTGAAGCTTCAACGTCAAGTTTTTCACCCCAGTATCCATCTTCACCAAATTTTTTACCGCCACGGATTTCTACCGCAGGACCTAAGGTTGCAACGATTTTAACACGTTTGTTCATGATATATGTGACTCCTTTTTAAATATATCTGTCTATTTAGACAAAGTTAACAAATTTAATAAATAGAAATTAGATTGAAGACAAGCTACGGTTCAATTCAGCAAGACCAAGATCAGCTTTATGAGGATTATTTACAACAATCTTGCCATCTTCTGTCAAGCTAAAGAGAGCTCCTTCTTCTGCCTTACCAAGGATTGGATTTTCAACCATTTCTTCATTACGGATACCAACGGCAACCCCACCGATTCCTTGTTTAAGCAATTTAACAGCGTGCGCTCCCATGCGTGAAGCAAGAACACGGTCACGCGCAGTAGGTGAACCACCACGTTGGATATGGCCAAGCTCAGTCACACGAAGGTCACTTTCATCACCAGCCGCTTTCAAGGCTTTACCGAATTCATCTGCAGACATCACGCCTTCAGCCAAAACGATGATGTTGTGCGTACGACCCTTTGCATAGCCTTCTTTGATACTTTCAACAACTTCTTCGATTTTGAAACCTTCTTCTGGAATGATGATTTCATCTGCACCTGAAGCAATCCCTGCCCAAAGAGCGATATCTCCAGCATTACGGCCCATAACCTCAATAACAAAAGTACGACGGTGACTAGATGAAGTATCACGGATCTTGTCGATCGCATCCATTGCAGTAGTCACTGCAGTATCAAAACCAATTGTAAAATCAGTTCCGACGATATCGTTGTCGATCGTACCAGGAAGACCCACTGCTGGGAATCCAAGTTCTGTCAAGCGCATCGCACCATGGTAAGAACCATCTCCACCAATAACAACAACACCTTCAATTCCATGTTTCTTCAATTGCTCAATCCCTTTTAATTGACCTTCGCGTTGAGCGAATTCAGGGTAACGAGCTGAATGAAGGAAAGTCCCACCACGGGAAATAATATCACCAACAGATGAGGTATCTAGTGGCTGAATTTTTCCAGCAACCATACCTGCGTATCCATCGTAGATACCAAAAACTTCCATTCCTTCAGAAATTGCTTGACGAACAACTGCACGGATAGCAGCATTCATACCAGGGGCATCTCCTCCACTAGTTAAAACAGCAATACGTTTCATTTCGTTTTTTGCTCCTTTTTTTCTTTTACATTCTAAGTAATTATAACACAAAGAAGACTAAAATTCTCGTATTTTTCGCAGTTTTTAACGATAAATCGTTTTCATAACAAGATTCTTTAATTCGTCTTCTAATTCTTGGTTTTTCTGGACTGTATAGCCCTTCAATTGAAGCGTTTTTTTCTCGTCTTCATAGCGTAATACCACAGGATATGGCCCTGGATATTTTTTCAAGATAGATAGAATCGTTTTGTCCTGACGATGATCGAGCAACTGAATCCAGAATTTTTCATTAGTCGCTAGTTGCGCCTCTGCTAGAATCATCTGTAAGCGCCCATCACGCTCTTGTATTTTCCCCGTCAAGTAATAGAAGCCACCTTCTTTTATCAAGGAGGAAAATCGATTATAGGTTTCAGGGAAAAGGGTCACATCCAATTTTTTCTTGGTATCACTGACTTGTAAGAAAGCCATGAGATCGCCCGACTTGGTTCGAATGGTCCGGATGGCTTGCACCTCTATGAGGATTCGCGCCTGCTCTCCTTGAACTAATTGGGAAATTGGCTGAATCTCGTAGGGACTCGTTTGCCCAATTGCCACCAATGGGTGGGTACTGAGCCCGATGCCAATAATGGCCTCTTCCTTCTGGTATTTTTCAGCCTGACTAAAGTCCTCTGCCTCTGTCCAAGAATAGTTAGAATCCGCAAACAAGCTGCCTAGCTCATCAGCAAAGACAAATAAATTCGGCAAATTGTGAAGCACCTTGCGTCTATTCTTCTCAAAGTTATCAAACAACCCTAGTTCTACTAAAGGCGTCAATAGAGGTAATTTATGATACTGATTAGGAAGGCGTAAAATAAAATCTTCGACACTTTCAAAGGGACGATTGTCAATGATCCAATACGCTAAATCTCTTGGGAGTCCCTTGATATTTTTCATGCCCAAGTAAATTTTTCGATCCTGAAACTTATCTCTGTAAGGGATGGTATTGATCGATAATGGAGCGATTTTAAAATCAAACTGGAGAGCATCTGTCAGATAATCGCTGCTTGAATAATTGAGCATGACATCAAAGAAAACATCTGGATAATGGACCTTGAAATAGGCCATCTGAAAGGCCAAGGCAGAATAGGCATAGGCATGGGAACGGTTAAACCCATAGCCTGCGAATTTTTCCATGATCGCAAAGACCTCTTTGGCTTTTTCTTCCGTATGCCCAAGTTTAAGAGCACCTACAACAAAATCGTCTTCCATCTGATGCATTTCAGCTGCATTTTTTTTGCCCATAGCCCGACGTAAAATATCGGCTTTCCCTAGGCTAAAGCCTGCAAAACGCTGGGCAACCTGCATCACCTGCTCTTGGTAGAGCATGATCCCATAAGTGGGACGTAAAATTTCTTCAATAGCTGGATCCAGAATGTCAACCGTTTCCTGGCCGTGCTTTCTTTTGACGAAATTATCAATGTAATCACTAGCTCCTGGACGGTTGAGAGAGGTGGTCGCTACCACTTCTTCGAAATGATTGGGTCTCACACGTCTCAAAAGGCGGATAGCTCCAGCTTGTTCAAATTGGAAAATCCCCTTGGTATCCCCAGCAGCAAATAAGGCCAAGGTTTCTGCATCTTCTAAATCAATGGCTTCAATCACGATCTCTTCTTGGTACTTTTCATAGACGGCTTCCTTCATTTTCTGAACAAAGGTTAAATTTCGCAGACCCAAAAAGTCCATCTTCAACAGACCATTGGCTTCAACCGCATGGGCATCATACTGGGTGACAAACATGTCTTCTCCATACTTGAGAGGAATGTGATCCGTCAAATCCTGGTCACTCATCACAACCCCAGCCGCATGGATAGAGGTCTGCCTTGGTTGGCCTTCTATTCTTTTGGCAATTTCAAAGCCACGCTCAAATTCTGCTCGGCTATGAATCACTTGTCGAAATGCTAGATTCTGTTCATAAGCTGTCGCCAGTGTATCCCTAAAGCCAATCCGCTTGGTAATGGAGGTCAATTCGTACTCTGGTACTCCAAAACGTTTAAAGACATCTCGAATGGCTTGTTTGGCCCCAAAGGTTGAAAAGGTCACGATCTGAGCTGCATGGTAACTCCCATAACGGTCTCTCACATAGCGGATAAATTCTGGACGATAAATATCAGGAATATCAATATCAATATCCGGCATGGTGTAGCGCTCCACATTTAAAAATCGCTCAAACAGGAGGTTCTTCTCCACTGGATCAATCCCTGTAATCTCCAGGGCATAAGCTACCAGTGAGCCTACAGCAGACCCACGCCCCATTCCCATATAATATCCCTGACTTCGTCCGAAACGAAGAAGATCCCAGACAATCAAGAAATAATCATCAAAGCCCATTTGGTGAATAATGTCTAATTCATGCTCCAAACGTTCTTGATAGACCGGACTAGTCAAGTTCTTTCGAAGAAGACCCGCTTGGGCTAATTCTCTCAGTTCCGCAACAGCTGGTTTCTGAGGATTGAAGCGAGGCAATTTCAACTGGGTATCAATGTCGTATTGAATCCCTTGGACAAGTTTTTCAAGATTTGTGATGGCTTGAGGAAATCGCTCAGCAAAATCATTCTGTAACTCCTGAGGAGTTTTTAAGACTGTTCTAGGATCAATTTGTCCTGTTTCTGTCAAGCTTTGATTGTCCTTGATGGCTGCCAGCATCTGCATGGCTTCCATATCTCCAACCTCAAAGAAACGCACAGTATGAAGAGGGAGCACAGGGTGGCTAAACTCTTGGAACGGCGTATCTGCAAAAACTCCGATGTGGTAATCTAGACCAAGCAGCAAGTCTCCACTAGCAAAAGGCGCTGGGACAATAACTGCTACTTCTTCTGTTAGGTGCTTTACATCCTCCCAATTGCTCTTCCCCATCATTTTGACGGTCGACATCTTCATCAGATTCTGGTAGCCCTTCGTTGACAAGGCCATCATCCTAAAAGGAATTGTTTCATTGTCTACCTCTAGTCCAACTTCTAAACCGACCAAGGGGATGAGGTTGTGGGCCCGACAGGCTTCGATAAATTCATAAGCACCATACAAATTATCTACATCCATGATTCCCAAAGCGTCATAACCCATGCTTTTAGCCACTTGTACATAGTCTTTTATGGTCACAAGGCTCTCCATAAAGGTATAGACTGATTTGGTATCTAGCTGTGCAATCACTTTTTCTCCTCCCTCACTGGTCTATTTTTTGGGACTCTTTATTGTACAAAAAAACACCACTGCTACACAATGATGTCTCAACAACGGAAGACATGGGATTCGAACCCACGCACGCTATTACACGCCTACCGCGTTTCCAACACGGCCTCTTAAGCCTCTTGAGTAATCTTCCATGAATAATAAATATGGAGCCGGTGGGAGTTTCTAAAACTCAATCATATCGCTATTTTTAGATTTTAGGGTCTGCTTTAGGTACTGACTTCTAAAAATCCACAAGTTCATTGCTCACATTGTTAGTTTAGCATAGCTTTCAAGAAAGTTCAAGTTTTATTTTTTATCTTGGACATAAAGGGAAGTTATTTAAATAGGAAAAGATTTTTTTGATAAGCATTTGAGTTTATAACAGACATCTATGAAATTTTCCGTTATAACAGAAAAGAGCCACGAGGTTTCTAATCTGGAACTAGTTTCAGACAAGGGTAATAAAAAAGCCCTCCCAATTTGGGAGGGTGTGTGTCTTATTGTAGACTTTCCGGCCACGGGTCATCTGTCGTGTACGACATATTGGTGAAACGTAGGTCTCCAATGTCTCGATCTGTTGGAACAGGATCATCGAACTGTAAGCGGAGCTGGTTGTTATCTCCATACCCGCCTAAGTACCATGTCCCAAAACGTTGGCCCTTGTCATTCGTCATAACCCCCAATTTTGAGGTAGGGGCACGGAAGCCGGAAGGGACGCTGTTAACATTCAAAATCACCACATTTCGCTCACGGTCGCTTCCTTGCGGAACGTAACCGGGCGCACCTCGTCTCTTAATGCCAAACCAACCCCACGATAGACCACCGAAGCTAATTTCTACCGTGGAGTTTACGCGTCTAAACTCAACATACGCATTAGATTGAGTTGAACTGATATTTTTGGGCTTACATTTAACATCGCCAAACAATACGGCCCAAGCGCCAAAACCAGTCCCCGGACCTTTCTTGATCCACTTTACCGCTCCATTTTTAGCCGTGGTGTCGGTGTATATTGTGCCGATGTCAGCATTGATAGCGTATGGGAAGCCTTGACCTTTTAGCTCTGTGCTTGCACTGCTTCCAGCTCCGACCGATCGTTTCAACTCTTCAAGATCGTTTTTGCTTGCAAGCTGGCTTGTGTCAATCGTTGGCAATTTTGAGCGTGTGACAAATGGATCACCGCCATTTTCAAGTTTATCATCTATCAGGGCATCAATTCCAAGTTCTAGATGTTTGTCCTTGATGTTAGTTGTCATCTGAGATTGAAGAGCGCTGTAGGTCACAAATGTTTGATACGATTGATCTGATGTCAAATAGTTTGTTAAGTTAACCGTCTCTGGATCTGCTTGTGGCCTATTTTCTAGTGTTTCAATTCTCTTGATGATTTGGCTGTCGTTGTATGGTTGAATTTGGTGTGTGGTCATGTAAGTGGCTATTTCTTCCTGTATGTTGACCTTATCAATTTCAACAATGTCGCTTATTTGATAATTTTCAATAGATTGAATTATATCAATTTTAGCACTCTTGTCACTAGGGAAGATAAAGCCATCACATTCAACCTCGACTTGATAGATGCCGGGAGGTAGAATTTTTTCAAGTTTGAATTGAATTCTTGAATTCTCTACAACAGCTACAATTGTTTTCTTTCCTTTGGCATTTGCGATTTTTATATTAGCGTTTTTGCCTTCAAGAGAGCTGACTTTGTTTCCATTATAGTCTAGTAATTCGTATTCAAAAATAGAAGAGAAGTCACCTTGTTTGATGACTTCACCGCCTTTTGTCTGTTTCAGATTTGTTGAATTTTTTTCACTCATCTAAATCCTCTCGTTCTAACATGCTATATGGATCTATTTAAAAGATCCAAAGTCTGTGATGCGTTGCCCGTTTTCGGATTGCCCCACAGCTACATATCTACGATTTCCGGAACCGCCAATGTAAGAGATCCAAATATAACCATCATTATCAATCCATCCATCATAGATGATTTCTTGACCTGCACTATATACTGCTACAATTTCAGCGCCAATCCCTGCTTCTGCTCGTACGTTTAGAGCAGAAACCTCAACAGTGAATGTTCCTGTTTCTGGATTAAAACCGTTTGATTCAATTGTCAATGGTTCTGATGGTTCTGGCTGTTCAAATGCTACAGATGTTCCATCAGTTGGGAAATAGAACCATCCAACGATTCCATCAAAGTTGCGTGTATTGTATCTTGCAGGCCCTCCTACATACAGAGAATCAGCATTTCCATCAATGTTCTGTTCAATGGTTCTCATAGTGACTCCATCACTATCCTCAATTACAATTCCTGTGTGACCATAAGGATGACCATACAGATATTGTGTATCCATGACGAAAATGGCCCCTGCTCGTGGATTGACTCCTACTGCATCATATACTACTTCATACCCTAACCCAGCGGCTGAATTAAGTAGGTCAATAGCATTTCCCCAGAGAGCTTTCCCGAAAAAATTGATAGAAATTGAATTTGGTAGGTCCACACATTGGGTTCCGTATGCACCATCTGCATCAGCTCCCACACCTTGATTGGCCAAAGATTCTGAATAACTTAAAATATCATTTGTTGCTACCATTTTTGAACCTCATTTCTTCCATTGTTCATTGGCTTTTTTTACAGCGGCTTCAATAAATGTGTTTAATTGGTCATTGGTCAAATTGATGTTATATGCTTCTAGCCCTTCGATCAAGCTAGTCTTAGCATGCTCCATTTTATCCTTGCCGTGGATGTCCAATGTTCCTGCCACTTGTTCAGTGGCATTTACAGCGTTGTTTGCAAGAATTTCAGCAACTTCAATGGCTTTCTTGCCACCACGAGTCAAGAGGTATTTCTTGACTGCTTGGACAACAATTCCAACCAAAATTACAAGAATACTCATTGCGCTACTTGTTACAATATCAGTGATTTGATTCATTTTTCTTTTCTCCTTTTTTGATCAATTTGTTTGGCTCTTCCAAGCCATATTTTAACTGAAATTTTTCATGATCAATATTTTGTTTCACAAGGTGATCTAGACCAGGAATTTCAACTCCTAGAGCTGAAAGGCTGGCAAGAATGCTGGAACCGTATGCTGCCATCATTGCGACAATAAAAGCATCAACTACAGGCCCAAGATTCATATAAAGAGCGAATGGATAACCAATGGCTACAATTAAAATCATAGCTGTGTGGCTCACCAGCCCTTTTCTCCATTTTCTACTTGAAAACTCATGATAGGCCCACGCTCTAGATACTCCTATAACGATATCTAGAGCAACAATGGCCATCAATAGAAATACAATCATGTGTTCATCAATTCCGTGATCATAGAAGTCACGGACTACTTCAATAATTCCAAAGATTCCATCTGGTTCTTTATACATCAATCACACTCCATTCAATTATGATTCAGGCTGTGCTACCGGTTGAGTTTCAAGATCTCCTGATGGCTTATTCTGCTTCTCTTCTTTGGGAACTTCCCAATTGTAGATTGCAAGTTTCCCGTTTTGAAGAAGTGGGCCTTTCAAGTCTTTGATGGATTCGCCATTATAGACAAAATCATAGTTGACTTGTACCAGCACACGTTTACCTTCACTGTATTTTTCAGTGTGGTCTGGGTCAATCAAAGTGAAGATGTCATGTTGTTTGTAGGCTTTACCTACTTGAGCAGCTTCCACAAGTTCAAGCGCTCGCTTGTAAAGAGTTGGATCAAGTGGATTATCTTGATTGGTCACAGCTACAAGTACAGACCAATCAGCAAGTGCTTTGTTATTTTGAATTAGGACATCTTTCTTTTCGTTTTCCTGAGTGAGTTCTTGAATTTTATTGATGGCATCCTTATTGGCATCAACAGACTTGTCAAGCTCTTTCTTGAGGGCCACGATAGCGCCAGATGGGTCTAGTTCCATCCGGACAAGATTCAAGATAGCATCCACAAGGGTTGCTTCTTCATCTCCCATGCGGTTATTTGAAAGGGATTCTTCAAATACCCGGTATGGATAATCTTGCTTGATGGAAACCTTTGTGGTATTCGCTACGGGGTCATAGGATTTGAACTGTACTTTATAATTCATTAAGCATTTACCTCATTTTTGTTTTTAATTTCTTCAAATAGGTCCTGCAAATCTTTGTCAGATTCCAGAACAGAGCGATATGTTTCCAGCTCTTGAATGAGCTGTGCTTTCTCCTGCTGTGCTTCTTTTAAGCGTGCTTTGAATTCAGCTTCATTGATTGATTTACTAGCTAATTGACTAGCTAGATCCGTGATGATTGATATATAAGTATTTTCTTTCATTTTGTTCCTTTCTATCTAAAACCATGTGCATTAACAACTCCTTCAATATGTCTTTTGACATCTTTACTTTTGAATTCGCTGTATTTAACCATTTGCCCAAAGCAAGTTATTAGATCCCATAAATATTGCCCGATATCGACGCCACCATTCATATAGAAATGTTTTGAATAAACTCCTTCTAGGAATTTATCCCCACGTCCGATAAAATGTTTTACACTATTCTCATTCTGTGGAATAAGATATGTATTTCCGTCATTAGTGTTATTATGGAAATTCCAAGGGCTACGATATCGCCCGTTATTGTAGATAAGTACACGGTCACCAATGAGTTCCGTAAGGCTTTCTTCTGCGCCATTACCTTTCCCTGACCACAAACGAATTCCTGCGAAAGTTTCATTATCGTGCCGCTCAACTTCTTTAGGATCTTTGTTATGATTTGTTCCGAAAACCATAAGAGCGGCATTCCTGTCCCTGAATTGTTCAGCAACAAACCCACTTTTCATCAACTTGATGAATTGTGATGAATTTGTATCGTCAATCCTGCGAATGGTTCCAGTGTTAGAATACATATTCAATGTCCCATCACTTAAATCAAAAACAGTTGTCCCATTGTTAGCACTCAAGCGGCCGCCTTTGATATGTTCAGCAGTAAAGTCAATTGACCCTAATTGGGTGATGAATGCTTTCTGTGATGTCAATTCTCTGATGAAAGCTTGATTTGAGATCAGTTTATTTATTAGAGCATAGTCGACTAGTAGCTTATCTGCTGTCACTGCATTGCTGGCCAGAATCTGAGTGGTTACTGAGCCAGATTCCATGTGACCAGTTCGGACGCTCTGGGATGCCAGATGCCTGCTTGTGATAGATCCATCAACTACCATGTCACCCTTTACCTTGATCAATTGAGCAATCAAAGCAATGGCTTCTGGTTCCTGTACCAGTAAGGAGCTGATAGTCCTTCCGTTGATGGTCTTACCTGTACCGAATGAGATTTGACCATCAGTGATGTTGATGTCTGTTTTTCTCAACATATCACCCATACGATTAGTGATTGTTGTGAACTGTCCGTCTACTGTTTGCTTGTATTCGGCAATCTTTGAAGATATGACTTGATCATTGTTTTGTTTTAAATCTTCGAATCTTCTTGTGATCCCAGCAACATCCTCAGTGTATTGTGACTTAGCAACATAACCTTGCGCTAAAATCTGTCTAGTCGCTTTCAGGGCGTCTAAGGCAGCTTTCTCCGAATAGGTCAGCATGCGTTGCTCAAGTTCACCGCTTGGACCAGTCTTGGTCTCTAATTTAGTTAATTGAGCGGATAGGCCTTCCACTGTCCTTTCAAACGTTGCTTGTGCTTGCTCTACCAAATAATTTTGATCTTCTGGAGCAGGCTGCCATTTACGGTCATTGGTACCTTCGTAGAAATCAAGCTCAGCCATAAATAGACCAGCCCATTTATTTGGATTGTTGCGTTCGTACTCAAATTGAAGATAACCATCATCAAAATTTCCAACATTAAATTGGAAAGATTTCTTGATTGCTTTTGAATCGTTAAAAACAGGCCCGTCTGTATATTGTGGCTTCCCGTCAAATACCAATTGTTTCTCTTCAAAATCTGCTGTTGATCCTTTTTTACGCTTACAGAAATATATTCGGAAATATTTAGAGTTAGTATCGAATCCAAGGATATTCAACACATAGTCGACGTTTTGCTTTACAATAAAGCGTGGGCTTTGTACGACTGCGCCAGGAAGCAATTCAAACATCCTCTTCTGGCCATTGAAGTAGAATTGATGGGCTGTGAATGCTAATTTGTTATTAGCTTCAGTCCAATATTTCAACCCCTCATCTGCCCTTGAGTTCCTGAGCATGTTAGGGCCACCACCAACACCGATTGTGGTGAACTCTTCTTTGACTCCTGCCACTGTCTGCTCAACAAATGACCGATCAGCTTTGCCATTCGTTACATTGGTCAGGTCAGAGATAGCTTTTTCTGTGGTCTGTTCAAATCGTGATTGTGCGCCTTGGACTCCTACAAATTGGCTTTGTGTTTGATCTTTGAAGTCATTGATTATTTTCTTGATATCTGCATCACTGGCCTTTAATTGGTCAGTAGTAGCCTTAAAGCCTTCCATTTTGACTTCAATGCCATTGTATTGAGCCTTAAACTCTTCCACAATTTCATTTTTGTTAGCTTGGTTTGCTGCTTTGATCTTCTCAGTGACTTGTGCTGAGATCTCCTCTTTGACCACTTCAGCTTGTGCTTTGGCTTGCTCGATTCCATCAGTGATCTCTTTCTCCAAAGCTCCTGCCTTGTCTTCAAAAGCCCTGTTAGCATTGTCAACCAATACTTTCAATTTCTTGTAGTATTCATCATCCTCTTGAGTCTTTTGGACTGTATCAAGGATTTCAGATGCTACATCAGAAATTCCATTTGAGCCTGATAGGCCTCCACCGTGACCAGCCTTGTCATCGAATGTAAGAGAGATATACTCTTCTGACAGAGCATCATAGACATAGCCCACAGCTTTTTTCTTCAACATGACATCATGCTTCAAGCTCATGAGGGCTGCTGTGTCACCAAGATGGACAGTTTGCCCATCAAGCTCATAAGCTTCAATTTTGATCTGATCAGTGGGCTTGTCAATATTCCCATTCTTGAACTTGGCTTCACCCCATTTTCTCAGTTCTTCCTCTGTAGTAAGATCATTGTTCTCATACTCAGCTTCATTGATGTAAGGATAATTTCCGATGAGGGGGCTGTCCACGGTAACTTTCAGAACCGTGTCTTCTTCTGCTCCCTCTGGTTTGAAGGTTGATTTCAGATGCAGTCTTGTGATGATGCTAGAACTGCTCTTGTTTCGTTCATACTGTTTCAGGTTTTGATGTGTGGTGATTACTACACCACGATCAATCCCCCGACTTTTAGGAATATCAATCAGGAAGTTGTCACGAATCATCTCGCCTTCCCAAGCGCCTACGATGGAATGTTTCCCATCCATCAGGATCTTATAGAGCGTTTCATCTTCTGTAGTGTTGAAGGTTCTATTGTCCATGATGTTACTTGTGAAAGAAAACTTCCCAAGTGGTGTCTTGACTGCTGAAATCATAGCATTCAAGGCGATTTGACAGGTTGAGTTTGAAACCTTGATAGGACGAACAGAGCGCTTGAAGATGTCCTCTGTGATGTGCTGACAAGTCAGGCTTACTGTGTCATCTTGCTCGCTGATTTCCTTGATCCGGAATAATTGCCGGCCAGTCACAGGAGTTGGAGCAATGATGAGCATATCTTCCTGAAATTTCTTATAAATTTCAGTGTCCGTGATTGGATAATCAACCTTGAGAGTGTAGCTCACGTTGATTACTTCTTCAACTTCTGCTTTTGTTGCTTCATGGAGTGGTTGACCATTCCATTTCACTGTTTGAACATTTCTGTCTAATAGATATAGAATTATAACCACCCCCAATTAGTTTCAAAGACAAGTGATTGAATACCTGGTCCCAAAACCACACCAACAGTCTTCTGATTTTGGTTAGCGTCAATTGTGATGAAGTCTCCTGACCACTTCACCAGATTCCCTTTCTTGTCCAAAAAGCTTGGATTCTGTGGATCGTTTACCATCACAGCGCTCTCAGATAACTGTTCAAGCTTGATGGTTTGCTTCCCAATCGTGAAGCTAGTCTCAGATGAGCTGTTTCCTTTAATTGTGATTTTAGGGAACGCTAGTGAACTACCTTGGAGCCTGAGAACACCATTTGAAGCGAGAGTTTGAACATCATTGTTCTTCATGTATTTTGTGGGGTGACAAACAAATGTCACTTCCACAGAATACATTTTAGTTTTATCTCTCTGAGTGTCAGACACCTTTGTCTGATAGCAGAACCATCTTGTGAGCTTGTTCTGTTGATTCTCAAGCCAGAAATTCCTTTTTGAGAGAAATTGGACAAATTCAAGGACTTGCAACTCTGTTGGGTTGATGAGTTGAAGAGTGTATTTCTTTTCAATTGCTTCTCTGTGAGGATTCGACTGAACAATATATCCACTAACTCCATCATGGCTCAAAAGTTTGTCCTTTGAGAGACCTACTTGAATTGTAGGACCTTCCAGCACAATCACATCAAATGGGAATGATGAAGTTCCAACTCCATCAATTATCAATTCATTGTACTTTACCATGCAGGCGCTCCTCTCAATTCTTTCTGTCTCCTCAATTCAGCAGCTATCTTCTGAGATACCTTATTAGCGATCTTCTCAATATCTGCTTCTTCTCTGATGATGTTGTCAGAGATGTTGATGTTGATCACGGTTCCTTGTGGATCCATTGTTTGGGCAATGCCTCGACCAATGGCGCTCAAGTTACGTTCATTCAGTGGTAGGACTGCTTCTTTTCCAGCTTCACCACCAACCATGAGGCTATTCCCATTCATGCCAAATGCTGTGGGCTTAGTTAAGATCCCACCTTTGGCATACCATTCAATGCCAATGCTTGGAATCCCTTTACCTTTCAGCCAGTCCATTGGGTTCAGTGATCCACTTGCCTTGAAGTGAGGCAGTGGAATGTGTGGCCACTTGAATTGGAAATTGAAGAAGCCTTTAATTCCATCAATAGCTTTTCCTACTAGGTCTTTGGCTCCATTGATAGCACCCCCAATTGTGTCTTTGATCCCGTTCCAGATTCCTGATGCAGTTGAGCTGATACCGTTCCAGATTCCTGAAATCGT
The DNA here is from genome assembly GCF_040908565.1 of Streptococcus parasanguinis. Classification (GTDB taxonomy): domain Bacteria; phylum Bacillota; class Bacilli; order Lactobacillales; family Streptococcaceae; genus Streptococcus; species Streptococcus parasanguinis_AC. Next base: position 27,210 of record NZ_JBDGEA010000006.1, on the reverse strand, counting down.
GCTTGAAATTCCATTGAACACACTTGAGACCGTGCTTGAAATTCCATTCCAGATACCTGATAGGGTTGAGCTGATACCATTCCAAATGCTTGATGCAGTGCTTGAAATAGTATTCCAGATGTTAGATAAGATCTGAGCCATTGCATTGAATACAGATTCAGCAATGCTCTTGATACCATTCCAGATACTTTCAGCGATGCCTTTGATAGATTCCCAAGCGCCAGACCAGTCACCGTTGATGATTTGCATCACAGTCTTGATGATGCCTAAAACTACATTGATAGCTGTTTCAACAACCGTCTTGATGGTGTCCCAGACCGTAGAAATTACTGTTGAAATGTTATTCCATGCCGTTTGAATAAATGGACCAAGAACATTCATGACCGTTGTCACTACTGCTGAAATAGCATTCCAAACTGTTTCGGCTGTTTGTCTGATCAATTGCTGATTGTCATTCCACCAACTTGTTAGCGTCCCCCAGATTTGCATTACAAAGTCAGAGATAGCTTTGACAACAGTGTTGATGACTGACATGATAGCGTTCCAGACTGTTTCAACAGCGGTCCTGAATCCCTCATTGGTTTCCCACAAGTGCTTGATAACCAAGACTATTCCTGTGACTGCTGCAATAACAGCAGCTATCACTCCAATGATTGGCAATGCAGCCGCTATCAGCCCTCCTATACTTGCTCCCACAGCAACAGCAGCCGCCTGAAGAGCAAGGAAGATTGGGGCAAGTACACCGGCCACTGTTACAATTGTTCCAAAGACTACAACAAAGTTTTTGATGGGTCCAGGTAAGTTGTTGATCCATTCTGCCACTTTCTTGAAGACATCCACAATGATGTCAAGGGCAGGAGCGAATGTTTCAGCAATTGCACCACCGACCTCAGCCATGACAATTTTCAAGCCATTTTGTGCTGTTGTGAATTTATCAATAGGATCTAGAGTGCTTTCATAAGTTTGTGAAACCACCCCGGCTGACTCTTTAGATGTTTTTCCTAATTCATCAAAGCTCAATGCCCCACGCTTGATGGCATCGACCATTTGAGGGGCTTTCTTAGCACCAAAGATCTCCATAGCGATTCCCATCGCTTCGGTTTCTGATTTGCTGTTCTTGATGGCTTCAATGGTCTCTTTGAGACCTTCTTTCATGGTCTTCCCTTTTTTGGTGTAGACTCCTGCTGCCTTTGTCATTCCTGACAATGCTGCTGATGAGTCAACCCCATGTTGCTCAAGTTGACCAATTAAGGTGACAGCTTCATCAAATTCAAGACCAAGCATCTTGATTTGGGGCGCTCCATCTGTTGCTTTCTTCATCAAGTCATCAACAGAAACCCCTGTGGATTGCGCCACATAAGTGGTACTATCCAATACATCAGAAAGATAGTCAACAGAATATCCGTAGGCTTCCAAGGCTTGCTTGGACTGAATTGTTGCATTCGTGATGTCAGATCCGTTGATTTCTGCAAACTTGAGCATGTCAACAGATGTAGTTTTGAGCGCATCCCCTGTCAGTCCAAATTGAGTGTTAACTTCACCAACCGCATTCCCGATTTTGTTGAAATCAGTGGGCATTTCAGTGGCTATGCCATTAGCAATTCCTTGCATCTGCTCAAGTGATTTGCCACTTGCACCAGTCTTTGTGACAATGGTGTCCATTCCTTCATCAATTTCCCGGAACGCATCTAGAGCGCTTTTCCCAAAATCAACCAACTTTTGACTGATCTCAGATAACTTTTCAGAGAATTGATTCAGTAACTCAGCTTTCAGAAGCTTGTTTGTCTCTTCAAGACCACTGCTGGCTTTCTTCCCTGATTCGCCCAGATTTTCCATCTCATTAGCAAGCCCGTTGAAGGCAGCCTTGGACTCATTTAGTTGAGTTTCTAGCTTATTGACTTCTGTTGAATTTTCGCCATACTCTTGTTTTGCAATGGCAAGTTGTTTCTCAAGGTTCTCGACCTGTTGAGCAACAATCTCACTTTGCTTTCCAATCTTCTGTTCAGCAAGTGCCAGCTTATCTGCTTCACTAGCATTGGAACCCATCTGGCTTTCTTGCAGTTTGAATGAGCTGACAACTTTGTCACCTTCACTGGCAAGACGCTGTTGCTCGTTTTGAAGCTCTTTCAGTTGTTCACGATTGGACTTAGTGGCATTCCCATTTCCGTCCAATGCCTTATTGACATTCTCAAGCTTGTTCTCATAGCCCTTCAGGATGTTCTCTGTCTGGACCACTTCCCGTTGAAATGCACGGTATTGATCAGCACCAATATCACCACTTTTGAACTGAGCTTCAACTTGTGCTTGAGCCTGTCTCAATGTTTCCAATTTTTCCTTGGTTGTTGAGACTTGCTTTTGGAGGACTTCTTGCTTCTGAGCCAATAGAGTCACATTCCCTGTGTCAAATTTCAGAGCCTTGTCAATACTCTTCAATTCTTTTGCTGCTTCAACAGAAGCAGAATTTACTTTTTTCAGGGCATTTTGAAGGGGCTGTGTATCGCCACCAATTTCAATTTTTATCCCTTTAATATTACCGGCCATATTTCCTCCTTTCACATAAAAATATAAAGAGCGCCTAAAGGCTTCTTGTGATCAATTGTCCATCCATTCGATGAACTTGACCTCAGATTCTTCCTCTCAGCACTCTGTTTCAGACTAAAATGAGTCAAAATCTGACTGTGTGGCCTTGCGTGTTTCTGATTTGTTTTCAGTACGCAAATTCACATAATCTGTTTGATAGTCAAGAGCCATTCCAATTGAAATGTGCTTCAGATCATCAATTGTAAGTCCAGTTTCTTTACAGCAAGAAAGATATGATTCTACTGTAAAGATTTCATCACTGGCTGATTCTGACTCATCTGGTTTTTTTTTGATGTCATTGTGTCGTTGATCATTTCCATTAGAATTGGAGCGATGTCCTGCAAAGGAAATTCCTCCATTTCCATGAAAAATTGTTCATAAGGCTTGATGTGTGGATTTCCTGATTTTGTGAAAACCCAAAACAAGCGATTGAAGAAGGTCATGTCAAAATTGGCTAACATGTTGATGTCAACTTCATTGTTGCCATTCTCAGCCATTTGCATGATATTTTGGTTTGAGATCATTCCAAATAAATCTTGGAAGAAATCTTTTCCAAATTCGCTCTTATAAGCAATAGGAGTGTAAGCATTGGTTACAAGCTCATACTCCTTTTCACTAATGATCACACTCTTACGCATTTAAGGCCTCCTTAATTACAAAGCTTGAGTAGGTTCATAGACCTTTTCAAACCATTTCTTATAAACTTCTTGATCATCTGCTGATGTGATGGAACGTTTCACCACTTGATCACCAGGGCGAGGACTAGCATTGAAGCTCAATTCACGTTCATTCACGTTAGTTCCGTTCTTAGTGGATGATCCACTAGAAGGGCGGCTTGCTGAACAGTAATACAGGACATGACGTGTCTTGTTAGCATCGCCAGCGAATTCAAACATAAGAGCAAAGTTGGTTGTCTTTGCATCTGCTTTTTCTGTGACAACTCCTGTTGAAGGGTCTTTGACATCACCCAAAATCTTTGTAGCAAAGGCTTCAATGATGTGTGGGATTTTAAATTTACCTTCATAACCTTCATTTGAGTTGATGAAGTGATAATCAATGTTATCAGCTTTCACTGACCCAGAATCTCCTTTAGGATCCAGGGTCAATTCCATCGCTCCCGGAAACCGGAAAACTGGCCCATAAGTGATCACTCCTGTTTCACTAATGGATTGGATTGGTGCCACATGGACATTTTCAAGTCCATAGGTAACTTTGTTTTCAGTCATTTCTTTCCTCCTCAATATAGATAGACTTCATAAGACTTCACAAACAGTCTTTCTGATTCAATAAAATTTTCTTCTTGAACATCATAAAAGAGCTTATGGTCATTCCACAGCTCTTCTAATCGTTCTTCTAGTTCCTCATCTTTTCTTTCAAAGGCCAATTCCACAGTGACAGCACGGATCTTGTATGATGCTTGATTGTCTGTCCCTGTGATAGATGGCAAGCTTTCAAAATAGATGAGGTAGGGCAGTGAAGGGACATTTCCTTCCCTGAATGCCTTGTAGGTGACTGGCAACCCAGCCTGTTCCAAAATTTCTGCAAACTCTGACAGCTTCATCTTCCAAGCTCCTTCAATTTCTTTTCAAAATTCTCAATAGCGTGATCTTCTGCCGGCTTGATGTGTACAATGCCGGAAACCCGTCCCCCGTTCCTTTTGATATGTCCAAATTCAAGCAAATGAGGGAGACGGTAATTTGTGTTATGCACTACAAAGTTACCTTTCCCCATTTTCTTCTTCTTCCACGTTTTAGCATACTTCCCAAATCGTTTGGGACTTGTCGCTTTCAATTCTTGGACGGTCTCTTCTGCTGTTTCTTCTGCTATTTTGTCAACTTTCTCTTCAACCTCTGTGGAATAATCTGCTAATGCTTGAGCGATTTGACTGGCTAGATCTTGGCTCATGTCATTTTCTCCACTAGAGTCAATTCAAGGATGTTGAGGTTGATTGGATATGTTTTCAAAATCCGGTACTCCTTACCGCCAAATTCAGCAAATTCCTGATTGTCATATTCAAAGCTGTGAATATCAACAATCAGATTTGGACGAATGCCAGCCTGGTTGGCTTGGTAAAATTCGGATCGTGTGATAGATTTTTTCTTACAAAAAATTGTAGTCTTTACTTTCTCAGTCAGATCTTGCTTGAGCTTGTCCTTACCTGTAATTTTAAAACCTATCAATGTGATTTCATCATTCCACATCTCACACCTCTTTCTCGGAAGAGATTTGCAGATTGTGCAAGCGCCATTGAAGGTGACGTGGTAAATCAACACCACCTTCATAGCGATAAGCAGCAAAGTCAACAATGAACATTTCATGGTCAGCACGATCTGGAACCAATTCAACACCCAGATTGTTTGTTAATTCGCTGATGACGCTTGAGACAATCTTCTCTAGTGTTTTATCTCGCAAATTTGAAGCAATTCCTAATTTGATTTTAAGTAATTCCACTAACTGACCAGTGTCCATGCTATTCTTCCTCTTTCTTAGTTGCTTTCTTGCGCTTTGGCTTCTCTTCAGTGGTTTCTTCTACTTCCTCAGTAGTTGTTTCCACCTCTTCAGCGGTCTCTTCTGCTTTCTCAGCAGTTTCTTCCACCTCTTCAGCAGCCTCCTCTACTTTCTTAGTAGCTTTCTTTACTACTTCATCAGTGATAAAGATTGAACCTGCTGAATTAAAGCCTGTCAAGAGTCCTTTAACAAACTCTTGATCAGGTTCATAGCCTTTGCGTGGAAACACATCATCAATTTTATATTCATGTTGTTCTTCATCACGCATGTCCTTGAATGGACGGATTACAGTATAGGTCATCTGATACCTCCTTACGCTACAACATCAGTGTATGTGCCAAAGAATCCAGCAGCAGCATCTACTTTCTTCACATCCAAACGGATGAAGAGTCCAAGCAATTGGCCATAGATGTCATTGTTGACCCATTTAACAGATACTTGAGAACGGTCAAAGAGTTTTACAAATTCAGAAACATCACCAATGAAGAACTTCATGTCTCCTTCAGATCCAAAGACTGTATCATCTACCGGGTAGATTGTTTTGCCACCAAATGAGTAGCCTGTAGGTGATGCAACATCCGTTTGAAGCATGTAGCGACCATTTTTGTCTTTCACTTTGTCAAGTGCTGCAAACATTGATTGAGTTACAACAATACTTGCTTTGTAGATTGATTTAAGTTTCTTGTTGTAGATGTCCTTGATGCCATCGAATCCAGCAGCATCTGCTTGAGTTGCTGATTTGAGGATGGTAGCGACCAATGACAATTCAGTGTTTTCACCTTGATTGAATACTTCATCTTCTACGATTGACATGATGTCATAATCTGCATCATCAATCATTTCTTGAGATACAGGGATGTAACCACGGTAAGTCTTGATTGAATAATCAATTTCGCTGATGCTTGGTTTTCCAAGTTCAGGATTGGCTTTCAATTCATCAGTTGAAGCCATTTTGCTGTCTGTCTTCTTGATAACTGGATATTTACCAGAACCACTATTTACTTGAACACGTTGGACAAGATCCAAAAGTGGATTGCGTGTTTTTTCAAGGAAGTGAGGTTTTAACACTTCGGTTGGGATCAAAGCAGCGCTTCCAGAATCAGTTGTTTTGAGACCTTCAATGTCACGAGTTTGACCAGTACGAATGAATTTAGCAATTGCGTCACGTTGTTCCAATTTCTTTCCTCCACGTTGCTCAACATCTTTGAATGTTGGGGCTTTTCGATTGTTTTCATCAACTTGTTTTTGAAGCTCTTCAATTTCTTCTTCAAGTTTTGCTTTTTCTGCTTGTTTTTCTTCCAATTCTTTTTGGATGTCTTCAAGGCTCTTTTCAACCGCTGAAACTTCTTCTTCAGTTTCAGCACGGTCCAGTTTTTCTGCTTCAATTGCAGAACGGTTGTTCAATTCTTCAATTGCTTCTTCCAATTCAACAACCTTATTTGTTTTTGTGCGCATACGTGCGCCCAGAATCAATGCTTTGTTCATAGATTGTATTTCTCCTTAATTTTCATTTTGCGTTCATTTAACGCTTCACTGTTAGCACGTTTCAGACATTCAAAGTCTTTCTTGCGTGCAGAAATTTCAGTCTGTGGATAGGCCGGGAACGTGCAAGGGCTGACCTCAAAGATTTCAAGCTCTAACACGGTATCAAGATAAGAACCATCTTCACGCTCAATAGTGTCCACCTTGATTGGCATAAATCCAAAACTGCATCCAACAATATCCCCACGCTGTACACGGGCATAGGCTCCCATAGCGTCAGGATCATTCCTATTGATGATAATGTCACCATAAAGGCCTTTGTCATCAACTTTGAGATTCACTGTGCTGTTCCCTGTGCGTCCTAATACTATGTTATGATCATGGTTAAACAATGCACGGATGTCAGCATTCTTGATTGCTTCTTCCACTCCTGCACGTTTAATCACTTCAAAATAGCCTGGCCACAGCTCAGTTTCTTCATCGAACCGGATAAAGTAGCCACTCAAAATCAAGTCACCAGATTCTTGTTCTTCTCGTGTCTCAAATTGAGTAGCTATGTATGAATTACGTTTCTTCACTGGCATTTCCTCCTTCCTTGTTTAGTTTGCTCTGATTGCCTAACTCGCCTTGTGGCAGATAGTTTTCAAGAACAATGATTTCATCCATTTCAGGATCCGGAGTCATACCAACCCAATCTCTCCACTCGTTCCTACGCATTGCAGCGCTGTTTGTCATCTGTTGAGCAACAGTTGACAGCTCTGTGATGTCGTAAGAATATAGTGAACGTGGATTGAATTTGAAGTAGCGTGTGGTTGAAGTCAGTAGGTCTCTTGTGAGCGTCTGAGTGATCGTTGTTGCGATGCTCATGATGGTTGTATTTACAAAGTTGTTGTATTCTTCTTTGTTGAAATCTCCTACGCCCAAAACAAAAGCCGGAACTCCTAACATCCCAGCTACTGTCTTCTTATCAATTTCTACTGACTCATTCAAAGCGATGTCATTCAAACTTAATGGCTTCACTTGCTCCACTTCCAGCAAAGCTTCTGGAACAATCCAAGGTTCACCGGACTGGCTTGTGGTCAGATATTTCTTAGCGATTTTCTCACGACCTTCCACTGTTCCAAGTTCCTCACTTGATGAATCCACCTTGATAATAAGGCTTGGAATGTTTTTTCCATTCATGAAGCCTTTCTTGGTCTGTGTAGCCATGTTCAAATTGCGAACAATGTCTTTCAAAGCAAATCTAAAACCGGTCCCAATATAAGGCCGGTCTGGATCTGGATTGATGGCAAAGTGAACCACTTCATCTGGATTGAAATCAGTGTCTCTGAAATGGATCATGTATGTTAGATCATTACTCTTGAATGACACTTCCGACATTGGGAATGGTCTGAGATTGCTGATGTAGTCAGTCATTGGATTATATTCCACATGTAGCACAGAATTTCCGTCACCAAACAGGAGCAAGTCCCGGACAATCTTGAAGATCCATGATTTTCTTGTCATGTGATCACAAGGGTTGATGTCAATCTTACGGGCCAACCCGTCCTTGATTCGTACATCACCGGATTCTGTATTTTCCATGAGCTGAATAGTCATGTTTGAAACCATGTCAGCAATTTTATTGACAGCCATGATCACATCTGGATTTCTTGCTAATGGAATATAGCCATCACCATCATACATGATGCCCAAATCAGAATTGCCAAAGCTTGTGAACATCGTTTGAGACTTCCCACGCTTGAATAATTTGTCAAAGATTCCCATATTTCTCACCTCCTTTCTACCTAATCAAAGTAAGCCATCACATTCTTATTCTTACCAAGGTTAGCAAGTGCCTGAATACAAGCGAATACACTTGCATCAAACAAGTCAATTCTTGCTGTACCGCCATCCCCGTCCAATTTCTCATACTGGACAGCATCATCTACTTTCTCAATGGCTCTGACATTGCTGACACAATACTCATAAGCGTCCGAATGCACATAATAAAATTCTTTATTTTTAACTTTCAATTCAATCCTTCTGAAGCCTTCTGACTTCAAATAGAACAATTGAGGCTGGTCAATCATTTTGAATTTAGCTTGCTTCATTTTGAGCATGAACTCTCTACCAAATTTCCTATCCATACCGACAGCGGCAATTTTGAAGCCCTTCTGTCTCATCTCTATGAACCATTTAACAATGTCATCATAGAGGACTGTTGGAGTGTTGCTCATAGTCAGCCAGCCATCTGATTGCCACCCAAATAGTGGGATTCCATCGTCATTGGCTTTCTTTTGAGCATTGACACGAGGGAAGAAAGCGTGTGTGATACAGATATCAACATCTTTTTCACCATCGTTATACACACCGTATAAAGCAGCAGCGGTCAAGTCATGCAGTCTTGAAAGGTCAGCTCCTCCATACCAGCGAATAGGAAGCTTTGCAAGCTCCTCAATGGTCCAGTCATAACAGTCATCACTAGCAATGAACTCATCAGGATTGAAATAAGCGTTCATTGAGTTTGTGAAGACATTCAGTGTCTTATTGAAGAACTCATTTCTAGTCTGTGGATCATTCAAAGCTTGTTCTGCTTCTTCCTTGAGGGCCTTTAGTGATACAGTTACACCCCATGAAGGATTGGCCATCTTCAACACATTCTCATCCAAGTAGTCTCCCACATCTCCATCTGTTGCCTGATTGGCCTTACAGATGAAGATGAAGAATGAATCATCTTTGACTAGCTCTTTCAACACCTTCTGACAATATTTTAGACGGTTAGCAAGGAAGCCTGTTGGAATGTCCCCGGCTGTTGAAATAACAAAAAGCATACTGTTCCGGTATGCTGACATTGTTTTCTTCATAAGACCGTATTTCTTGGAATTTCTCATGGTATGGGCTTCATCTAGAATGATGACATTCCCATTGAGAGAGTCAAGCCTGCTCTCATCATTGGCCAGTGCTTGGATAAAGAATGAACCCTCCTCACCAAAATTGGCAGTGATGGAGTGTTCTTGGTTGTTGTCCTTAATACGGATGTTCTTGTCATTCCATCGCTCAACATTAAACCTCAAGAATCCAAAGGCTTCCAAGGCTTGCTTGACAGAATTGGCTACGATATAGCATTTTGAACCGCTATCTGTATCTAGAATCTGATAAGCCAGAGCGATTGCAGCAGTGAAGGAAGTCTTGCCATTCTTTCTGGCAAGCATGATCAAGGCTTCTTTGAAGCGTCTCTCATTTGTTCCCTTAATGTAGAAGCCAAAGAGATTGACCACAACAAAATGTTGCCACGGTTGAAGTAACAGTGGCTTGTTACGGATTGAGACCGCAAACATATCATCACCCTGCTGATGGACAATTGTGTTTTCGATAAAATGAACGACAAAATCAACCATGTCTTCATCCATCTCGAATTCTGGATTGTCTAAATCTCTCAGAAAGCGTGATGCTGCCAAAATGTTCTCTTCACAATGCTCTTCCTGATGGTCCAGAACGTGTTGAGCGTATTTTTTAGCTTTGTCCACGTTACCCATCGGATTTCACTCGTTTCTTTTTGATCTCATCCTTGAATTTCAGAACCTCTGTAAGAACTGATCCATTGTCTTGCTCCACTACTTCACCAAGTGATTTAGGATTCATCATCAATTGATTAGAATAGCTGAGTATGTCTTTCCGTAGAATTTCCATCGCTGTCAGGATGGGGACCTTACGTTCATTCTCAGCCCCTGCCTTATTCACATAGACATCTGTGACAGGGTAGCCCATATCAGCATAATCCTGAGCAAGTTTCTGATACTGAAATAGCATTCCTGAAAAGATGTCAATGATCATGTCAAATTCTTTGCGATAAGTCCCAAGCTCTTTCATCTGTTTGATGACTTTTGACTTGATTGATTTAGCTGTGACTGGTTTTGCCAAAAACTAGGCCTCCTTCCCAAAATCCCTTTAGTTTTTATCCCCTTTTTGTCTGGAGGCCTCCGACTTGGAAAAAGTTCCCTTCACCGGTTCCCAGATGCTCGAAAAAAATTTTTTTCGATGGGGGGGATAATCGAAAAATTCAAAAATTCAAAAATTCAAAAATTTGATTTTTACAAAATTTCATTTTTTCGATTTTTGTAAAAATTTAAAAATTCCCTTTTTCGTTTCTTTTGCCAAAAAATTCCTTGACCAATAACTTTATCATTGGTTCTGTCGTGAAAAGTATTGTGTCGCTTGTTAGTAAGTGGCAGGCAATTCCATTCTTGGAATTCTAGTTCAGGATATTCCGATACTGGAAAAATATGATGAACCATTTCAGCCGGTTCTGATATTCCGTACCTCAAACTTTCCTGACAAAGATAATTATGTTTTCTTAGAATCTTATCTCTGAACTTCTCCCACTTCTTTGTCTTCAAAGAAGGTCTGACAATTTTGTTATACATATAATCCTCCTCACACAAAAAGGACAGCCAATCTCTTTGGTCTGTCCCTCTCATACTTGAAAGCTATGCTATCATAATATTTTATTTTATGTGAGAAAACAAGAGCTTATTTTCTCATTTTTTTTGGAATGGTGTTCCTTCCCAATGTACAAGGATACTTGAAACGGTTGTGCAGAATGTTTCATCTTTACAAATTGAATATCCTACAATCTCATATTTTAAACCCGGATTATTCTTGATGTCCATGTTCAATTCATTTACTGCACTTTTTAGTAACGGAATATCTGTGTATTGTTTTATCGTCATACTGTTGTTCATTCCTCTTCCTCAACTTCCTTAACTTCAACACCCTCACAATCAAAGACCCAACCAAACCCGTATTCTTCTAATTCCTTGCGAGTGTGTTCATTTCTTTTTGAACTGTCATAGGTTCTTGCAAAAAAATATCTGTTTATACCTAATCCATAGACTAAAAGGTTTTCTGCAATTTCCCCTTTTATCTTTACTGAATACCGCTTTTCTTTCTCGATCTCGTAGCCAAACTGGTGCATATTGACCAGTGTTTGAAATGGTTTGGTTTCACCACTAATAAACCATTCTTGGAACTGGTTTAATTCTCCATCTTCGTACACTCTAGGAATTATATCGACACATCTAAATAAAGCCGTCTCAAGATCGTCCATATGTTCTCTGTACCAATCGGCAACAAATTGCGGAACTTTGACTTTCTGAGATTTTTTTATTTTCTTCAAATCATCAATAAGAGAAAAGATCTCCACCTTATCCGCAAAATTAGATATTCTTTCTAGTCCACCTATAAATTCATCAAGCTTCATTTTACTCCTCACTTTCACATATCTTATATTTTGTTAAGCTCGCCTTGTTTCTGAAATCCTTTTAGAATATGGCTTTCATTCGTTTGTCTTTTTCTAGCTTATGCTTAACTCATTATGTTAATGTCAAAAATATAAAAATTAAATAACAAAGTTTCTCAAGGCATCATCTAGTTCAGCTTGTTCAATTCCAATATATCTCAGCGTTATGGCTGGAGACGAATGGTTGAACATCTTCTGTAGTGTGCCTACGTCCTTTGTTTTGTTGTAGTATTTATATCCAAATGTTTTGCGCATCGTGTGCGTTCCCACGTTGTCAATGCCTAATTCTTCAGCGGCCTCATGGATGATCTGATAGGCTCGTTCACGAGTGATGGCCTTGTTCCCTCCTTGCCTGCTCTTGAATAAGAAATGATGGAATGGCTTCCCTTCAACATACTTCCTCATTTCTCGTTTCAGCTCTTTCGTCATTCTACGGGAAATCTGCTTGCCAGTCTTTCTTTCTCGTAGTTTGATGTGCCATCCCTGAACATCTTTGACTTTGAGTGTGAGGATATCACCAACACGCAAGCCTGTATTGAGACCAGTGATGAATAGCATGTAATACATTTCATTCCATTCTCTCAGATAGTCTTTCATCGCTTGAATGTCATCCGTGTCTTTAATAGGTGAGACCTCTTCCATACGGTTCCCCCTCTCTATATTAAAATTGATTTTCATAAGGAATTGGGAGTACAGGAATTGAACCTGCATCTGCTGTTTTCCGCCAGCATGCTCTAACCTTTTGAGCTAACTCCCTAACCACTATTAGGAGACTCTCTCATCCATGATATGATTATCATGAACAAGATTATAGTATTTTATTTTGTGTGAGAATACAATAACTTATATTCTCAATTTATAGTACACCTTTCATTCTGGCATACGTTTCCAAGATGCCAGCACGCTTGCGGTAAATTGTAGCATTGCTGACAAATTGCTTTTCTGCAATTTCTTCCCAATCAAGATTTGCTTGTCCCCATCTTAGGTAGAAGATGTCAAGCTGTTCTCCTGTCAGTTGCTTCTTAAAGGATTCAACAGTCTCTTTGAACAGCTCAAGATTCTTCAGAGTCACATCAGTAGCAAATTTCATGACTGTGTTTTCCGTTGGTTTGCTGATTCCAGACTTACCACCGCCAACAATATCATCACCGTTCTTTGCCATCAATTCCGCCTTGCGTGTCCAGATTGCCCTGTCAATTCCACGATAATTGAATAATTCTTGATCAAGGTTAAACAATTCTCTGTTGTTTAATTTCTTCATTCAGTAACCTCTCTTTGATAGATTTCTACTATCCCTTTCCCTTTTAGTCTCTCACAATGAGCAAGAGCTTCATGTCTTGTCTCAAATTAAGCTTCAGTGTATTCAGCTAAATGTTTAGGATCAATCCAGCTTGAATGACCGTGATACTTTCTTACAACATACATCTTCATTTCTTTCTCCTGTTTTTAAAAGCTATCACGCTAGCCCAGATCAGACCAAAGAGCCAGACTGCTGAGAATAATAAATAGATAAAATTTTGTAGATTCATGTTAATCCCCATCTATTTGTTATACAGTATTACATTGCTTGAGTGAGTGTAATATACCTCGCCATTTTCAAAAGTCACACGAACGCTATCTTGGTCGTCATATTTTGCCCATTGCTTTACTTCACCTTCGACAATTCGTCCGTCAACTAGTCTAATTTTTGCGTATTTGAAAGTAAAAGTTGTTCCAAGAATATCTTTATTTCCACACCCCGATAGTGTTATAAAAGACAAACAAACAAAAACTGTAATCAATAATTTTTTTATCATATTTCTACCTCTTCCCCTACTTCAATATTTTATATCGTTCTTCACTCTGTGTTTCTGTCATCCTTCTACCTCCTCAACTTCAAACAGTGGGCTGTTGAATACTTCCCCAAACCCAGCATCTTCTAGTTCTTTGCGGGTGTGGTGTCCTATTTGATGATCTATCTCATAGATTGAAGAAAAAAACCATTTTTTATTTCCTTTGTCAAAAACTAAACAGCTATTTAAGTACACTCCTTTAGCTTTCACAAGATACCGCTTTTCTTTCTCAATATCGTAACCGTTTTTCCAAGCTCTCACAAATAAATTCCAATTTGAACGGACCCATTTTATACATGTTATCAAGTCCCATTCATAGACATTAGATGAATTTTCTGGGAAATTGTAGAATGGATAATAGGCTGAACGCAAACTCATGTTATTGGTTTTACAGAACTCAATCCAATCTGCTACTGGTTGCGGTATTACGGCTTTAGGCGATTCTTCAAGTTGCTCAATAAGGGAAATGATTTTTATTTTTTCAATGTTGAATCTATCTCCATTAAGTCTATCTAATTTTTCTATTCGTTCTATCAACTCTCGATTATCCATTTTATCCTCCCAAATTACTAAAAGGGACCTCCCACTGATATTCATCGTATTCATAACAAATATCTTTGGTAATTTCACCTTTTGTAATTTCAATTTCCTGAGTGAATTCCATGCCACACTCAAATGTAAAAATTTTAATGTCAACATCAAACTTGCTTGAAATTTTTTTATAATTTTCTGGAATAGCACTCCATGCTTGCTTGAAATTATCCAGTTCAACGGTACAAAATTCTTCTTCAAACCAAACTTCTATTTGCTTTTTATCAATAAACGCTCGTCTTGTTCCATTGATGTAAAAATAGGGAGCTGTGTTGTTGAATATAAGTAGAGCGCCATCCCATTTATCTTCTAGTGTCACAGTGTCGTTTAATAGCATTTCTTTCAATGCTGATGCAATATTTTCGCTTTTTCCTCTTAATTTAAGAGATCCTTCGGCCCAATTTGGCATTATTCTTTCACCTCCTTGATCCAAATTCCCGGACAATCAAACACCCAACCAAAGCCGGCTTCTTCTAATTGTTTTCTAGTAAATCTTTCAAGATCGCCATACACTTTTTCAAAATCAAGACGATCCTCACCCTGTCTGTACACAGTTTTCAACGACTGTCCATTACACAATATCACTTCATACTGCTTATCTTCCTCGACTGTGTAACCGTCCAGCCAAGCACGGACAAAGAGTTCAGAATTATCCCAATACCATTCTGCAATTATATCAGACATGCATGCATCTATTGAGTAGGACAGCGTATGACTTAGTTTTTTCTGTTCTGTGATAAAATCCGCCACAAACATTGGGATCTCTACTTCCTGCGTTTCGTCTAGCAACTTAATCAATTCCAACGTTGTTAATTTATCAATCATCGGTCTTGGTCTGCTACAATCTGAAGGTAAATGATTGATACTCTCAATTAACTCCTGCTTATTCATGTGGCAAATCCTCTTCTTTTACGAATGATCCATCAATCCATTTACCCTTGCGATCTTTGATCTCGTTATAGGCGCCTTTGAAACATTCCAGGAATTCATATCCTAAAATATTTCCGATTGATTTCAAGTAGGCTACAATGCGCACAAGGTTGTGGCGACACATTTTTTTACTTGCTAAATCTTGAGATAGTTGAAACTCACTGATATTGGCATTTAGCAGTTTGAAGCAGTCCATTGCTTCTTTTCGTCTAATGTTATTAGACTCTTTAAAGATGCTCTGTACATCCTCTTTGATCAGCAATGCTAAACCTACAACTACTACAGCACAATCACCAATGCTGTCTTTTGTTAGTGCTTCATTCTTTTTCAAGAATCCTGCACATAACTCACCAAATTCCTCACTTAATTTTAAGGACTGTTTATCTAGCCGGCCCCCGTTTTCTAGATCTCGATCAATAAACCATTGTTTTACTTTGTTTAAAATTAAATTCTCCATTTTTACCTCTTTCTATTTTTTCACAAGTTTTAGATTGCCAGTCTCTTTGCCTTTTTTGTTTAAATCTGCATAGAATTTCAATAGCAATTTATCTTTCCCTGTAATTTTGCTTAACTTCTTCAATGATCCGGTGCATAAATAACGTCCGTTCTCATATAGCTTATAATCAGCTAACTCATCTGCATCACCCATGAGAGAGTTCTCTCCGATTTGAAAATATTGGCAAATCAGTAGTATGTGACGTTCGTGTACTTTTATTTTGCCAGTCAATAGACTGCTTATTGTATTCATTGAGTAGCCTATTTCTTCGGATAATTTTCTAGCTGTTAAGTTATGGCTTTTCATTAAGAGCTTGAGTTGCTCTTTGAAATGTTCTATCTGATTTTTGGTGTAGCCTGCCATGATACATTACAACTCCTTTTTCAATTATCAATTTCTACTGGATAGAATGTACCGAATGACTTTCTTAAAGCATTTCCTACCTGGATAGCTACCCCACGAGATGCGAATTTCATTGCTTTCGCTTCCTCAGAGAAAGAGACATCCAAACCAGTGGTCCCAATCACTACAGATTTTACAAATGGTTTTGCTTGTTTTGATCCATGTTTTAAAATAAACATTACTTCCCATCCTTTTCTAATTTCTGTAGCATTTTATTTTTTGCTTCCTCCAAAGCTTTTTTCTCTTGATCACTTGTTTGATTGGTATAATTTGGTTTTGACCAATCTGGAACGTTTGATTGTTGCTTTGTTGGTTGTCCTTTTGTTTTGCTTTCCTGAAACTTCCGTTCTCGTTCGTTTACTGCTGCAATTGATAACAATCCATCGTTTTTCCAATTTTGCAAAATAGCTCTAATATAGCTGAAATTTCTTTTACCATTGTCAGCGGCCAAACTGATAGCTTTTAAAACTACATCTGGTTCCATACCATCCAGAGTGATGAATTCTTTTAAAGTTTCAAATTGGATTCCATCAATTGGTGAAATACGAGACTGATATTCATCTACGATGATTTTGAGCGTATTTTTATCTAAATCTTTCTTTATATCTATCTCTATTTCTTTCTCTATCTCTAACTCTGGTGGATGTTCGTCCGACATTTGTCCGGACAAATGTCCCAACAATATTTTTTGTTTTTCCTTCTCAATTCTTCTGCGATAGTCACGCTTTCTATCAGCTTCCGTGTTCGATTTTCCAATAAATGATTCAATGTCTAGCATAAAAATGGCGCCATTATCCAAAACATCAATTAGGTTCATTTCCTTGAAAATGCTGACAGCTTTTTCTACTACTGCCACAGGATGCCTTGTTATTTTTGAAAGCATTTCAGAATTGAATGGGATTCGATCATTGAACATCAACTTACCATTGTTTTTCAATGACCTCAGATAGAGTTTGATCAAAATGTTAGAGTATAGAAAACCATCTGGCATGCTTTCCAAAATAATCATTTCATCACTGTCATAAAAATTTTCTTTCACTCTCAGATAGTAGTATTTCTTATTATCTGACATTTCATTCCTCCATTCTAGAATGGTAAACCATCATCAGGGATATTCATTTGATTACTCTCAAATGAAGGAGGCATTTGCTCATCCATAGAGTTCCGGTTGGCTGAATTGTCACGCTTTTCTAAGCTTCTGAAACTATCAATAACAACTTCAGTGACATAGACACGTTGACCTTGCTGATTCTCATAATTACGGGTTTGGATATGGCCAGTGATTGCTACCAGATTTCCTTTCTTGATCCAGCTTGCGAAGTTTTCCGCTAATTTCCGCCAAATCACGCAATTGATAAAATCTGCATCATATCCACCATTTTGATTTTTAAAATTTCGATTTACAGCAAGTGTAAATTGTCCAACCGCTTGATCTTGAGGTGTTCGATGTAGTTCTACATCACGAGTTAAGCGGCCGATAAGTACAACATTATTAATCATTTTTACCTCCAATCAATGCATCTGTCTTTGACAATGCTTCTTCTACCTTTTTCGATGCCTCTAGCTGAAGCATTATAGCCTTCTCTTTCTCGATCAACCAATCCATGTGAACCTTTGCTTTCTCCAAATCCTCAATCCCATTTTTTTTGCGATAGCGAAGGAGGTATTTTAGGGTATTACCCAAATGATATCCTGTTAACTGTTCATCATTCATGAAATTGCGATGAACATCAATTGCTTCTATGCCATTCCGGCCTTGGTAATGTTTTGGATTTTTTACATTGTCGTTCATAGTTCAGACATTCCTTTCACTGTTCTTTTTTGATGAATTTCTGACATTCTCTTATTCCACATTTCACGCTGATATTTTGCTGATTTGTAATACTTCATTTTAGTCTTTTGGCGAACGATTACTTCACGCATCACATAGATTGTGAATACTGAAAGTAAAATGTATGTTACAAGAGCTACTGCTAAAATAATTTCAATTGTTGTCATTTTCTTCTACCTCTTTTGTTTCTTTT
This sequence comes from Streptococcus parasanguinis, assembly GCF_040908565.1. Classification (GTDB taxonomy): domain Bacteria; phylum Bacillota; class Bacilli; order Lactobacillales; family Streptococcaceae; genus Streptococcus; species Streptococcus parasanguinis_AC. The sequence goes on along the minus strand of NZ_JBDGEA010000006.1, from coordinate 9,084 downwards.
TGCGGGAAAAGTTCCCGGTTGAATTTGTTGATCATCACATCTTGAGCCTTATTGGTCTCTTTGATTTTTTCGATACTTTCGGCCCAATGACCTGTACTTTCAAAGTTCATTTGGACCGCATTTTCTAGATCCTTGATGTGCTGTTCTTGTTCGTACATAATTTTCATTGTTGCGCCTGCAAATAATAAGAATAGTGTTGTAAGTGATAAAACAGTAAATTTTAATTGTTTTAAGCTCATACTCTAATCACCCCATCATTCTTAAAATCCAGAGCCATCTGATGGAGTTTATTTTCAAATTCATTGTCTGGCAATTTCATCAATTTGGCTTTTTCTTCTACTTTTAATGTCCTATTGGCATCTTGCCAATCCATCAATTTTAGTAATCTTTTAATAGGATCCATTTCTTCTCCTTCAAATTGTGTTATAATTAGTTTATAGTTCTTTCAAAGTGCCTTTCTCAAGGCGCTTTTTTATTTTTGCAAGCTTCGACAGAATCGCTGAGCATCTTCCAAATTATACAGATACTTCCCACCTTTGCCGGACTGTTGAAATTGAAATTTCCCTTGATCACGCCATTCTTCCAGCTTGGTTCTTCCCCAGCCAGTAGATGCTTGCAACTCTTTGATGGACACCCATGTAATCTGTCTGCTTGTTCTGCGTTTAGCTTCTTCCATTGCTTTGATGTTTAGAGATACAAGTTCTTCAAAGAGTTGATTAATATAGTTCTCGTTATGTGTTTGAGTTATTTGATTTAGAATAGGATATTGCATTGTTTTCATCACGTCCTTTCAAATTTTGATATAATAAATGTAAAAAATATAAGAGGTTAATATGCAAAAATTTGATATTGATTCAATAAATTATCTTGCTGGAGATGGCGGGCACTCTCGTCCATTCTCTTGCCCTTTTTGTAATGGAATAGCTGTGCATGATTGGAAATACGAAATTTTGAATTTTTCGAATCATCAAGCGAATATTTTACATGTTGGTAAATATTTAATTTTGGCAAAGTGTCAAGGGTGTGAAGAGGTTTCTATATGGTTAACAGAGGAGTTAACAAATATAATTTCTAGTCCTACAGAATTTTTTGGGGAAGATTCTCCTGAACTTCTTTTGTATCCTTTCACTACTCCTGATCTTCCAAAAGCAAATGAAGATATGCCAGAGGATGTTAAAAGAATATATGATGAAGCTTGTCTTGTTTTGAAAGCTTCTCCTAGATCGTCTGCTGCTCTTTCACGCTTAGCAATAGAGAAATTAGTAGATCATTTAGAAGCGGACGGGAATAATTTGAATTCAAAAATTGCTGATCTTGTTTCAAAAGGGTTACCAGTACGAATTCAACAAATGCTTGATAGTGTCAGAGTTATCGGGAACAATGCTGTTCACCCTGGAGAAATAGACCTGTCAGATAATGCTCAACTAGCTTCTTCACTACTGAAATTTATTAATTTAATTGTTGAGAATCAAATCAGCCAACCTAAAAGAATTAATGAAATTTATAATAATTTGCCAGAATCTAACCTAAAATCTATCGAAAGAAGAGATTCATGATTTTTAAACTATTACTCACAGCCCAATAAAGGGCTTTTTTATTTAGTTTCACTCCCGTTACTCCTGTTCAATCAATGGTAGAATGTCATGTTTTTTCAATAGTTCATACAAGAACAGCCGGCCTTTTTGAGTCCATACTGTCTGCATTCTGACCCTACCAGAAATTTCAATCGTCTTGCTATCCGTGTATCCTTTAGCCATGTACTTTCTGTATAGAATCCATTGATTATTCACTTTGTGTTGGATTCCTAAAGAGTTCAAAAGTTGATTGAATTTAATAGCGCTCATTCCATAGTCAGCAGCTATTTGAGTAATGACAACAGCAGATTTGCTTTCAATAATTAAATCCAAGTAGCGTGCCTGTTCCTGTGCTTGTTCCAACTCAATTTCCAGACGGCTGTTTCTCTCCCGTTCGTGCTTTAGATCTGTTGCTAATCTAATGATCGTGTCAGGATTTAGCAAAGCTTGTTCAATCATGCTATCTGTAAGGTATCCCCCGTGTTTCCGTATTGCTGGAAGGACCTCACTTGTAATCCATTTTTTGAACTCTTTCGCTTGTGGTAATTTGCTCGCTAATATTAATGAATACAAACCTGATTCATTAATGATTATCATATTTCGATTTTGACCTGATGCACTAAATTGATGCATTAGCTTATCATCATCATCAACATGACTTCTTATTGCATTGTCTGCTCTTGAATATCCCAAAATATCCGCAACATCTTTTCCAACAAAATAAGGTTCACTGTTTAAGATTATTGTGCGGACCTGTTTTCCGTTAAAATTAAAAATCTCATTCATTTTATTCCTCCATCAAGTCGCTTATTGATACACCAAGATATTTAGCGACCTTATTCAATGTTTGGGAAAGCGGAATGCTCGAATTCCATTTTCTGATGCTTCCATTGCTAAGATCCAGATCTCTTTCTATTCGATAAATAGAAATATTGTTTTCTTTTGCTATTTTTTTAATTTTGTCATATAGCATCTTTTTCTCCTTTCTTTGGAAAATTTTATAAGAAAATTATCTTTTTTATTGACAAATAATAGAAAATATTCTACTATTAGGGTATAGAAAAGAACACTACTAAATAGGTTTTGATATCTACTGTCTTGGCGGACCACGTTGATATGTGTAAAACTTATTTATAGCTTTGAATTTAACTTACAAGAATAGTATAATAGAAAATTTTCCTCTTGTCAACAGATAAAATAGAAAATTTTACATTTTTTGTAAGTTTTTTTAAAAAAGGAGGAAAAAATGAGTCTACTTGATAGAATCAAGTTATTGGCAGCTACTCATCAGATGACCATGGCTGAACTAGAAAGAAAGCTAGATTTCAGCAATGGTAGTTTAAGGAAATGGGGAAGCTCTATGCCTAGCGGTGACAAAATAGAAAAGGTTGCTGATTATTTCAATGTCTCTACAGACTACTTATTGGGAAGAACTAATAACCCGAATATCGCAAACCATGGTTATGCTTCTGCACCATTGGATCTGCGTGATATTGCGGCTCAATCCATGCTGTTTGATGGAAAACCACTTACAGAAGAAGATATTGATTTCATCACTGCTGTTCTTGAGGCTCATTTAAAAAATAAATAGAGGTACATTATATGACAGTACAAGAGCTTTGTGCCAAAGAAGGCGTAAATCTCTGCTACTTTGATGGAAGTAATTGGCACAGTCCTGGATTTTTCAATCCTGCTCTAAATATTCTAGCCCTAGACATTAATTTGTCAGTAGAAGATCAAAAACAAGTAGCTCTTCATGAATTAGGGCATAAAGAACATACTCCTATTCAGTATGAGTTGAATAGGGAGCTTTGCGAATTACAAGCTGATAGAAGCATGATTCATCATTTGCTTGAAGAAGAATTGAAGCTAATGGATGATATTAGGGATTTTAATTATCTTCATTTTATGGAGAAATACAGTCTGAAAACCATCGCTAATGAAACGATGGTTAAAGACGAGTTTAATTCACTAATTAGTTAAATAGGAGGATCTAATGAAAAAAAGTAAGCCTTTTTATAAACAAGTTTGGTTTATTATATTTATTATTTTGGTTGTTATTGGCGGTATAAGTTCTTTAACTAAACCAAAATCAAAAACTACAAGTAGTACGGAAACTTCTGCTACTATAAAAAACAACACATTCAAAATGACGGATAAACTTGGGGAAGAGTTCGCAATTTATTTACGAGAAAATGCTGAAGTCTTAAATAATGGTGAAAAAATTGAATTTGCTACAGGTGGAAATTCTACTAATGTTTCTGTCCGTGTTGGTGAAGCGTGGAAATATGAAAGTGTAAGCCGTAAAATCTATCTTGCCAATTCATTCTTTAAACAAAAAAATGAGCTGTTTAAAAAATGGGCAAAAGAAAACAACTATAAAATTAACCCAGAGAAAGATATTCCTGAATTAATAGTTAAAGTTTCTGATGCAGATAAAACAACAATTGCTCAAGAGCATGGTGGAGAGATGAAGATACTTAATAATTAAGTAATCAAAAAATCCCCACACTCGCCTTCGCCAAAAATTGAGTGTGAGGAAACTTGTGATAAGAAAAGCCATTAAAAAGGGCCTTTTCTTATACCCATTTTATCAGGAAATGAGGTGAAATTCAATGGAAATAAAATCATATAAAAAGAAAAATGGCGATACTGCCTACAAATTCCGGGTCTATATCGGTAAAGAGAATGGAAAGGATAAGTATGTGAAGCGTCAGGGCTTCCAGACAAAAGCCAAAGCAAGAGCAGCACTTCTCCAACTTCAAGCTGACCTTGAAAATAGCGAGGAAATCACTGTCAAGGAAATCACTGTTGAGGAAGTCGCTGGAAAATGGCTCAAAGAATATGCTGACACAGTACAGGATAGCACCTATATCAAGACCGAACGGAATATAAAAAATCATATCTATCCGACTTTAGGAGATAAGAAGATTTCTACTCTCACTCCTCTGCAACTTCAGGAACAAGTCAATGAATGGTCCAAAAAACTTGTTTATGGACGTAAAATGAAAGGCTTGATGAATAACATATGTAAGTACGCTATCAGACATGGCTACATCTCCACCAATCCGGTTGAGAGTGTAACAACGCTTGTCAGAAAGCAAGTAGATACAGATAGCGATTTTTACGACAAGGAGGAACTGAAATCTTTCCTTGAGTTAGTAGACAAAACAGATGAACTGAGAAAGAAAGTCCTCTTTCGTCTTCTAGCCTTTACAGGAGCTCGAAAAGGGGAGGTTTTAGCCCTCAAATGGGAAGACTGGACCAATAACACTCTGAGCATAAACAAAGCCATCACAAGAGGATTTGGCGGGGAATCTGTCGGTCCTACAAAAAACAAAAGTAGCAACCGATTGATCAGCTTGGACGAAAAGACAAGTGAACTACTCACAGAGTGGAGAAAAATGAATCCTACTACTACTTTTATCTTTGAGAATGAATTTGGAAAACCAATACCAGGAACACTACCACGGAAATGGCTACAACAAATTGTCAAAGATTCGGATGTACGTCCTATTAGGATCCACGGCTTCCGACATACACATGCCAGTCTATGCTTCGAAGCTGGAATGACACTCAAACAGGTCCAGTATAGACTTGGACACTCAGATTTAAAAACAACCATGAACATCTATACGCACATCACCAGAGAGGCTAAGGATGACATTGGTGAGAAATTCGCAAACTATATTGATTTTTAAACAAATAACAAAAAACAGACCCTTTGGATAAAAAAGGGTCTGTTTTTGGGTCTGCCGGTTTCAAAAAGGTTCAAAAAGGAATAGAAAGTATAAAACAAAAAACGTTGTTTTTACAACGTTTTAGAAACTTTTAGAAAACTTTAGAAAGTATATATGGAGCCGGTGGGAGTCGAACCCACGTCCAAACACCTGCCAGCATATTTGTCTACAACCATAGGTTATGTCTTATTTTAACAGCTACATGACACATAACTCAAGCCCTGTACCTGCGAGTCTATCACTCTCTTATCTAACTCCTAGACAAAGTTAGATCGTATCTCGCTAAAATAAAGACCTGTCATCAAACACGAGCGATTCGAATCGGGTCACGCCTGCTGGTGTTTAGGCAGCTAAAGCGTAAGAATTATTATTTTTTGCAGTTATATTTAACTGGCGTTTTACATCCGCTAGATGAGTTGCAAAATATACCTCATAATGCCTGTCGAATCCGTAACGACCCCAAAACGAATACAAATAGTATATCAAAATCTAGCTAAAAATGCAAAAGAAAAAATTGAACAAGAAACCTTCCATTGGGAAGTTCCTTGCTCAATTTGCTGTACTTATTGAAGATTCAACTTGTACTTGCTGATATAGTGAATGGTGAAGTACATAGAAACAATTTTAATGACTTCATAAATGAGACCTGGAATGAAGTTAATATCAATATAATCGGAGTTTCCAATCAATAAAGCATACGTGACATTCACAGAATCTTTGAAAGGATTAAAGATCGAACCAATAATACTTAAAACAAGGCACAAGAGGAAACCAAACAAAATAGCTTTAAGGCCTCGACGATTTTGGAACAGTTGCCCAAGTGCAATCGACACATAAAACATCAAGATCCCTGAAGCTGTTGTAAAGATCCACCATACAATCAACCAAATAATAAAGGAATCTCCAAAAATGTTAGATAAAAGAGTAAATACTGGAGTAAGTTCTCTTCCCATCACAGAACCCATAACTAACAGAGTAACAAATCCACTAACAAAGAGAAGAAATAGACAGTAGAGACTGGCTATCAAAGCCCCAAAAAATTTAGATAAGAGAATCGCATGTGGGCTAGCCGGAAGGGTCCACGTCAAATATCCCTCACGTCCATATAGGTTCGTATAGAAACGACGAATAATAATATAGTAGTTACTGAGATAGAGACCTACGATCCCTATTACAAGAATCAGTGCAAAGATCCCTTCAACCACTTCACGGGTATTAGTCCCATAATTTTGAATATCTGTGCTACTATTTCCACCAAATACTCCTGCTAAGACTGACATTCCCAAGGCAATCAGGGTGATTAACAAATACCATTTCCCTGTTGACTTAAATTCGTATTTTAATAATTTACCAAACATGGGTTCCTCCTAATAAACACGGAATTGATCACGGAAGATCTCATCGATTGATTTTCCGTGTTGATTGCGTAAAACGGTCGTATTTTCATGCAAAAGAATTCTTCCTTGGTTGATGAAAATAGCTTCATCTAAAACCTGCTCGATATCAGCAATCAAGTGAGTAGAAATTAAGACTGAAGAGTTTGGACGTCTGTTTTGAATAATGGTCCGCAAAATATAATCACGCGCCGCTGGGTCAACTCCACCGATTGGTTCATCAAGAACATACAAGTCAGCTTCACGACTCATCACCAAAATCAATTGCACTTTTTCCTTATTCCCTTTTGAGAGTGTATTCAATTTTTGATTTGGATGCAAATGCAAATCGTTGAGCAACTGGTAAGCACGTTGTACGTTAAAATCTGTATAAAAATCTTGGAAATAACGAATAGCATCATTAATTTTTATGTTTTCATTCAGGTAAGTGGTATCTGGCAAATAAGAAACAACTTTTTTAGACGCCGGGGAAGGTAATTGTCCATGGATATAGATATTTCCAAGACTTGGTTGCAACAAACCATTAATCAGTTTAATGATGGTTGTTTTCCCGCTACCATTAGGGCCCAAGAGACCAATAATACGGCCAGGTTGGATATTTAAACTAACATCCATGAGAGCAACTTCATGCCCATAATTCTTTGTCACATGGTCCAAGTAGACCAAAGGATACTGATTCATGTAAATCTCCTTTATTTTCTATTTATGTTATTATACCTTGTCGCTTTGATGATTGCAACTTTATCTGAAAATTTACTAATAATTTGTAAATGGTTGCTCAAGAATACAGGTGTAAACAAATCAGAGGTTAGGGAAGCCCCTAACCTCTAATTTATTTTGATGAATAGAATTTTTAACTAATTCCAAGTGCGATCCGTGCATAACGGCTCATCTTTTCAACCGTCCAAGCAGGGTACCAGACCAACTTCACATCCACCGATGTTACTTCTTCTACTTCTGCTAAAACATCATGGATTTGATCCGTTAGCAGATCTGCCAATGGGCACCCCATGGTCGTCAAGGTCATATCAATGATGGTTGCTCCAGTTTCTCCGTCAAAATGGATCTCATAGACTAGACCTAAATTGACAATATCAATCCCTAGTTCCGGATCAATTACTTCTTCCAAAGCATTTAAGATTTTATTTTTAATTCCTTCAATTTGCTCAGTTGTATAAGCCATTTGCTACTTCCTTTTTGTGCTATTATCATTCGATATACTAGGTTTATAAAACTCACTAAACCTTGCTATGTTCTCATATCTTGGTGACCGTTAAAAATGTCCACTGGACCTAGGTCGCTTTTTCATTTCTTGGCGACCGTTAAAAATGTCCACTGGACCTAGGTCGCTTCTTCATTTCTAGGCGACCGTTAAAAATGTCCCCCGGACATTCCTCGCTTCCGAATTTCTCGGCTCGGGTTAAAAATGTCCCCCGGACATTCCTCGCTTCCGAATTTCTCGGCTCGGGTTAAAAATGTCCCCCGGACATTTTTAATCCTCAATAAAATCACGCAATGGTTTGCTTCTGCTTGGGTGGCGGAGTTTGCGAAGGGCTTTGGCTTCTATTTGACGGATCCGTTCACGGGTCACGTTGAAGACTTTCCCCACATCTTCCAAGGTCCGCATTTTTCCATCATCCAAACCGAAGCGGAGACGAAGCACGTTTTCTTCCCGATCTGTCAAAGTATCGAGGACTTCATCCAACTGTTCACGTAGAACCACTCGAGTGGTGTAGTCTACTGGATTTTCAATCACTTCATCTTCGATGAAATCTCCCAAATGGCTATCGTCTTCTTCCCCGATTGGCGTTTCCAAAGAAACAGGCTCTTGGGCAATCTTCAAGATTTCACGCACCTTATCAGGCGTCATATCCATGCGTTCAGCGATTTGTTCAGGCGTTGGGTCTTGTCCCAATTCTTGCAAGAGATTGCGTTGTTCACGAACCAACTTGTTGATGGTTTCCACCATGTGTACAGGAATTCGAATGGTGCGGGCTTGGTCTGCAATGGCACGAGTGATGGCCTGACGGATCCACCAAGTCGCATAAGTTGAGAACTTAAACCCTTTGGTATAGTCAAACTTATCAACGGCCTTCATCAAGCCCATATTTCCTTCTTGGATCAAATCCAAAAATTGCATTCCACGACCAACGTAGCGTTTCGCAATGGAAACAACCAAACGAAGGTTGGCTTCTGCTAGACGCTGCTTGGCTTCCAGGTCCCCTTGTTCTACCAGAATGGCCAATTCTTGTTCCTCTTCATTGGTCAACAGAGGAACGACCCCAATTTCTTTCAAGTACATCCGAACTGGGTCATTGACCTTGGCTGAGTTACTTCCAAGCAATTCCTCATCTGACAACTCCGGCTCTTCTTCAT
>NZ_JBDGEA010000005.1:47486-116450 GCF_040908565.1 Streptococcus parasanguinis | reverse complement strand
GAAGTAGCTCAGCTTGGTAGAGTACTTGGTTTGGGACCAAGGTGTCGCAGGTTCGAATCCTGTCTTCCCGATATTATGGCGGTGTAGCTCAGCTGGCTAGAGCGTCCGGTTCATACCCGGGAGGTCGGGGGTTCGATCCCCTTCGCCGCTATATTGTTGATCTTGTTGGACCTTTAGCTCAGCTGGTTAGAGCTCTCGGCTCATAACCGAGTGGTCGTAGGTTCAAGTCCTACAAGGTCCATTAATATTTTGGAGGATTACCCAAGTCCGGCTGAAGGGAACGGTCTTGAAAACCGTCAGGCGTGTAAAAGCGTGCGTGGGTTCGAATCCCACATCCTCCTTTTTAAAATTAACGCGGGATGGAGCAGCTCGGTAGCTCGTCGGGCTCATAACCCGAAGGTCGTAGGTTCAAATCCTGCTCCCGCAATTTGGCTCGGTAGCTCAGTTGGTAGAGCAATGGATTGAAGCTCCATGTGTCGGCGGTTCGATTCCGTCTCGCGCCATTTCTTTTAATAATAAGCGGGTGTAGTTTAGTGGTAAAACTACAGCCTTCCAAGCTGTTGTCGCGAGTTCGATTCTCGTCACCCGCTTTGAACATTAGTTCATTACCAAGTTTTTAACTTGGGCGCGTAGCTCAGGTGGTTAGAGCGCACGCCTGATAAGCGTGAGGTCGGTGGTTCGAGTCCACTCGTGCCCATTTTGGAGAATTACTCAAGAGGCTGAAGAGGACGGTTTGCTAAATCGTTAGGTCGGGTAACTGGCGCGGGGGTTCGAATCCCCCATTCTCCGTATAATTTCGAAGTTTGAGATGTCATCTCAAACTATTTTTTATATTTTTGAAGGTTTTGTCTATGTTCTTGAATCGTTTTTTTAAAATTTTTAGTTTTGTGTTTGTTTTAACTGTTTCAGGAATTTTATTTCTTTTTCCATCTGTTAGGACTTCGATTGTTTTAAAATCTTCTGATATATTATCTATTGTTGATAAGGCAGTATCGGTACCATTTGTTGTTGTGGAATCTAAGGCGAAAGATTTAAAGAATTTATCTGAATTAAATGATGAAAACCGTTCGTTAAAGTCACGTCTTTATGAAAAGGATATTGACCAGTCAAAACTTAACCGTTTGAAATCAGAAAATAGAGAGTTAAAGGATTTGATGTCAATCAAGAATTCTGTATCGGGTTCTAAACAAGTTGTTAGTGAGATTATTGACCGTAATTATAGTTCTTGGGATCAGGAATTTGTAATTGATAAAGGTAGTTTGGATGGGATTACTGATTCCATGTTTGTTCTCTCATCTGGCGGGGTCATTGGTGTAGTAGATAGTACTGAGAAAAATTCTAGTAAAGTGAAATTATTGGTTGAAGATACTATTTCTTCACAACACCTGACGTTTAAAATCGAGAGTCAAGGTCAATCTATTTTTGCTTTATTAAATGGTTATGACGAGAAGACAGGTGAGTTTCGGTTGTTGCAAATTGGAGATCCAGTTGAAATTAAAAAAGGTTCTCTGGTTTCAACAAGTGGTTTAGGAAAATATAAGAGTAGTGACTTACCTCTTGGTACAGTGACTTCTACTCAAAAGGCATCTGATCAGTTAGGGCAAGAAATTCGTGTGAAACCAAAGGCTAATTTAGATGTCAATCGTTATGTACTATTGATTGGAGAGTAGTGTGAAAGTCATACGTAAGTACCATTTTTTCCCTTTAATCTTATTCTTATCTTTATTTGTTGATGGGCAGATCTCTTTTCTTATTACTCGTTTTTGTCCAAACTCCTTTGAACCTACTTCATTTTTGTTTCTATATGGTTTTATGTTATTGAGTCTCTATTTCTCTGAGATAGCTAGTATTTGGTGGGGAGTCTTCTTTGGTTTTTGTTTTGACGTGTATTTTTTACACACTCTAGGAATTGCATTTCTAGTATTTCCTTTACTACAGGTGATTTTTTATCGGTGTAATCAGATTATTTTAGTCAATCGATTGACTCGTTTTTTTACATTTTTATTAACGATTCTAATATTTCAGATTTCAACCAATCTTCTTCTGATTATTTTTATTGGTATAAAATTCAACTGGATTACTCTAATTATCTATCAAATTGCGCCTAGTTTAATTTTGAATGTGCTTCTAATGATCGTGTTACAGCCTTTACTTGAAAAGATTTATTTATAAACTCGAAATAAAAATGTAACAATAGCGTAATATAAATTTTCAAAAAATTTGTTATACTAGTTAGTGTCTTATTAGAAAGGGAATATTTATCTAATGAAGAAAAAATTATTTGCCACAATCTTATTGAGTACAGTTGCTTTATCACAAGGTGCTGTTGTAGCTGGTGTATCAGCTGATTCAACAGATGATAAGATTGCTGCTCAAGATAACAAAATCAATAGTATTAATCAACAACAACAAAGTGCGCAAGCGCAAGTAGACCAAATTCAAGGTCAAGTATCAGAAATCAAAAAACAACAAGAGGATCTTCAAGCTGAGAATGATCGCTTAAATGAAGAATCTGAAAAGTTGTCAGCTGAAATTGATGAGTTGTCAAAAAATATTGTTGCTCGTCAAGAATCACTTGAAAACCAAGCACGTAGTGCCCAAACAACAGGGACTGCAACAAGCTATATTAATGCGATTGTTAGCTCCGGATCTTTGACAGAAGCGATTTCGCGTATTTCTGCTATGAATGAAATTGCAGATGCTAACAACAAAATGTTGCAAGAGCAAAAACGTGATAAAGAAGATATTGCACAAAAACAAAAAGAAAACAACGATGCTATCAATACTGTCATTGCAAACAAACAGCAATTAGAAGATGATGCGCAAGCTTTGTCAACAAAAGAAGCTGAGTTGAAAGTAGCACAATTGAACTTGGCTGCTGAAAAATCAACTGCTGAAAACGAAAAGAATGCTTTGTTGCAACAAAAAGCGGAAGCTGAAAAAGCAGCGGCAGCAGCGGCAGCAGCTGAGGCAGCTTACCGTGCAAAACAAAAAGAACAACAAGCAGCTGTAAAAGCTTCTGCTAATACAACTCTTCAAGCACAAGTTCAGGCAGCGGCTCAAACACCTGCTGCAACACCAGCGGCTACACAAACTCAAGCAGTAGCTCAACCTGCTGTTCAAACTCAAGCTGCGGCTGCACCAGTAGCAACTACTTCTCGTCCAACTTATAGTACATCTGCATCATCTTATCCAGTTGGTGAATGTACATGGGGTGCGAAGACATTGGCTCCATGGGCAGGTGATTACTGGGGTAATGGTGGACAATGGGCAGCAAGTGCAGCAGCAGCAGGATTCCGTACAGGTTCTCAACCACAAGTTGGTGCAATTGCATGTTGGAATGATGGTGGATATGGACACGTAGCAGTTGTTACAGCCGTTCAATCTACAACAAGCATCCAAGTTTCTGAGTCTAACTATAATGGTATCCGTAGCATTGGTAACTACCGTGGTTGGTTTAACCCAACTACCGCTCAAGGTACTGTGACTTATATATATCCAAACTAAGAATAATGCGGAAGTAGAACATTGGTTCTGCTTCTTTTTTTGAATGAATAGAGGCAGTGTTAGATTTTACCAAGTCCATAAATTAATATTTGAATATTTGCTTAAAAAGCGTTAAAATGGTTACAGGAGAAATTTGTGCTGACTGTACAATACGGTTTTTAGATTTTACTGGAGGAAATCATGTCATTTTCTGATTTAATGCTCTTTGCTTTGTCGTCAAATCAAGAATTGGCTCAACGTGTGTCTCGTGAAATGGGACTACCACTTGGAAAGTCAACGGTTCGTCAATTTTCTGATGGAGAAATTCAGGTCAATATTGAAGAATCGATTCGTGGAAAAGATGTTTATATTTTGCAATCTACTAGCTCACCAGTTAACGATAATCTAATGGAAATTTTGATTATGGTGGATGCCTTGAAACGGGCAAGTGCGCAATCCATTAATGTGGTGATGCCGTATTATGGCTATGCTCGTCAAGACCGGAAAGCTCGAGCTCGTGAACCAATCACTTCTAAGTTGGTAGCCAATATGCTTGAGGTTGCTGGAGTTGATCGTCTGTTGACAATTGATTTGCACGCTGCTCAAATTCAAGGCTTCTTTGATATTCCTGTTGACCACTTGATGGGGGCGCCTTTGATCGCAGACTATTTCGAACGTCGCGGGATGATTGGAAAAGACTATGTTGTGGTCAGTCCAGACCATGGTGGTGTGACTCGTGCTCGGAAATTAGCTGAATTTTTGAAGACACCGATTGCAATTATTGATAAACGTCGAAGTGTCGATAAGATGAATACGAGTGAAGTGATGAATATCATTGGAAGTGTTGAAGGTAAAACTTGTATTTTGATTGATGATATGATTGATACAGCTGGTACAATCTGTCATGCAGCGGATGCCCTTGCTGAAGCGGGTGCTGTTGAAGTTTATGCAAGCTGTACTCACCCTGTTCTATCTGGACCAGCCTTAGATAATATTCAAAAATCAGCCATTAAGAAGTTGGTGGTATTGGATACGATTTATCTACCGGAAGAACGATTAATTGACAAGATTGAGCAAATTTCAATTGCTAAACTGCTTGCTGAAGCAATTGTGCGTATTCATGAAAATCGTCCGCTTTCCCCTCTATTTGAAATCGGAAATGCCAAAAAATGTTAACAATAAGGAGGCTGGGAAACTGGTCTCTTTTGTATAGGAGGAAGTATAAATGGGAATCAGACAATGGTGGCAAGAGCTAAAAAAAGAAAAGAAGCGAAAAGAACTGGTCAAGTCAGCTCAAGAATTAGAAGCCAAGGTAGATTCTAGTTTGCCCAAGAAACGATTACCTAAAAATGAAGTGGTAAAATAGGATTCGTTTAGAAATGTTACGCATTCGTACTTTCATCTTTCAAATAGATCAAAACCTTAAATTTTTTTTAAATTTTTAAAGAAAAAGTCTTGACATGGGAAGAATATCCTAGTATACTAGTCATAGTTACGAAGTAACGAATAATTTTTGAAAAGAAAAAAGGAGATAAAACAATGAAAAAAGTTTTATTATCATCAGTAGCAGCTCTTGCAGTATTTGCTGCAGCAGCACCAGCATTTGCAGAACAAGATCTTGATACTGCTAAAACTGCAGTAGTAACTGTATCAGGAAAAGAATACAAAGTTTATTACAATAAAGCTGGTGAAGAAATTGGACGTAGCGAAATTATTAAAGATAATTCAACAGCAACAGCTCCACAAGAAAACCCACGCGACGCTGGAAACAATCTTAATCCTGACGGAACTCCAAAACGTGTTGTACCAAACGGAACACATGCTCGTATCAACGTTAAAGACCGCGTAGGTGCTCCAGTTGCTGGTGTTACAGTTGACTTCCTTGTAAACGGAGTTGCTTCACAAGCAGTTACAGATGCAAATGGTGATGCTTCAATTGCAGCACCTGCTGGAACAGTTGTTCGTTACCGTGTGGCAGCAGCACCTAAAGGTTACTTCCAAAACCCTAACCAAGAAGGTTCAATCGTTGTAGGTGGTGACATGTTCACTAACGCATACCTTGTAATCGAAAAAACTGATAGCTACTTGAACCCTAACTATACTCCAGGTAGCGATAACAAACCAGGTACTGCTAACGGATCTAAAGAAGAAGCTAAATCAGAAGCTAAATCAGAAGCTCAAAAAACTGAAAACAAAGGTGGAGAAGCAGCTAAAGCTGGTAAAGCATCTTCAGCTCAAGCTGGTAAAGCTCTTCCAAAAACAAGCGCAGTTAAATAATTTAATTATTAATTAGCTCGTAAAATATCACTGGACCTTCGGGTTCAGTGTTATTTTTTAGAAAAGATCATCAAGAGGAGATCAATCAATGAAAAGAGCTGGGGAAAAAAGTTCAACTAAATTAGGCCTTGTGACTGCTGCTTTTGTTGCGGTTGTTGTGCTTGTTGCTGGATTTATTTTCTTTAATCCATTTGGAGGAAGTAAGTCATCTAACACGGCTAAAAAAACAACTGGAACAAGTTCAACCAAGCAAGAAACTAAATATGAACCAAGTCAAGAAGAAAAAGATTACTTGAAAAATCGTTTTGCTCAGTTAACAGCTGTTAACCCTGAAGCAATTGCTTATGTCTATGCACCAGGTACTGAGTTGGATGAACCTGTTGTCCAAACTACTGATAATGAAACTTATTTGAATAAGACGTTTGATGGTGGAAATGAACCATACATGGGGACAGTCTTCATGGATATGGACAACAAGAAAGACTTCAGTGATCGTTTGACTTGGCTGTTTGGTCATGCTCGTGGTAGTAAGGTCGGCGATCATCGCATGTTTAATGATGTCAATTACTATGACAAACAAGAGTATTTGGACCAACATCCGTATGTTGTGATTGAGACACCAGAGCGGAAATACTACTATGAAGTAATGGGCTTGGTTATTGTCCCAGAGGATACTGCTTTCTACCGTACAAGTTTTAAAGATGATAAAGATTTCACCACTCAGTTGAAGAATATCTATGAGTCAGCTCGTACGAAGAATCCTAATATCAAGATCAAAGCATCTGATAAGTATTTAGTATTGTCAACTTGTCGTGAAGAGGATGAAACCATTCGTTCTAACCTCTACCTTCGTCGAATTCCTGATTCAGAAATGAAGGATTTTGTGGCAAAACATGCAGATCAATTGAAATATGTGGCAACACGTGGCCAACAATAAAAAATAAAGGCTTAGCAGTGCTAGGCCTTTTTGTTATATGTGAGTAGTTTGGGTAAGTTGTTGGAGTTCTTGTTGGGTTAAGCCAGTGTATTTGGCGATGAAGGAAATATCCAGTTTGTCTTTTAACATGGCTTTTGCCATCTCCGTTTTAGATTTTTGAATTCCCAATTGTTGTCCGTCGTAGGTGGCTTGGGCGATGGCACCTTCGTAGAGGTCACGGTTTCTACGTTCTTGATCAAACATTCTTTTTTCCTCCTCTGTCCATTGGTTTTGGTCTAGTAATTCTTCTGCTTCTTTGATCACGGGATCCATCTCGATATCAAAGGGTTTGTTTGAGAAAAATTCGAACCATTTTTGTAAGTGGTATTCTGTAATCCTATCTTTATTATACTTGTTCAGTTCTAGGAATGCAAATTTCATTGGTGGTCGCTGAGTACTTCCGTGAAAATCTGAATAGACGGGAGTCAAGGTTTCCTCATCATAAAGGGAGAGGGTATGAAAAGCTCGATCATCATCAAAGTGTTCTTTTTCAAGAATCGCGATACAGTACACAGGATCCATCTTGGAGTAGAGGGTGTGGGTCTTATTTTGATCGGTTTTTAAACGTTTTAAGTTATCAGTAATTTGATTGGCTAAATAGGCAAGCATACGATTGAAAAATGAGCGCTGTTTAGTGACTTGAACTTCAATGATCACTTGTGTACCGTCTTCAAGTTTGGCGCAAACATCTACGGCTGTATAGAAATTTGGATGGTCATATTCGGCTAATTGAATCTGGGTGCCATCGAGTATTTCAACGGAAACAACGGGAATATTGAGGACGCTTCGGATGAAATCGGCTGTTAGGTGTTGTTTGTGGAAGATCTTTTTGGCAATTAAGTCCATGGTTGGGGATAGATCTGGGTGTCTGAGTTGAGTGGGCATAAGTGTTCTCCTTTAGTAGTTTTCACTTATATAATTCGTAAAATTTGGCCCTACTGCGTGGGAAAATCTGAAGTGGGGGCTTTTTGTTTACCTGTTCTTTTGCGATGGGGTTCTATTTATAGTATAATGAATATAATTGTTTTTGGAGGTGGATTATGGATTTAACGAAACGGTTTAATAAAAATCTCAATCGGATTGAAGTATCTTTGATTCGTCAGTTCGATCAATCAATTTCTTCCATTCCTGGTGTCTTGCGTTTGACTTTGGGGGAACCGGATTTTACAACTCCTGAACATGTGAAAGAAGCTGGAAAGGCTGCCATTGATGCGAACTTTAGTCATTATACAGGAATGAGTGGTTTGCTGGCTTTGCGTGAGGCTGCGAGTCAATTTGTAGCGGATAAATATGGTATTCACTATCGTCCTGAAGATGAGATATTGGTGACGATCGGTGCGACTGAAGCTCTATCTGCAACCTTGACAGCGATTTTGGAGCCTGGAGATGTGGTGCTTCTTCCTGCACCGGCTTATCCGGGTTATGAGCCTATTGTGAATCTGGTTGGGGCGGAGATTGTTGAAATTGATACGACAGCAGATCGTTTTGTCTTGACTCCTGAAAAGTTGGAAAAGGCGATTCTAGAGCAGGGTGAAAAATTGAAGGCTGTTATTCTCAATTATCCAGCTAATCCAACGGGTGTCACTTATTCGCGCGAACAGATGGCAGAATTAGCTGCTGTCTTAAAAAAATATGAAGTCTTTGTGATTTGTGATGAAGTCTATTCAGAGTTGACTTATACTGGAGAAGCGCATGTCTCTATGGCCTCCTTTATTCCTGAACAGACCATTGTTATTAATGGCTTGTCTAAATCTCATGCCATGACAGGCTGGCGGCTTGGCTTTATCTTTGCGCCTGCTGCATTGACGGCCCAACTCATCAAGAGCCATCAGTATTTGGTAACGGCTGCTGGAACCATGAACCAGTATGCTGCGATTGAGGCCTTGACTGCTGGTCGGGATGATGCGGAACCGATGAAGAAGGAATATGTGAAACGTCGGGATTATATTATCGAACAGATGTCCGCGCTTGGGTTTGAGATGATTAAGCCAGATGGAGCCTTCTATATTTTTGCTAAAATCCCAGCTGGTTACAACCAAGATTCCTTTGCTTTCTTGCAAGATTTTGCGCGTGAAAAAGCGGTTGCTTTCATTCCTGGTGCTGCTTTTGGTCAATATGGTGAAGGCTATGTGCGTTTGTCGTATGCAGCCAGCATGGAGGTTATCAAGGAAGCAATGAAACGCTTGAAGGAGTATATGGAAGAACATGCTGGAGTCAATTGAGACCCGGGGAATTGTCCTGTATAATCGGGAGTTTCGTGAGGATGACAAGCTGGTCAAAATCTTCACAGAGAAGTCAGGGAAGCGGATGTTTTTTGTGAAACATGCGGGAAAATCACGGTTGAATCCTATGTTACAACCTTTGGTAACGGCAGATATGTTGTTGAAAATCAATGATGATGGGTTGAGTTATATTGATGATTTTCAAGATGTGCAGGTTTATAAGAAAATTAATGCAGATCTTTTTGCCCTTTCTTATGCGACCTATGTTCTGGCGCTTGCGGATGCAAGTATTCAGGATAATCAGGTGGATCCAGCCCTGTTTGCTTTTTTGGAAAAGACCTTGTCTTTGATGGAAGAGGGACTGGATTATGAGGTTTTAACCAATATTTTTGAGATTCAGATTCTATCACGATTTGGAGTTATCTTGAATCTGCATGAATGCTGTTTCTGTCATCGGGTTGGACTTCCTTTTGATTACTCTTTTCGCTATAGTGGGGTGCTTTGTCCGGATCACTATGATCAGGATGAGAGACGCGCTCACTGGCATCCGAATGTTCTCTATTTATTGGATCAGTTTCAAGCAGTACGATTCAGTGAGTTAGAGACGATCTCCCTACAAGCAGAGATGAAAGTAGCTCTGCGTCAGGCGATGGATCAGTTGTATGAGGAGTATGTAGGGATCCATTTAAAAGCTAAAAAGTTTATCGATTCCTTGAGTGATTGGGGAGCGATTATGAAAGATTCATCTGGAGGTGAAACATGAAAAAAATTGCAGTAGATGCAATGGGGGGCGATAATGCACCTCAAGCCTTGGTTGAAGGCGTGAATCAAGCCATTCGTGATTTTGATGATATTGAGATTGTCTTGTATGGCGATGAGGCAAAAATCAAAGACTATTTAACCGCAACAGAACGTGTATCGATTGTGCATACGGAAGAAAAAATCGATTCAGATGATGAGCCAACGCGGGCCATTCGTCGGAAAAAACAGGCTTCGATGGTCTTAGCTGCCAAGGATGTGAAGGATGGTAAGGTCGATGCAATGCTATCTGCAGGAAATACAGGTGCGCTATTGGCGGCTGGTTTCTTTATCGTTGGCCGCATCAAAGGGGTGGAACGCCCTGGCTTGATGTCGACACTTCCAACGGTTGATGGTCGTGGCTATGATATGCTAGACTTAGGGGCCAATGCGGAAAATACACCAGAGCACTTGCATCAGTATGCTGTGATGGGATCCTACTATGCTGAAAATGTTCGTGGGATTCAAAAACCTCGCGTGGGTCTATTGAACAATGGGACAGAAGCTAGTAAAGGAGATCCTTTGCGCAAGGAAACCTACCAATTGTTATCTGAGGATGAGTCGATTCATTTTGTTGGAAACGTGGAAGCGCGTGACTTGATGGATGGCGTTGCTGATGTCGTTGTGGCGGATGGTTTCACGGGAAACGCTGTCTTGAAAACGATGGAAGGAACGGCTTTTGGGATCTTGAAGCAATTGAAACAAGCAATTGCCACAGGAAACTGGAAGGCGAAACTAGGAGCTTTTCTCCTCAAGGACCGGTTGAAATCATTGAAACAAACCTTGGATTTCTCAGATGTTGGAGGAGCGGTTTTATTTGGCCTTCAAGCACCTGTTGTTAAAACGCATGGTTCGAGTGATGCAAAAGCAGTCTATAGTACCATTCGTCAGATTCGGACTATGTTAGAGACAGATGTTGTTGGAAAATCAGTGAAGGAATTATCGAAGGAAGGATAATGTATGAGTAAACAAAACGAAATTTTAGCTACAATTGAGGAATTTCTCAAAGACCGCAAGGGACCTGATTTCCAAGTTTCTTTGAAATCAGATTTGCGCAAGGATTTACAAGCCGACTCTGTTGAATTGATGGAATTTATTATCAATCTTGAGGATGAATACCAATTGGAGATTCCAGACAAGGCTATTGATGACTTTAACACGGTAGGAGATGTCGTTGACTATATCGAAAAACGAACTGCTAGTAACTAGTTTAAAAGGGATCGTTCAGAGATTGTTCTGGATGATCTTTTTTTCTGTCCTTTTCATTCGGTTTCTGCCTATATTGTACGGAAATTTATTGAAAATCCACTTTGTATGTGATAGAATGAAGGTGATAAAATACGAAAGGCGAACAAAGTCATGACCAATCAACTGATTTATACTGGAAAAGCTAAGGATATCTATACTACTGAGGACGAAAATGTGATTAAGTCGGTCTATAAGGATCAGGCAACCATGCTAAATGGGGCTCGTAAGGAGACTATTAAGGGAAAAGGTGTGCTAAATAATCAGATTTCGTCTCTTATTTTTGAAAAATTGAATGCTGCGGGAGTAGCGACGCACTTTATCGAACGTATCTCTGATACCGAACAACTCAACAAGAAAGTGAAAATCATTCCTTTGGAAGTTGTTCTTCGTAATGTTACTGCGGGTTCTTTTTCTAAACGTTTTGGCGTTGAAGAAGGTTTGGATTTGGAAACTCCAATCGTTGAATTTTACTATAAAAACGATGAGTTGGACGATCCATTCATCAATGACGAGCATGTGAAGTTTTTGGATATTGCCAATGATGAACAAATTGCTTATATTAAGGAAGAAACGCGTCGTATCAATGAATTGCTGAAAGATTGGTTTGCACAAATTGGTCTTCGTTTGATTGACTTCAAATTGGAATTTGGTTTTGATAAGGATGGCAAGATTATCTTGGCAGACGAATTCTCTCCAGATAACTGCCGCCTTTGGGATGCGGAAGGGCACCACATGGACAAGGATGTTTTCCGTAGAGATTTGGGCAGTCTAACGGATGTATATCAGGTTGTGTTGGAGAAATTACAAGGCTTGAAGTAATCTTTTTGAAACGGAAAACCTTCGTCTTTCAAGTAAAAGGACTCAGGCTGACAAGGACTACTAGACCTTTTCACTCCGTCGTGATCTTGGTAGCTTGACAGATGTTTATGAAGTTGTATTGGAAAAATTGCAAGGTTTGAAGTGATCTTTTTGAAATAGAAAACCTTCGTCTTCGATAACATGTTTGAATAGAAATAAAGGAAATAAAATGGATAAACGTATTTTCGTTGAGAAAAAAGCTGATTTTCGTGTGAAATCGGACTCTTTAGTAAAAGAATTGCAGCATAATCTTCAGTTGAAAACGTTGAAGGATCTTCGGATTGTTCAAGTTTATGATGTCTTTAATTTGGCAGAGGATTTGTTTGCGCGTGCGGAAAAACATATCTTCTCTGAGCAAGTGACCGATACTGTTTTGGATGAAGCTGCGGTTCAGGCTGATCTTGAAAAGCATGCTTTCTTTGCGATCGAAAGTTTGCCTGGTCAATTTGACCAACGTGCGGCATCTTCACAAGAAGCTTTGCTTTTGCTTGGTAGTTCAAATGATGTAACAGTGAATACAGCGCAACTTTACTTGGTCAACAAGGATATTGATGCGAATGAGTTGGAAGCTGTCAAAAACTACCTCTTGAACCCAGTGGATTCTCGTTTCAAAGACATCACTGTTGGCATTGCTAAACAGGATTTCTCTGAGTCTGACAAGACCATTCCAAGCTTGGATTTCTTTGAAAGCTATACGGCAGAAGATTTTGCTAAGTATAAGGCAGAGCAAGGATTGGCAATGGAAGTGGATGACCTTCTCTTTATTCAAGATTACTTCAAGTCTATTGGACGTGTGCCAACTGAAACTGAGCTTAAGGTTTTGGATACTTACTGGTCTGACCACTGTCGTCATACTACTTTCGAGACTGAGTTGAAAAATATCGACTTCTCAGCTTCTAAATTTGAAAAACAATTGCAAGCGACTTATGACAAGTATATTGCCATGCGTGATGAGTTGGGACGTACAGAAAAACCTCAAACCTTGATGGATATGGCGACTATTTTTGGTCGTTATGAGCGTGCCAATGGTCGTTTGGACGACATGGAAGTGTCTGATGAAATCAATGCCTGCTCTGTTGAAATTGAAGTGGATGTCAATGGTGTGAAAGAGCCATGGCTTCTCATGTTCAAGAACGAAACCCACAACCACCCAACGGAGATCGAACCATTTGGTGGGGCTGCTACTTGTATCGGTGGGGCCATTCGTGACCCATTGTCAGGTCGTTCCTATGTTTATCAAGCCATGCGTATCTCAGGTGCTGGTGATATTACAACACCAATTGCTGAAACTCGTGCTGGTAAATTACCACAACAAGTGATTTCTAAAACAGCAGCCCACGGTTATTCTTCATATGGTAACCAAATTGGTCTTGCAACAACTTATGTTCGTGAATACTTCCACCCAGGTTTCGTTGCTAAGCGTATGGAGCTAGGTGCCGTTGTCGGTGCGGCTCCTAAGGAAAATGTTGTCCGTGAAAAACCTGAAGCAGGGGATGTGATTATCTTGCTCGGTGGTAAGACTGGACGTGACGGTGTCGGTGGTGCGACAGGTTCTTCTAAAGTTCAAACGGTTGAATCTGTTGAAACAGCTGGTGCTGAGGTTCAAAAAGGGAATGCCATCGAAGAACGTAAGATTCAACGTCTTTTCCGCAATGGGGAAGTGACACGTCTGATCAAGAAATCAAATGACTTTGGTGCTGGTGGTGTCTGTGTGGCGATCGGTGAATTGGCAGATGGTCTTGAAATTGATTTAGACAAAGTGCCATTGAAATACCAAGGTTTGAACGGTACCGAAATTGCTATCTCTGAATCTCAAGAACGGATGGCCGTTGTAGTTCGTCCAGAAGACGTAGACGCCTTCGTTGCAGCATGTAATAAAGAAAATATTGACGCTGTTGTTGTTGCGACAGTGACTGAAAAACCAAATCTTGTCATGCACTGGAATGGGGAAACCATCGTTGATTTGGAACGTCGTTTCCTTGATACAAACGGTGTACGTGTGGTTGTAAATGCTAAGGTGGTTGACAAGGATGTCAAGCTTCCAGAAGAACGTCAAACATCTGCTGAGACCCTTGAGGCAGATACGCTTGAAGTCTTGGCTGACCTGAACCATGCCAGTCAAAAAGGGTTACAAACGATCTTTGATAGCTCAGTTGGTCGTTCAACAGTCAATCACCCACTTGGTGGTCGCTACCAAATCACACCAACGGAAGCTTCTGTACAGAAATTGCCAGTTCAACATGGTGTGACAACAACTGCCTCTGTCATGGCGCAAGGCTTCAACCCTTATGTGGCAGAATGGTCTCCATATCATGGTGCGGCTTATGCAGTTATCGAAGCAACTGCTCGTTTGGTTGCTGCTGGTGCAAACTGGTCTAAGGCTCGTTTCTCTTACCAAGAGTACTTCGAGCGGATGGATAAACAAGCAGAGCGTTTTGGTCAACCAGTAGCGGCTCTTCTTGGATCCATTGAAGCTCAGATTCAACTTGGGTTGCCATCTATCGGTGGGAAGGACTCTATGTCTGGTACCTTTGAAGAATTAACAGTACCACCAACCTTGGTTGCTTTTGGGGTGACAACAGCAGATAGTCGTAAAGTTCTTTCTCCAGAATTTAAAACTGCTGGTGAAAATATTTACTATATTCCAGGTCAAGCTTTAGCACAAGAAATCGACTTCGATCTCATCAAGTCTAACTTTGCTCAATTTGAAGCCATCCAAGCTAATCATAAAGTCACATCTGCATCAGCTGTCAAATATGGAGGTGTCCTTGAAGCTCTTGCACTTGCAACATTTGGGAACCATATTGGAGCTACTGTTGAATTAGCTGACCTTGACACCAGCTTGACAGCCCAATTGGGTGGATTCATCTTCACATCGCCTGAAGAAATTGTAGGTATTACCAAGATTGGACAAACAGCAGCTGACTTTACACTTACTGTCAATGGTGTAACGCTTGATGGACACAAACTTGACAGTGCCTTCCAAGGTAAATTGGAAGAGGTTTATCCGACGGAATTTGCACAAGCAACTGAGTTGGAAGAAGTACCTGCTGTGGCATCAGATGCTGTTATCAAAGCTAAAGAAACAGTTGAGACACCAGTGGTTTACATCCCAGTATTCCCGGGTACGAACTCTGAGTACGATTCAGCTAAGGCCTTTGAAAAAGAAGGTGCAACAGTCAACTTGGTACCATTTGTCACACTGAATGAAGAAGCAATTGTCAAGTCCGTTGACACTATGGTTGACAACATCGAAAAAGCTAATATTATTTTCTTTGCAGGTGGCTTCTCAGCAGCCGATGAACCAGATGGATCAGCTAAATTTATCGTGAACATCTTGCTCAATGAAAAAGTACGTGCAGCTATCGATAGCTTCATCGAAGGTGGTGGTTTAATTATTGGTATCTGTAACGGATTCCAAGCTCTTGTCAAATCAGGTCTTCTTCCATACGGTAACTTTGAGGATGCAAGCAGTACTAGCCCAACCCTCTTCTACAATGATGCCAACCAACACGTGGCTAAGATGGTTGAAACACGGATTGCCAACACGAACTCACCATGGCTTGCAGGCGTGAAAGTTGGTGACATCCATGCCATCCCAGTATCACACGGTGAAGGGAAGTTTGTCGTGACAGCTGAAGAATTTGCAGAGCTTCGTGACAATGGTCAAATCTTTACCCAATATGTTGACTTCGAAGGTAATCCAAGCATGGATTCTAAATACAATCCTAACGGATCTGTTAATGCTATTGAAGGTATCACAAGTAAGAACGGTCAAATCATCGGGAAGATGGGACACTCAGAACGTTTTGAAGACGGTCTCTTCCAAAATATTCCAGGAAATAAAGATCAACATCTCTTTGCGTCAGCGGTTAAATACTTTACTGGAAAATAAAAGGTATAAAAAATGACATACGAAGTTAAATCTCTTAATGAAGAATGTGGTATTTTTGGGATCTGGGGACACCCAGATGCTGCAAAACTGACTTATTTCGGATTACACAGTCTTCAACACCGTGGTCAAGAAGGGGCAGGGATCCTTTCAAATGATGCGGGTCAATTAAAACGGTATCGTGATACGGGGCTTCTCTCAGAGGTGTTTCGAAATCCTGCTAACTTGGATAAGTTGACAGGTACGGGTGCGATTGGACATGTTCGCTATGCGACAGCTGGGGAAGCTTCGGTGGATAACATCCAGCCTTTCCTCTTTCGCTTTCATGATACCCAGTTTGGACTTGCTCACAACGGGAATTTGACCAATGCCAAGTCCCTCAAACGGGAGTTAGAAAATAACGGAGCGATCTTTAGCTCAACTTCTGATTCAGAAATCTTGGCACACTTGATTCGTCGGAGCCACAACCCATCCTTCATGGGTAAGGTGAAAGAAGCCTTGAATACGGTGAAAGGTGGATTTGCTTACCTTCTCATGCTGGAAGATAAGCTGATTGCGGCCTTGGATCCAAATGGTTTCCGTCCTCTTTCGATTGGGAAAATGGCCAATGGCGCAATCGTAGTTTCCTCTGAAACCTGTGCTTTTGAAGTGGTTGGTGCTGAGTGGATCCGCGATGTGAATCCAGGTGAGGTTGTTATCATTGATGATAATGGCATTACTTACGATAACTATACAACGGACACCCAATTGGCTGTTTGCTCGATGGAGTATATCTACTTTGCCCGTCCTGACTCCAATATCCAAGGCGTGAATGTCCATACAGCCCGTAAACGTATGGGGGCTCAATTGGCACGTGAATTTAAACATGAAGCAGATATTGTGGTCGGTGTGCCTAATTCATCACTTAGCGCAGCCATGGGATTTGCGGAAGAATCTGGCCTACCAAATGAAATGGGCTTGATTAAAAACCAATACACTCAACGTACTTTTATCCAACCAACACAAGAATTGCGTGAGCAAGGGGTTCGTATGAAGCTCTCTGCCGTATCCGGTGTCGTGAAAGGCAAACGGGTTGTTATGATCGATGATTCTATCGTACGTGGGACGACCTCACGTCGTATCGTTAATTTGCTAAAAGAAGCAGGAGCAACAGAGGTTCACGTAGCAATCGGTAGTCCAGCTCTGGCTTATCCATGTTTCTACGGGATCGATATTCAAACACGTAAGGAATTGATTGCTGCTAATCATACAGTAGAGGAAACACGCGAAATCATTGGTGCAGATAGCTTGACGTATTTGTCAATCGATGGTTTGATTGATTCTATTGGAATCGATACAGATGCCCCGAATGGCGGTCTTTGTGTGGCTTACTTTGATGGAAAATATCCTACGCCTTTGTATGACTACGAAGAACGCTATGTAGAAAGTTTGAAAGAACATACTTCTTTCTATTAAGAGCAGTGCAAAAGAAAAGGAATAAACAAATGACAAATAAAAATGCTTATGCGCAGTCTGGTGTGGATGTTGAAGCGGGTTATGAAGTTGTTGAACGGATCAAAAAACACGTAGCACGTACAGAACGTGCGGGTGTTATGGGAGCTCTTGGTGGTTTCGGTGGTATGTTTGACCTTTCAAAAACAGGTGTCAAAGAGCCTGTTTTGATCTCAGGTACAGATGGTGTTGGTACTAAGCTGATGCTAGCTATCAAGTACGACAAACACGATACGATTGGTCAAGACTGTGTGGCTATGTGTGTCAACGATATCATCGCTGCAGGTGCGGAGCCCCTCTACTTCTTGGACTACGTAGCAACTGGTAAAAATGAACCAGCTAAACTAGAACAAGTGGTTGCTGGGGTAGCCGAAGGGTGTGTGCAAGCTGGTGCAGCCCTTATCGGTGGCGAAACAGCTGAAATGCCGGGTATGTATGGTGAAGATGACTATGATTTGGCTGGGTTTGCTGTTGGTGTTGCAGAAAAATCTCAAATTATCGACGGTTCAAAAGTAGCTGAAGGCGATGTGATTCTTGGACTTGCTTCAAGCGGAATCCACTCAAATGGTTATTCACTCGTGCGTCGTGTCTTTGCGGACTATACAGGTGAAGAAGTCCTCCCAGAATTGGAAGGCAAGAAACTCAAAGACGTTCTTTTGGAGCCAACTCGTATCTACGTCAAAGCGGCTTTGCCACTCATCAAAGAAGAATTGGTGAATGGAATTGCCCACATCACAGGTGGTGGTTTCATCGAAAATGTACCACGGATGTTCGCTGATGATTTGGCTGCTGAAATTGACGAAAGCAAAGTCCCGGTTCTTCCAATTTTCAAAGCTCTTGAAAAATATGGTGAAATTAAACATGAAGAAATGTTTGAAATTTTCAACATGGGGATTGGTCTCATGCTTGCAGTGAAACCAGAAAATGTGGAACGTGTCAAAGAACTTCTTGACGAACCTGTGTATGAAATCGGTCGGATTGTGAAGAAAAATGGCGCAAGTGTGGTGATTAAATAATGGCTAAAAAGATTGCTGTTTTTGCCTCTGGCAACGGCTCAAACTTTCAGGTGATTGCAGAACAATTTCCAGTAGAATTTGTTTTTTCAGATCACCGGGATGCCTATGTCTTAGAACGTGCGAAAAACCTTGGTGTGGCTAGCCATGCCTTTGAACTCAAGGAATTTGACAATAAAGCGGCTTATGAAGAGGCTATCGTCAAACTCTTGGAAGAGCACCAGATTGACTTGGTTTGTTTGGCGGGCTATATGAAAATCGTTGGCCCAACCTTGCTAGCGGCCTATGAAGGCCGTATCATCAATATTCACCCGGCTTATCTTCCAGAATTTCCAGGGGCTCATGGCATTGAGGATGCTTGGAATGCAGGCGTTGCTGAGAGCGGTGTGACCATTCACTGGGTGGACTCTGGTGTGGACACTGGTAAGGTTATCAAACAAGTCCGTGTGCCACGCCTTGAAGGGGATACCCTTGACGCTTTCGAGACTCGCATCCATGAAACAGAGTACAAGCTCTATCCAGAAGTCTTGGAACATTTGGGAGTGGAGAGGAAAGAATGAATATTGACCAATACTATATGGATTTAAAAAATAAGTTATCTAACAGACCAATCCTACTGGATAATACTAATGATTTTCTTTTTGTTTTAGTAAATACAGTGAAAGCTATGATAGAAAATACTGATAAAAGTCAGCTTTCAGAGTTAGATAAAATTTTAGATGGTGTCACAAGTCAAGAATTAAAACTTGCCTATGATTTCTGTCAAGGGAGATTCGGTCAAGCAGGTTTTTCTTATCGTAGGCATCCGAATTATTTTTATTTATCCAGTTTAATTGCGACTTTTCCAGAATTTGAGTTGTCTAAATCAGACAGAGATTACCTCAAAGGAATCATAAACTTTGATAACTACCTTTTATATGAGTTAGATTAATCTTTAATCACCTCAAACCCTATTCATTCAAAAGGAGAAAAAATGATTGAGCTGAAATTAGTAGATGAAAGCAGTTTTCAGGCAGTGCTGGATTTGAAAATATCTGAAGCTGATGAACGAGCACGTTTCGTAGCTCCAAATGTGCGTTCTTTAGCTGATGCATGGCTCTACCGAGAGAATGGTGATGTGTTTCCCATGGCAATCTATTGGGATGAGCAAGTGGTTGGCTTTCTCCTGCTGGAAATAGACAAGGATGAAGCGGAATACTTTATCTGGCGGATAATGATTGGCCAGCAGTACCAAGGAAAAGGTTATGGACGAAAAGCTTTGGAAGTTCTGGTCAAAGAGGCTCAGATGGATAGAGCTTGCAATCATATTATCGCAGATTATGTAGTTGGAAATGAAAAAATGAAGTACCTGCTGACTAGTTTGGGTTTTCAGGAAACAGGATTTATAGAAGAAAATAACGAAGTCGCTATGCGCTTGGATCTAAAGAAAGAGGAATAGAATGACTAAACGCGCACTAATTAGTGTTTCAGATAAAGCGGGCATTGTTGAATTTGCCCAAGAACTCAAGAAACTCGGTTGGGACATCATCTCAACAGGTGGGACAAAAATTGCCCTTGATAATGCCGGTGTTGATACCATTGCCATTGACGATGTGACTGGTTTTCCAGAAATGATGGACGGCCGTGTGAAGACTCTCCATCCAAATATCCACGGTGGTCTCCTCGCTCGTCGTGACCTCGATAGTCACCTTGATGCTGCTAAGGATAATCAGATCGAACTGATAGACCTTGTTGTGGTCAATCTTTACCCATTCAAGGAAACCATCCTAAAACCAGACGTGACTTACGCTGACGCGGTGGAAAACATCGATATCGGTGGGCCATCTATGCTTCGTTCAGCAGCAAAAAACCACGCTAGCGTAACAGTAGTGGTAGACCCTGCTGACTATGCTGTTGTGCTTGACGAATTGGCAGCCAAGGGCGAAACAAGTTACGAAACTCGCCAACGCTTGGCGGCTAAGGTTTTCCGCCACACAGCTTCATACGACGCTTTGATTGCAGAGTACTTCACAGCTCAAGTGGGTGAAACAAAACCTGAAAAACTCACTCTGACCTATGATCTCAAGCAACCAATGCGTTACGGGGAAAACCCTCAACAAGACGCAGACTTCTACCAAAAGGCCTTGCCAACGGATTACTCCATCGCTTCCGCTAAACAACTGAACGGGAAAGAATTGTCCTTCAACAATATCCGTGACGCTGATGCCGCTATCCGGATTATCCGTGATTTCAAAGACCGTCCAACCGTTGTGGCTTTGAAACACATGAACCCATGTGGGATTGGTCAAGCTGACGACATCGAAACAGCTTGGGACTACGCTTATGAGTCTGACCCAGTATCGATTTTCGGTGGTATTGTCGTTCTCAACCGTGAGGTAGATGCTGCGACAGCTCAAAAAATGCATGGTGTTTTCCTTGAAATCATCATTGCACCAAGCTATACAGATGAAGCGCTTGAAATCTTGACAACCAAGAAGAAAAACTTGCGGATCCTTGAATTGCCATTTGACGCTCAAGATGCTAGCGAAGTGGAAGCAGAATACACTGGTGTTGTCGGTGGACTTCTCGTTCAAAACCAAGACGTTGTGAAAGAAAGTCCAGCTGACTGGCAAGTAGTTACCAAACGCCAACCAACTGAAACAGAAGCGACAGCTCTTGAGTTTGCTTGGAAAGCTATCAAGTATGTGAAATCAAATGGTATCATCGTGACCAACGACCACATGACACTTGGAGTTGGCCCTGGTCAAACTAACCGTGTGGCTTCAGTCCGTATCGCTATTGACCAAGCTAAAGACCGTCTTGACGGCGCTGTTCTTGCTTCAGATGCCTTCTTCCCATTTGCGGATAACGTGGAAGAAATTGCTAAAGCAGGGATTAAAGCGATCATCCAACCGGGGGGTTCTGTTCGTGACCAAGAGTCCATCGAAGCGGCGGACAAATATGGCTTGACGATGGTCTTCACAGGCGTGAGACATTTTAGACATTAATCAAATAAGGCACTCATTCATTGATGAGTGCCTTTATTAGTCAAGCGACCTTTAATTTGGATAGATATAGCTGACCGTTCCCCAGACGGGATTGGTCGGGTCGAACCAGCCACGGAAGTTGTCGATATAGCGATGGCCGTTGTAATTGGCTTCTTGGATCTGAATTTTTTGGTCATGTTCGACGTCCGTAACTAAGGCGACATGTCCGTATCCCCCATCATCCCAACAGGCGATGGCACCGACCTCTGGACTACTTCCTGTCCGGAACCCCGCAGCGCGTGCACTAGCTGCCCACATGCCACCGTTTCCCCACCAGTTGTGGGCCCAAGGGGCTAATTCTTTGGCTCCCCAGGTACATTCACCGATAGGGTAGGTGTTTCCCGGGTGTGTTGCGAGTGGCGTGAGCTTTGGCTTTGCCTTTTCTACTTGAAAGGTAGTGGGGAATAGCCCTTTTAGTTGTCCCTTGCTTCTCTGGTAAACGTGTAGGTGAAATAGCCCGCTTCCCTTGTGTTTTTGAGCTTGAAAGCGCAGTTTGAAATGTCCAGATGTGATTTTCTTTGCTGGATACCAGACCAGATCATCCTGCCCATTCTCTTCAGACCAGATGGGAAAGACAATCTCGTCAACGTCTTCGAATAACTTTAGGTCTATCTCGAATTCTTGTGAGGTGATGGGTGTGATCGTGATCTTGGGCTGGGAGGAAGCCAGGTCTTTTTGCTGGACGCTTGTCGTGAGAGGGTAGAGGCCGGTTAGCTGCTCATTTGCCTCCACCCCATAGACATGGACATGATAAAGTCCAGCTTGATCAGAATGGTTGGTCAAAGGCACTTGTAGGTCGAATCCCTTGTCACTGCGCTCCAAAGGATACCAAGTCAGGTCATCTTGGCCATTTTGGTCAGACCAGACGGGAACTTGGATCTTTTGGTATCTATCTGGGACGTTTCCAAGATGAATCATCAGCTGCCCTTTTTCGGCATAGATAGCATTGGTCGCTTGATCTGCATGAGCAAGAGAGGCTTGCATCCCCCATGCCGCACAAGTCAGTACTACAAATTTTTTGATCGTTTGCATAATACTCCTTTTCGTCAATTAGTAGGTCTCACCTATACTATTCGGAAAAAAATGAGAAATAGGAGAAAATAGCAAAAAATGTTTGGATTCTACTGGAAATAGGAGACTTTTGCTGAAATCATTAGAATAAAACGAACGATTATGATATAATTTAATAAAATAATTCGCAAAAGAGGTTCGAGATGAAACTTTTGGTTGTTGGATCTGGTGGTCGTGAACATGCGATTGCCAAGAAATTATTGGAGTCTAAAGACGTTGAGCAGGTTTTTGTGGCTCCTGGTAATGACGGGATGCGATTGGACGATCTGGATTTGATCAATATCGGAATTTCCGAACATTCTAAGCTGATTGACTTCGCAAAAGTCAACGATATTGCTTGGACCTTTATCGGTCCAGATGATGCCCTTGCAGCTGGGATTGTGGATGATTTCAATGCAGCTGGTCTCAAGGCATTTGGTCCGACCAAGGCTGCGGCTGAGCTGGAGTGGTCTAAGGATTTTGCTAAGGAAATCATGGTCAAATACGACGTTCCGACAGCAGCCTATGGCACATTTTCAGATTTCGAGGAAGCTAAGGCCTACATCGAAGAAAAAGGCGCTCCCATCGTCGTCAAGGCAGACGGCTTGGCCCTAGGGAAAGGTGTCGTCGTTGCGGAGACGGTTGAGCAAGCAGTTGAAGCCGCTCACGAGATGCTTTTGGACAATAAATTCGGAGACTCAGGTGCGCGTGTGGTCATCGAGGAATTCCTTGACGGAGAAGAGTTTTCTCTCTTTGCCTTTGTCAACGGGGACAAGTTCTACATCATGCCAACAGCTCAGGACCACAAACGTGCCTACGATGGTGACAAGGGTCCTAACACTGGTGGGATGGGTGCCTATGCGCCAGTTCCTCACTTACCACAGAGCGTGGTTGACACAGCGGTTGACACCATTGTCAAGCCAGTTCTTGAAGGCATGATTAAAGAAGGACGTCCCTACCTTGGTGTCCTTTACGCAGGTCTTATCTTGACAGCTGATGGACCCAAAGTCATCGAGTTCAACGC
The DNA here is from genome assembly GCF_040908565.1 of Streptococcus parasanguinis. Taxonomy (GTDB): domain Bacteria; phylum Bacillota; class Bacilli; order Lactobacillales; family Streptococcaceae; genus Streptococcus; species Streptococcus parasanguinis_AC. Next base: position 93,089 of record NZ_JBDGEA010000005.1, on the reverse strand, counting down.
TCGTTTCGGAGATCCAGAAACGCAAATTATCCTGCCTCGTTTGACATCTGACTTTGCACAAAATATTACGGATATCCTCGATGGCAAAGAGCCAGCCATCACTTGGACGGACAAGGGTGTGACACTAGGTGTGGTTGTAGCATCAAACGGCTATCCACTCACTTATGAGAAAGGTGTCAAGCTTCCTACCAAGATAGAAGGTGACATCATCACTTACTATGCCGGAGCTAAATTTGCTGAAAATGGGCAAGACCTTCTTTCAAACGGAGGCCGTGTTTACATGCTGGTCACCACGGCTGATACCGTCAAAGACGGGCAAAACACCATCTATAGCCAACTCGACAAACAAAACACAGAAGGCCTTTTCTATCGTACGGATATCGGAAGCAAGGCAATTAGATAAAGATATAAGAAAAGGCGACGCAGTCGCCAAACACGACAATGGTCGCCGTGGTGAAAAGACCAGAACAGTATCTGTTCTGGTCTAGGGAAAATTTGAGACCTTAGGCTCAAATTTTAGGAATGAAACCGAAGGTTTGCTTCCGTCCCCACCACCTAAGACCATTATCAAAAAAGAAAAGGGAAAATTATGACTAAACCAATTATTTCCATCATCATGGGCTCAAAATCCGACTGGGCAACCATGCAAAAAACCGCTGAAGTCCTCGACAACTTCGGCGTCGCTTACGAAAAGAAAGTTGTCTCTGCCCACCGGACACCTGACCTCATGTTTAAACATGCCGAAGAAGCACGTATTCGTGGTATTAAAGTCATCATCGCTGGTGCGGGTGGTGCTGCTCACTTGCCAGGGATGGTTGCTGCTAAAACAACCCTTCCAGTTATCGGCGTACCCGTCAAATCACGTGCCCTTAGAGGTGTGGATTCGCTCTATTCTATCGTTCAGATGCCAGGTGGTGTGCCAGTCGCAACCATGGCGATCGGTGAAGCTGGTGCGACTAATGCGGCCCTCTTTGCCCTCCGTCTCCTTTCAGTAGAGGACCAGGCTATTGCGACAGCTTTGGCGGATTTCGCAGAAGAACAAGGAAAAATCGCAGAGGAGTCTACAAATGAGCTCAACTAAAACCATTGGGATCATCGGTGGTGGCCAGCTAGGGCAGATGATGGCCATTTCTGCTATCTACATGGGGCATAAGGTTATCGCTCTAGATCCAGCAGCGGATTGCCCGGCCTCTCGTGTGGCGGAAATCATCGTGGCCCCATACGACGACGTGGATGCTCTTTGTCAGTTGGCAGACCGCTGTGATGTTCTCACTTATGAATTTGAAAATGTCGATGCTGACGGTTTGGATGCTGTTATCAAAGAAGGCCAGCTTCCTCAAGGGACCGACCTGCTTCGCATTTCTCAAAATCGTATTTTTGAAAAGGACTTCCTCTCAAACAAGGCTCAAGTCACCGTTGCGCCCTACAAGGTTGTGACCTCAAGCCAAGACTTGGCAGATATTGACCTGTCGAAAAACTATGTCCTCAAAACTGCGACAGGTGGCTACGATGGCCATGGTCAGAAGGTTATTCGTTCAGAAGCAGACTTGGAAGAAGCCTATGCGTTAGCGGACTCTGCAGACTGTGTTTTGGAAGAATTTGTCAATTTCGACTTGGAGATTTCTGTCATCGTGTCAGGAAATGGCAAGGACGTGACAGTCTTCCCTGTTCAGGAAAATATCCACCGCAACAACATTCTTTCAAAAACCATTGTGCCCGCTCGCATTTCAGAAAGTCTAGCTGAAAAAGCCAAAGCCATGGCAGTGCGAATCGCTGAACAGCTGAACTTGTCTGGAACTCTTTGTGTGGAAATGTTTGCGACCGCTGACGACATCATCGTCAACGAAATCGCGCCACGCCCACATAACTCTGGACACTATTCAATCGAAGCCTGTGATTTTTCACAATTTGACACACATATCTTGGGCGTTCTCGGAGCGCCACTTCCAGCAATCCACCTCCATGCTCCAGCAGTCATGCTCAACGTCCTCGGCCAGCATGTCGAGGTTGCTGAAACATATGTGACAGAAAATCCAAGCGCCCACCTCCACTTATATGGTAAACTAGAAGCAAAGTACAACCGCAAAATGGGACATGTGGCTTTGTTTAGTGATGTGCCTGACAATGTGGCTGAGTTTGGGGAGGGGATTGATTTTTAGTGGATAAGTTTTTTACAAATGAACACGGTTATTTTAATTGGCAATCTGTATTAGCGATTGTAGGCATTCTTGGCTTTTTATGGGGGATTTATATCTATGTTGATAAACGAAAATCGAAGGTACAAGAACGAAAAATACAAAGTCAAGTGCAAAAACAAGAAAAATTAACAGAACCTTATAACGAGTTAATCAGAATAATATCGTTATTTCCTAATAAAACGCCCTATGATGTTATGACGAACCTACCGTTTTCGCCAGGATTTAATCGTGAAGATTTCGATACGGTAAATAGAATTTTGGAAATTCAGATTAAGGAAGATTATCAAAAGCGATTAGAGCGAAAAGGTCTTACTTATAAGGATGAAGAAGAAATCAAAACAGAAATTCGGAATAGAGAATGCTATATCAAGGAAATAGAAGAAATCAAAAATCAGTATTTTTTAGCTAAGAAAGAATATGAACGATTTAGAAGTACCGATAAGATTATTGAATTGTATGCCAGTCAAGATGTAAAAAATTGCTTAGTCGAGTTTGATGTTACTAGGGACAACGCTTTTATTGCAGGTAGACCTTTAGAATATAACGATGGTAGAAACAATAAATTGAATGATATTCGTTGGGAACTTGAACAAGTCATAAGGGCTGATCTAGGTATTATTTAAAGGGGAGACATTGTTATGATTCAACTCATCATCAACGCATTTGTTGAAAAAGAGAAGACGGGGGCAGTCGTCGAAGTTTTGTATGCTAGTAGTAATCACGAAAAGGTGAAAGCTAAGTATGAAGAACTAGTTACTCAATACCCCGAAAACTATTTAGCTATCTATGATGTCCCGTTAGATACGGATTTGAATACACTGGATCATTATCCATCTGTATGGATTGGGAAAGAGGAATTTGAGTAGGAGAACTTAGTATATGGGGATATTTAGTTTTGGGAAGCCTAAAGATGAAGTTCTGGAAAATAAAATTCAAAAATTAAACCAAGAAATCGAACTAAAGAAAAAGAGTTTAGATGAATTAAAGTTTCAAATACAAACTGCTGAGGAAATATATTCTTTGAACGAAGAATTAGTAAATAAACGGAGCGAACTTGATCGTTTAAACTATGAAATTTCTTTAGCAAATGATGACATAGGCTTACAAGAATTTGGCTTTTTTAATCGGCAATATAAATTCACTGATTCACTTCAATACAAAGAAGCTTTAGAAAATCTTAGACTTCAGGAAAAAGAACTTGTTAAAAATGATAAGGCTGCAAAGATTATTTGGACTTACACTTTTAACAATAGTGAAAAAAAAGGTCGTGCGATTCAAAATAAATTAAAAAAGGTGGCAATTAGAGGTTTTAATGGAGAAGCAGATGCCTTACTAGTAAAAGCAACGCCTGCTAATGTTGAAAACAAGAAGACCGCGCTTATACGATCGTTTGATCAGCTGAATAAAATTTATGCTAGTAATGGTGTGGAGATCACATCAGAATATTTACAACTGAAATTGCTTGAATTTCAAGTAGCTGTTGAGTACGAGCTTCAAAAGCAAGAAGAAAAAGAGTTGCTTCGTGAACAAAGAGAAAAGGAACGAGAAGATAAAAAACTTCAAGTCGAGATTAAAGCGAAACGAAAGCAATTAGAAAAAGATAGAGATCACTTTAAAAATATGGTTGCCAAGGTAACAGAGTTACTGAAAGAAGCAAAAAATGATGAAGTAGATGAACTCAGACGCCAATTGACTGAATATCAGGATAAATTATCTGAATTAGATGAAATTGAAGAAGACATTGATTATCGAGAAGGTCATGCAACAGCAGGATATGTGTATGTGATATCTAACATAGGTTCTTTTGGTGAAGATGTTTATAAAGTTGGAGTTACTCGTCGTTTAGAGCCATTGGAACGCATCAGGGAATTAAGCAGTGCTTCTGTACCTTTTCAATTTGATGTCCATGCTTTGATTTTTAGTGAAGAAGCCTTTGCTTTAGAAACAGAGCTACATAATCAACTTGCTAACTATAAAGTAAATAAGGTAAATGGACGAAAAGAATATTTCAAAGTTCCATTTGAAAAAATAAAAGAACTTTTGGATAAACACGAAGAGTTGACTGTAGAATTAAATGAGAATGCTGAAGCGTTTGAATATAGACAAACCAAAGCTATTGAAGATAAACAGTTATTGCAAAACGACTTTTAGTCGTTAAACGGATGTTTCACGCCGTGGGGAAAGCGTAAGCGACGGAAATCTTGAGACTTCAGGCTCAAGATTTAGTCATGAGATTCCGGAGGAAGCTGCTGACGTCCGCCCCACTTAAGTGAAACATCAATAGAAAGGAAAATTAAACATGATTGATAGATATAGCCGCCCTGAGATGGCGAACATTTGGACTGAAGAAAATAAATACCGTGCTTGGCTTGAGGTGGAAATCTTGGCTGACGAAGCATGGGCTGAGTTGGGAGAAATTCCTAAGGAAGATGTGGCTTTGATTCGTGAAAAAGCGGACTTTGATATCGACCGTATTTTGGAAATCGAGCAGCAAACTCGTCACGATGTGGTGGCCTTCACACGTGCGGTTTCTGAGACTCTTGGTGAAGAGCGCAAGTGGGTTCACTATGGTTTGACATCTACTGACGTGGTAGATACGGCCTACGGTTACCTCTACAAACAAGCCAACGATATCATCCGTAAGGACCTTGAAAACTTCCTTAACATCATCGCTGACAAAGCGAAAGAACACAAGTTCACCATCATGATGGGTCGTACCCACGGTGTGCACGCTGAGCCGACAACTTTTGGTCTTAAATTGGCCACTTGGTACAGCGAAATGAAACGGAACATCGATCGTTTCGAGCATGCGGCTGCCGGTGTGGAAGCTGGTAAGATTTCTGGTGCGGTTGGTAACTTTGCCAATATCCCACCATTCGTCGAAAAATACGTCTGCGATAAATTGGGTATCCGTGCTCAAGAAATCTCTACACAGGTGCTCCCTCGTGATCTTCACGCTGAGTACTTTGCAGTTCTTGCGAGCATCGCAACATCTATCGAGCGTATGGCTACTGAGATCCGTGGTCTTCAAAAATCTGAACAACGTGAAGTGGAAGAGTTCTTTGCTAAAGGGCAAAAAGGTTCTTCAGCAATGCCTCACAAACGCAACCCTATCGGTTCTGAAAACATGACAGGTCTTGCACGTGTCATCCGTGGTCACATGGTAACAGCTTATGAAAATGTGTCACTCTGGCATGAACGTGATATCTCTCACTCATCAGCTGAGCGGATCATTGCACCAGATACCACTATCTTGATTGACTACATGCTTAACCGTTTTGGAAATATTGTCAAGAACTTGACAGTCTTCCCTGAAAACATGATCCGCAACATGAACTCTACATTCGGTCTGATCTTCAGCCAACGAGCTATGTTGACTTTGATTGAAAAAGGCATGACACGTGAGCAAGCTTACGACCTTGTTCAACCAAAAACTGCCCAATCATGGGATAACCAAGTCGACTTCAAACCACTTCTTGAAGCAGATCCAGAAGTGACATCACGTCTCACTCAAGAAGAAATCGACGAAATCTTCAACCCAACTTACTATACCAAACGGGTGGATGAAATCTTCGAACGCATCGGTTTGGGAGACTAGGCGCAACTAAAAACGGGAATTTGAAAAATAGACGAAAGAGGCTGGGACAAAAGTCCTAGCCTCTTAATTGTTCTTGGATTGTCGAGCAAGACGCAGTGGTTGAGTGGGCTCTACTATGCTGATTTCATCAGCTTTTACAGCCCTACTCAACTGTGCGGAGGTGGGACGACGAAATCGGATTCTAATGAATTACCGATTTCTGTCCCACTCTCTTTTTTAAACTTTTTATAGCTAAACTATCACTAATTATATATATTTTTAAAGAGGTCTTTAGAAATTGTTTTCAACATGCTATACTGGAGCTATAAAAAAGACCGAGATGTCTCAGTCTTTTTGGTTCTTAGTGATCGCGGTCACAGGAGATGAACTTGATCTTGTAGTAGTCACCGCGTTTATAGGTTTCAGTGTATTCAAGGATTTGGCCAGTCGCTTCTAGCTTGGTCGTCTTCACTTGTTTGACTGTTGGGAAATTTTCGTCGATCTTCAATACTTTAGCAATCTTGCTTGGTGTAGGAAAGACGATTTCGTTGACTTCTTCGAAGTGCTCATCATTCATATGAATGTGATAGTCTTCTTTGAAGCGATCATAGATAGAGCTGTAGTATTCCAAATTTGGATAGTTTGGATTGATGTATTGTTCAGGAACATAGGTTTGGTGGAAGATATAGGTATCATCCCCAGTCTGGCGCGTCCGTTCGATCTTATAGTAAAATTGCGTTGGGTTGAGGCCTAGTTTGTCTAGGATACTCAAGGTATTTCCGCGTTTAATAGAGAGAACTTTGACTTTGGCCTTTTGGATGGGGAAGGTTTCAACATCTGAAAATTCAACCAGTTTGTGTTTTCGAGCACGAGAAACAAAGGTTCCTTTTCCTTGCTGGCGGACAATGTAGCCATCAGCAGCGAGGTCGTTCAAAGCACGGACAACGGTGATAGAGCTGACATCATAAATTTTAATGAGTTCAGCTTCAGTATAAAATTTATCTCCATTTTCAAATTTTCCGGAGATAATTTGCTGCTTCAATTCATCTTTGATGTGTTGGTACTTTGGAATTGCCATAGTGCTACCTCTCTTTAGATTTCTCTTATTTAACCCTATTTTAACATATTTTTTATAAAAGTGTTGACATTTTTTAAATAATTTATTATATTAATAAATGAAAAGGGTTACATATAAGAAAGGGGGGCGTTTATGGGAGTTTTTGAGATTCGCGATGATTTCTATTTAAAAGATCAACCCTTCAAGATTTTATCCGGAGCGATCCATTATTTCCGAATTGACCCAGCAGACTGGTATCATTCCTTGTATAATCTAAAGGCTTTAGGTTTTAACACGGTTGAGACCTATGTCCCTTGGAATGCGCATGAACCCCGCAAAGGACAGTTTGACTTTAGTGGTCGATTGGATTTAGAGCGTTTCATTCAAACAGCCCAGTCCCTAGGACTTTACATGATTGTAAGGCCGTCGCCCTTTATCTGTGCAGAGTGGGAATTTGGAGGCTTGCCAGCCTGGCTCTTAGAAGAAGACCTGCGAATCCGCTCATCAGACCCAGCCTTTATCGAAGCGGTGGATCGTTATTATGATCGCTTGCTTGGGGTGTTGACACCCTACCAAGTGGATCAGGGTGGTCCAATCCTCATGATGCAGGTGGAAAATGAGTACGGCTCTTATGGAGAAGATAAGGATTATCTTCGTGCCATTCGGGATTTGATGAAGGAAAAAGGCGTGACCTGCCCCCTCTTTACATCAGATGGGCCATGGCGAGCAACCCTAAGAGCAGGAACCCTGATTGAAGAAGACCTCTTTGTGACGGGAAACTTCGGCTCTAAAGCAGCCTATAACTTTGGTCAGATGCAAGAATTCTTTGACGAATACGGCAAGAAATGGCCCTTGATGTGTATGGAATTCTGGGATGGCTGGTTTACCCGCTGGAAGGAACCCGTGATTCACAGGGATCCAGAAGAGTTGGCAGAAGCTGTACATGAGGTCTTGGAGCTCGGCTCCATCAATCTCTACATGTTTCATGGCGGGACCAATTTCGGCTTTATGAATGGTTGCTCAGCTCGGGGAACGCTAGATTTGCCACAGGTGACGTCCTATGACTATGGGGCTTTGCTCAATGAGCAGGGCAATCCGACAGAGAAGTATTATGCTATTCAAAAGATGATGGCGACCTATTATCCGGAATACCCACAGCAAGAACCGCTCATCAAGGAGTACTTGCCAGAACAAACCTTGCAATTGGCAGCCAAGACTAGTCTTTTTGGGAATCTGGACAATCTGGCTCAAGTCAAAACCAGTCTCTATCCGAAAAAGATGGAAGAGTTGGGGCAAACCACAGGCTATCTACTATATGAGACGGACCTTGAGTTGGATGCGGAAGAAGAAAAACTGCGCATCATTGATGGTCAGGATCGGGTACAAATTTACCTGGATGATCGTCATGTAGCAACACAATACCAAACAGAGATCGGTGAAGATCTTTTTATCAAAGGGAAAAAGAAAGCGGTTACGAATTTAAAAATCTTGCTTGAGAATATGGGACGTGTCAACTACGGGCACAAGCTCTTAGCTGATAGCCAGCACAAGGGCATTCGCACAGGTGTTTGTGTGGATTTGCATTTCCACCTTCATTGGAAGCAGTACCCACTGGATTTACAAGATCTCAGCCAGCTCGATTTTTCAAAGGAATGGCAGGCAGGTGCTCCAGCATTTTACCGATATGATTTTCAGCTGGACCACACCCTTGACACTTATCTGGATATGACAGGATTTGGGAAAGGGGTCGTCTTTGTCAACGGCCACAACCTCGGTCGCTTCTGGGAAGTCGGACCGACTACTTCACTTTACGTGCCTCATGGTTTCCTCAAAGAAGGAGCCAATAGCCTGATTGTCTTTGAGACAGAAGGGCGTTACCAAGAGACACTTCAACTTGTTCAACAACCTACATTCAAAGAAGTAAAGGGGGAAAACTTATGACTATTGTAGGATGCCGTATCGATGGACGTTTGATCCACGGGCAGGTAGCCAATCTTTGGACTACCAAACTAAATATTTCACGTATCATGGTGATCGATGACGAAGTCGCTCAAAATGATATTGAAAAAAGTGGTTTGAAACTGGCGACACCACCTGGTGTTAAACTCAGTATCTTGCCAGTCGCAAAGGCTGCGGAAAATATCTTGGCTGGAAAATATGATAGCCAACGACTCTTTATCGTAGCTCGCAAACCAGATCGTTTCCTCGGTTTGGTGGAAGCAGGTGTGCCACTTGAAACCTTAAACGTAGGGAACATGTCTCAATCAGACGAGACTCGTCCCGTTACTCGTTCGATCAATGTAGTGGATGCCGATGTGGAAGCTTTCCACAAGCTAGCTGAAAAAGGAGTTAAGCTAACTGCTCAAATGGTTCCAAATGATCCAGTTGAAGACTTCTTGAAGTTGCTCAAATAGTTTATAAATAAAAAAGAAAAATTTTAGGAGGAAATTGTCATGATACAATGGTGGCAAATTTTACTACTTACTTTGTACTCAGCTTATCAAATCTGTGATGAGTTGACGATTGTTTCATCAGCAGGATCACCAGTCTTTGCTGGTTTCATTACAGGACTTGTCATGGGAGATTTAAAGACAGGTCTCTTTATCGGAGCTTCTCTTCAATTGACAGTGCTCGGTGTTGGTACTTTCGGTGGAGCTTCTCGTATCGACGCCACTTCTGGTGCCGTTCTTGCGACTGCCTTCTCAGTAGCAAAAGGGATTGATGCAGAGCTTGCTATTGCTACAATCGCTGTGCCGGTAGCAACTTTGTTGACATACTTTGATATTCTTGGTCGTATGACTACAACTTACTTCGCTCACCGTGTAGATGCTGCGATTGAACGCTTTGATTACAAAGGCATCGAACGCAACTATCTCCTTGGGGCGATTCCATGGGCTCTTTCTCGAGCTCTCCCAGTTTTCTTCGCGCTTGCTTATGGTGGAGCTTTCGTAGAAACTGTTGTTACAAGTCTTGCTAATGTACAATGGTTGGCAAACGGTCTGAAACTTGCAGGTCAAATGCTTCCAGGTCTTGGATTTGCGATCTTGCTTCGTTACCTTCCTGTTCGTCGTAACCTTCACTACTTAGCACTTGGCTTTGGTTTGACAGCAATGTTGACAGTGCTTTATAGCAATGTTCAAAGCCTTGGTGCTGCAGTGTCTAGCATTGTTGGTTCTGAAGTGTTCGCTAAACTTCCAAAAGAACAAGCTATTACTTTTGTTAACAACTTCAAGAGTGTATCTATGATTGGGGTTGCCATCATTGGTATCTTCCTTGCAGTGCAACACTTCAAAAACAGTCAACGTACGGTTGTAGCTGCTCCAGCAAGCAATGTAGAAAGCGGGGAAATTGAAGATGACGAATTCTAAGAACTACAAACTCACTAAAGAGGATTTTAATCAAATTAACAAACGTAGTCTGTTTACTTTCCAATTGGGTTGGAACTATGAACGGATGCAGGCTTCTGGTTACCTTTATATGCTTCTTCCACAATTGCGGAAAATGTATGGAGACGGCACACCTGAACTGAAAGAAATGATGAAATTGCATACGCAATTCTTCAATACTTCACCATTCTTCCACACCATTATCACTGGTTTTGACCTCGCTTTGGAAGAAAAAGATGGTGTCAAATCAAAAGATGCGGTCAATGGTATCAAGACAGGTCTCATGGGACCATTCGCTCCTCTTGGGGACTCAATCTTTGGATCATTGGTACCAGCGATTATGGGTTCAATCGCAGCAACTTTGGCTGTTGCAGGAAACCCAGCCGGTATCTTCTTGTGGATCGCTGTGGCAGTTGCTTATGACATTTTCCGTTGGAAACAATTGGAATTTGCCTATAAAGAAGGGGTTAACCTCATCAACAACATGCAAAGTACCTTGACAGCTTTGATCGATGCAGCTGCCGTTCTGGGTATCTTCATGGTTGGTGCCTTGATTGCCAGCATGATTGGTGTTGAAGTTTCTTGGGCTCCACATATTGGGGACAAAGCGATTGAAATTCAAGATATGCTCAACCTTATCTTCCCACGCTTAGTACCAGCTATCATCACAGGTGTAATCTACTGGTTGCTTGGACGTAAGGGTATGAACTCTACAAAAGCTATCTTGCTCATCATCCTTGCGGCAATCGCATTCTCAGCATTTGGCCACTTCTTCTTTGGAATGGCATAATGGAGTAAGGTATGGCAAAAGAGTTAGTATTGGTCAGCCATGGTCGCTTCTGTGAAGAGCTTAAAGCCAGCACAGAGATGATTATGGGACCACAAGAATCCATCCATACAGTTGCACTCTTACCAGAAGAAGGGCCAGAAGACTTTACTGCTAAATTTGAAGCAACAGTTCAAGGCCTAGAAGACTATATTGTATTTGCAGATCTATTAGGAGGGACTCCTTGCAACACTGTGAGCCGCTTGATCCTTGAAGGACGTGCGATTGACTTATACGCAGGGATGAATCTTCCGATGGTTATCGAATTCATCAATAGCAGTCTGACTGGTAGCGAAGGGGACTACCCTGAACGTGCAAAAGAAAGTATTGTCAAGGTCAATGACCTCTTGTCAAACCTTGATGATGATGAAGATGAGTAGGTTGGTAGGGAGTCTGGGAGTATCATCTCAGGCTCCTTTCCCATTTATCAATGTTAGATTGTAGAAAGGAACAACAGTTTTTATGTTAGACTATACAAAAGAAGACTTGCAGGAGCTAGGAGCAGAGATCACAACACGTGAGATCTACCAACAACCAAGTGTTTGGAAAGAAACAGCCCGCTTGTACCATGAAAGAGAAGCGGAAATAAAAGCTTTCTTAGAAAAAATTGGGCAAGAGCATGACTATATCAAGGTCATCCTGACAGGAGCGGGAACCTCAGCTTATGTGGGCGATACCTTGGTTCTTTACTTGCAGGAAGTCCACGATGAACGCCACTGGAATTTCCAATCCATTGCGACGACGGATATCGTAGCTCATCCTCAAAGCTATTTGAAAAAAGAGGTTCCGACGGTTTTAGTATCCTTTGCCCGGAGTGGCAACTCGCCTGAAAGTGTTGCGACAGTTGAGTTAGCTCAAGACTTAGTCGATGAACTCTATCAGATCACCATTACTTGTGCGGAAGAAGGGAAACTGGCCCAGCAGGCCCACGGAGATGAGCGCAACCTTTTGCTTCTCCAACCTAAAGAAACCAATGATGCTGGCTTTGCCATGACTTCGAGCTTTACCTCTATGCTCCTGACAGCTCTCTTGGTCTTTGATCCAAGTGAGGAAAAAACCAAAGAAAAACGGGTAGAAGAATTGATTCATCTGTCAGAGCAGGTCTTGGAGAAGGACCGTGAGGTCAAGGAAGTGGTCGATCTAGACTTCGAGCGCCTGATCTATCTGGGGGCAGGACCTTTCTTTGGTCTAGCCCATGAAGCCCAGCTCAAAATTTTGGAATTAACAGCAGGCAAAATCGCAACCATGTATGAGAGTCCTGTCGGCTTCCGTCACGGTCCAAAATCCCTCATCAATGACCAGACCCTCGTCTTAGTCTTTGGATCCATTGATCCTTATACGCGCCAGTATGATCTGGACTTGGTTCGCGAAGTTGCAGGGGATCGGATTGCCCGTCAGGTCATTCTCTTGACCGATCAAGTTGCAGGCATTGAGCATGTACGAGAAGTGTTGGTGGAAGCTTCTGCAGACTCACTAGATATTTACCGTGCCTTCCCTTACATTATCTATGGTCAATTGATTTCTCTCTTGACTTCGCTCAAGGTTCAAAATCGCCCAGATACGCCTTCACCAACTGGTACCGTCAATCGGGTTGTGCAAGGGGTGATCATTCATCCATTTCATAAAGAATAGCCACTATTTTTCTATAAAAAGTGGAGTGTTTCATCTTGTGAAACTGATACAATGGAGAAAAACAGTGAGAGGAGAAGATTTGTGAAACAGTATCAAGAAAGCGTGTTTGGGGAATGGCAGAATCAGGAAGTTCGGGCTTATCGCTTCGAAAATGACAAGGGCTACCAATTGTCTGTCATGACTTATGGTGCGACGATTTTAGAATATGTGACACCTGATAAAGAAGACCGGTTTGCTAATATTATCCTAGGCTTTGATTGCTTTGAGGACTATGTAGGCAACAGCCCTAAATATGGGGCTAGTATTGGTCCAGTGGCGGGCCGGATTGCGGGGGCCAGTTTTGAACTCAATGGAGAGACCTATCACTTGGAAGTTAATAACGGTGCCAACTGCAATCACAGTGGATCGACTGGTTGGGACAGCGCCTTGTTTAGCGTGGAGTCGGTAACGGACCAAGAAATCACTCTGTACACTGAGCGTGCGGATGGGACTGGTGGTTTCCCTGGAAATCTCAAGATCTGGGTGACCTATGGTTTGACGGAAGATGGTGAACTCGAGATTGCTTATCGGGTAGAAACGGATCAAGACACCTTGGTCAACCCGACCAACCACAGCTATTTCAACCTATCAGGCAACTTCACTCAGCCGATTAATGACCATGTCTTTCAGATCAATCATCAGGGGCTTTACCCCATCCACCCAGATGGTGTTCCTCTTCAGACCGTGGATAGAGAAAGTCCAATCGTTCAGCATCTCTACCAAGCTATGCTCTTAGAGGATCTCTTTAAGGATTCAGATCCGCAAATCCGCCTGGTAGAAGGATTGGACCATCCTTTCGCTCTACCAGAAGGGCATGAAAATGCCGGCTTTCTTTACCATCAGCCATCTGGACGCTTTTTGACCTTCAAGTCAGAAGCTCCCGCCTTGGTGGTGTATTCAGCCAATTTCGTAGACGAAACTGTTCATCTGCAAGGGCAACCAATGGTTCAGCACAATGGCTTGGCTCTAGAATTCCAAACAGTGCCAGATGCCATTCACAGTGACCAGGCTGAAAAGGTCATCCTGAGAGCAGGTCAAGTCTTCACTAGCAAGACCAGCTACCATGCCATCGCTAAGAAATAAAGAGGAAAGGGGAGTGGCCAAACAAGGATGTGAAATTCTTGCTTGAGACCTCCTCTTTTTCTCAAAAAAATTTAGAAAAACTATAAGGAAAGTTTAAGCTTCCTATTGTATACTAATACCATCATCAAAGACCTCCTAACTTTGAATGATAAAACTCCTAAAACTTTTTCATAATAATCTCCCTATAAGAGCCACCAAAACCGGTGGCTTTTTCTACGTTCCTTATTATGGTGAAGGCAGTCCAATCGGGACGCAGACGAACTTAGGTACATTGATGCAGTTCGAACGTTAGTGAGAACTACGATCTTTATTTTTCACGAACATCAGCGAGCTTAGGTACGTTGACGCAGTTCGAACGCAAGTGAGAACTAGGATCTTAAAAAACACATTCTATTTGTGGTACCCAAGGTATCATTTTTTGCTATAATAGACTGTATGAGTAGAATTTTAGACAATGAAATCATGGGCGATGAAGAGGCCGTTGAACGGACGCTGCGCCCGCAATATTTACATGAATATATTGGTCAAGATAAGGTCAAGGACCAGCTGAAAATCTTTATTGAGGCGGCGAAGCTTCGGGATGAAGCGCTGGATCATGTCCTTCTTTTTGGCCCTCCGGGGCTTGGGAAAACCACCATGGCTTTTGTCATTGCCAATGAACTGGGCGTCAATCTCAAGCAGACTTCTGGTCCTGTCATTGAAAAGGCTGGTGACCTGGTAGCTATCCTTAATGACTTAGAGCCGGGGGATGTCCTCTTTATCGATGAGATCCACCGTCTGCCTATGTCAGTCGAAGAAGTGCTTTACAGCGCCATGGAAGATTTTTACATCGACATTATGATTGGCGCTGGCGAGACTAGCCGGAGTGTCCATCTGGACCTTCCTCCTTTCACCTTGATTGGGGCGACGACCCGAGCTGGTATGCTGTCCAATCCCTTGCGCGCTCGCTTTGGAATTACGGGTCACATGGAATACTATGAGCAAGATGATTTGACAGAGATTGTCGAGCGGACCGCCGAGATCTTTGAGATGGAGATTACCCACGAAGCTGCCGAAGAGCTTTCTCTTCGTAGTCGTGGGACCCCTCGGATTGCCAACCGGTTGCTTAAACGGGTGCGTGATTTTGCTCAGATTATGGGCGATGGCTTGATTGACGATACCATTACGGACAAGGCCCTCTCCATGCTGGATGTGGACCAGGAAGGACTGGACTATGTCGATCAAAAGATCCTGCGCACCATGATTGAAATGTACGGCGGTGGTCCGGTCGGGCTTGGGACTCTATCGGTCAATATTGCCGAAGAGCGCGAGACCGTAGAAGATATGTATGAGCCTTACTTGATTCAAAAAGGCTTTATCATGCGGACCCGGACAGGGCGCGTGGCGACCCGCAAGGCTTATGAACACCTGGGTTATCCCTACAATGGAGACTAGAAGAAAATGCTGACGGAAGAAGCAATCGTAGAACAAATCCAAGCGGATCCGGAGATGATGACTGTCTTGGCCATTATTCGGGATCTAGACTTAGCAGATGCCTGGTTAGCAGCGGGCGCGGTGCGCAATTTCATCTGGAACCAGCTCTCTGGAAAACCAGGGTTTGATGCGACAACCGATATGGATCTAGTTTTTTATGACCCTGCAATCAGCTATGAGGAGACTCTCCAGATTGAGCAGGAATTAAAGAAGAATCATCCCCAGTACGCTTGGGAAGTGAAGAATCAAGTCTACATGCACCAGCATAGTCCAGGGACGGCCCCTTATCGCAGTGCCTGTGATGCGGTTTCCAAATACCCCGAGCAATGTACGGCCCTTGCGGTTCGCTTAAGGAAAGATGGTCAGTTAGAGCTCTTTCTCCCCTATGGGACAAGGGATATCGAAGACTTCATCGTTCAGCCGACTCCGCATTTTTTAGCCAGCCCAGAGCGTTTAGCGGTTTATACAGAGCGTATGAAAAAGAAAAATTGGCAGAGTAAATGGCCTCCATTAGAGGTTCGTTTTCCAAAATAGAGAAACAGATCAGATTTGAAAAAGGAATCTGATTTTTCTTTAAAATGATGGAGTCCCTTTGTCATCTTTCTGTCACATTTTTGTTATAATAGTAATAGTATGCTGGTTTTCCATAGTGGAAAGCGAAGAGCTCAGCTAGGTTGGGCAGTCCGAACAAGGAGTTAGGTGGAATCATGAAAAAAATCGTCTTTGTCTGCTTAGGAAATATTTGTCGGAGCCCCATGGCGGAGTTTGTCATGAAGGACTTGACGGATCAGTATGAGATTGAAAGTCGGGCCACCTCTAGCTGGGAACATGGCAATCCTATCCATCGGGGAACCCAGAAAATCTTTCAACAACACCAGGTCCCGTATGATCCAGCTAAGACTTCCTTACAGATCAAGGAAGAGGATTTTTACAACTTTGATTTGATCCTAGGGATGGACGAAAACAATGTAGCAGATCTGAAGCGAATGGCTCCTGCAGGGACAGAGCACAAGATTCATCTTTTTGCTGCTGAAAGTGTGCCAGATCCATGGTATACCGGTGATTTTGAGGAGACCTATTCCAGAGTCCTGACTGGCTGTAAGGCTTGGTTGGATCAGCTAGCCACTTCCTAAGAGTTTGAGATGTGAGAGAATACAGAATATGAAAGAATTTTATGAGACCTATAAGGTCTACCTAACGCGAAAAAATTTAGAAATAGCAGCATTAGTAGTGATTGTCTTATCTGCTTTGCTGGTTTTCTTTTCGGCCATTCCAGGTAAGGGCGTCTTGACCTTGGACAAGGGGGCGATCCGTTACGACGGAAGTTTAGTCCGTGGCAAGATGAATGGCAAGGGAACCGTCACCTTTAAAAATGGGGATACCTATACAGGTAACCTCGTCAACGGATCTTTTAGTGGCTATGGCAAGTTTAAGTCCAAGGATGGATGGACCTATGAGGGACAGTTTGTCAATGGTCAGCCGGAGGGCAAAGGAACCTTAACCACAGAAGCCAACGTCGTATACAAAGGAACATTCAAGCAGGGGATTTATCAAAATGCGCATTAAATGGTTTTCACTCGTCCGTGTCACAGGACTCTTATTGGTATTGCTCTACCATTTCTTCCAGAAGGCCTTTCCTGGAGGTTTCATTGGGGTAGATATTTTCTTCACCTTCTCGGGATTCTTGATTACAGCACTTTTGATTGATGAATTTGCGCGTAATCAAGGTATCGACTACCTGGCTTTCTTGAAGCGACGCTTTTACCGGATTGTACCGCCTCTTGTCTTTATGGTTTTGGTTGTGATGCCTTTTACCTTTATGGTCCAACGGGACTATGTGGCTGGTATTGGGACTCAGATTGCGGCGGTCTTCGGTTTTGTGACCAATTTCTTTGAGATGGCAACGGGTGGTAGTTACGAAAGTAACTTCATTCCGCATCTCTTCCTTCATACCTGGAGTTTGGCTCTAGAAGTGCATTACTATGTGCTCTGGGCGCTTTTGGCATGGTTCTTGGCTAAGCGGGCTAAGACGGTTGGAAAGTACCGAGGCATGCTCTTCTTAGCATCCAGCGGGCTCTTTCTCTTCACCTTCTTGTCCATGTTCATCCGCGCCTTTCTGACAGCTAATTTCTCCACCATCTATTTTTCTAGCTTCACACACATCTTCCCCTTCTTTGCGGGATCATGCCTAGCAACGGTGACAGGGATTGCTAATGTCAGTCCAAACTTTACAAAACTCGTACAGTCTTGGAGCATGAAAAAGACCTTATCGGTCTTGGGCGGAAGCTTTGCCTTCTTGTTTGCCCTCAGTCTTTTCTTGCCGTTTGATAGCTTGTGGACCTATCTGTTTGGCTTTTTAGCAGCAACGATCGCAGCCTGTGCTATGATTCTGTCGGCCCGCATTCTTCATGAGAAGACGCCAAATAAAAAGGAGCCGGCTATCCTTAATTTTCTTGCGGATACCAGTTATGGCGTTTATCTTTTCCACTGGCCTTTCTTTATTATCTTTTCTCAACACTTGGGAAATATGATGGGAGCCCTTGTGACGACGATCGTTTCCTTGATTCTAACAGCTCTTTCCTTCTACATTTTGGAGCCAACCATTGCAGGCAAGGAACCTCGTGTCTTTGGCATGAAGATGGATCTCAGTTTTTTGACCAAGCCGATCTTTTACCTCATGATTCCACTGGCTCTCTTGATGGTTGGAATCTCCGCCTTTGCACCAACCGTCGGAGCTTTTGATGAGAGTTTGGTAGTGAGTGGGCTCAATCAAGCAGACAGCAAAATGCAGGTCACACGGACGCAGGTGGACAATGCGACTGCAACAGACTATAACGTCTCAAATGGTGTGACCATGATCGGTGACTCCGTTAACTTGCGGGCGCAGGACTACCTGACTAAAGCGATCCCTGGCATCCAGATCGATGCAGTGGTAAGCCGTCAGTTGGAAAATGGAATGAAGGTCTTTGAGACCGATATCTCCAATAAAGTTCTCCTAAAAAATGTAGTCATTGCCCTAGGAACCAATACTGTAAGCAACTACAAAGAATTGCTGGATCAGTATGTTGAAAAACTTCCAAAAGGCCGTCGCCTGATCCTTGTGACACCATATGATGGTCGATATGCCAACGATCAGTCCAGCGAATCGGTTCAAACGCGTCTTTATGAGTTAGAACTAGCCAAGAAGTACGACTTTATCACCATTGCGGACTGGTATCAAGTAGCAATTGAAAATCCAAACATTTGGGTGGGAACAGACTCTGTTCACTTCAATATGGAAACCAATGGCGGGGAACTCTATGCTCAAACAGTTAAAGAAGCCCTAGATAAGGCTGAAAAAGGACCAGTCAAGAAGTAAAAATACTTCTCTGAAACTGAAACAAAACATATCCTAACAAAATAAAACAAAAAGCAACTTTATACTTGTAAAAAGTTGCTTTTTTTTAGTAAGATTAAGAAAACGCTTACAAAAATCAATTGAAAACATCACTTTGTGAAGAAAAAGTTTTTTAAATTATTTTTTCACAATTTTGAGAAAGAATTGCTTTTACATCAATTAAATTGATAAAACTTTCACAAACTTCAAAAAAATCTTTGTGAAAGTTGCTTGGAAGTGTTTACAAAAACCTCAAAATAGAGTACAATTATATTGTGAAATAATTAACAAATCGAAATTTCTTACACTATTCTTGAAAATTTCCGAAAACATGAAAAAGTTCTAGAAAAGGATAAGGGTTTCAAACATTGGAGGAAAGCATCAAATGGCTGATAAAAAAACTCTCTCACCTGAAGAAAAGAAACTCGCTGCTGAAAAACACGTAGACGAGTTGGTGCAAAAAGCGCTTGTTGCGCTTGAAGAAATGCGCAAATTGGATCAGGAACAAGTAGACTACATCGTGGCAAAAGCATCTGTAGCTGCTCTTGACGCACACGGTGAGCTTGCTCTTCATGCATATGAAGAAACTGGTCGTGGAGTCTTTGAAGACAAGGCGACTAAAAACTTGTTCGCTTGTGAGCACGTTGTAAACAACATGCGTCACACGAAAACAGTTGGTGTCATTTCCGAAGATGACGTCACTGGTTTGACTCTTATTGCTGAGCCAGTCGGAGTTGTCTGCGGGATCACTCCTACAACAAACCCAACTTCAACAGCAATCTTTAAAGCTTTGAT
Organism: Streptococcus parasanguinis; assembly: GCF_040908565.1. Classification (GTDB taxonomy): domain Bacteria; phylum Bacillota; class Bacilli; order Lactobacillales; family Streptococcaceae; genus Streptococcus; species Streptococcus parasanguinis_AC. The sequence continues at coordinate 73,647 of NZ_JBDGEA010000005.1, read as the reverse complement.
TTCCTTGAAGACACGGAACCCTATCGTCTTTGCCTTCCACCCATCTGCTCAAGAATCATCCGCTCATGCAGCACAAATCGTACGCGATGCAGCAATTGCAGCTGGAGCACCTGAGAACTGTGTGCAATGGATTACCCAACCTTCTATGGAAGCAACCAGTGCCCTTATGAACCATGAAGGAGTTGCTACGATCCTTGCGACCGGTGGGAATGCCATGGTAAAAGCCGCTTATTCTTGTGGAAAACCAGCTCTTGGGGTAGGTGCCGGAAACGTTCCTGCCTATGTTGAAAAATCAGCTAATATCCGCCAAGCTGCACACGATATCGTCATGTCTAAATCATTTGACAATGGTATGGTCTGTGCGTCTGAACAAGCGGTCATCATCGATAAAGAAATCTACGATGAGTTTGTTGAAGAATTCAAATCTTACCACACTTACTTTGTTAACAAAAAAGAAAAAGCCCTTCTTGAAGAGTTCTGCTTCGGCGTAAAAGCCAATAGCAAGAACTGTGCGGGTGCGAAGTTGAATGCGGACATCGTTGGGAAACCAGCAGCATGGATCGCAGAACAAGCTGGCTTCTCAGTTCCAGAAGGAACCAATATCCTTGCGGCAGAATGTAAAGAAGTTGGTGAAAAAGAGCCTTTGACTCGTGAAAAATTGTCACCAGTCATCGCTGTCTTGAAATCTGAAAGCCGTGAAGACGGAATTAACAAAGCTCGCCAAATGGTTGAATTCAACGGTCTTGGTCACTCAGCTGCCATCCATACAGCTGACGAAGAATTGACCAAAGAATTTGGTAAAGCAGTTAAAGCCATTCGTGTGATCTGCAACTCTCCTTCGACTTTCGGTGGTATCGGGGATGTTTACAATGCCTTCTTGCCATCATTGACACTTGGATGTGGTTCTTACGGACGCAACTCTGTTGGGGACAACGTTAGTGCCATCAACCTCTTGAATATCAAAAAAGTCGGACGCCGGAGAAATAACATGCAATGGATGAAACTACCTTCAAAAACATACTTTGAACGTGATTCAATTGAATACCTACAAAAATGTCGTGACGTTGAACGTGTCATGATCGTTACAGACCACGCTATGGTAGAGCTTGGTTTCCTTGATCGCATCATCGAACAGCTTGACCTTCGTCGCAACAAGGTGGTTTACCAAATCTTTGCAGACGTAGAACCAGATCCAGATATCACAACTGTTGAACGTGGTACAGAGATCATGCGTGCCTTCAAACCAGATACTATCATTGCTCTCGGTGGTGGGTCACCAATGGATGCGGCCAAAGTAATGTGGCTCTTCTACGAACAACCAGAAGTGGACTTCCGTGACTTGGTTCAAAAATTCATGGATATCCGTAAACGTGCCTTCAAATTCCCATTGCTTGGTAAGAAGACGAAATTTATTGCGATCCCAACAACATCTGGTACAGGATCTGAAGTAACACCATTTGCCGTTATCTCTGATAAAGCAAACAACCGTAAATACCCAATCGCAGACTACTCATTGACTCCAACCGTTGCCATCGTAGACCCTGCTTTGGTATTGACAGTTCCAGGATCTGTTGCAGCAGACACTGGTATGGACGTCTTGACGCACGCGACAGAAGCTTACGTATCACAAATGGCTAGCGACTTCACAGATGGTCTTGCCCTTCAAGCTATTAAACTTGTCTTTGAAAACTTGGAAAGCTCAGTGAAGAACGCGGACTTCCATTCACGCGAAAAGATGCACAATGCGTCAACTATTGCAGGTATGGCCTTCGCCAATGCCTTCCTCGGTATTTCTCACTCAATGGCCCACAAGATTGGTGCGCAATTCCACACCATTCACGGACGGACCAATGCGATCTTGCTTCCATACGTTATCCGTTACAACGGTACACGTCCGGCTAAGACAGCTACATGGCCTAAGTACAACTACTACCGTGCAGATGAAAAATACCAAGATATCGCTCGTATGCTAGGACTTCCATGCTCTACACCAGAAGAAGCCGTTGAAGCTTACGCAAAAGCTGTATACGAACTTGGTGAACGCTGTGGTATCGAAATGAACTTCAAAGCACAAGGCATCGATGAAAAAGAATGGAAGAAACATTCTCGTGAATTGGCCTTCCTTGCTTACGAAGATCAATGTTCACCAGCTAACCCACGTCTTCCAATGGTAGACCATATGCAAGAAATCATCGAAGATGCTTACTATGGTTACAAGGAACGCCCAGGACGTCGTAAATAAGACGCCAAGGAAGAACTGATGTTTATCAGCTATCCCTCGCTCGAAAGAGTGGGGGATTTTTGATGGTATTTTCAAATTTTATGATAACTATGGAAATTGTAAAATCTACTTTATCTTGGTGATTTAGGGTTGGAATTCTCTTTCTTTCATAAAGAATTAGACTTTTTTTCAGAAATTGTGTTATTTTTATAGCATTCCGGGCTAATTTATGTTACCCTATAGTGTGTGAATCTGCCTGTAGCTGAAGGGTTATGATAGTTTTTCAGTTATAGGAAACGAAAAAACAAATCCAAGAAAGGAGGCCATCTCAAATGGAGTTAGAAGGTGAAGTGCAAGATCAGGCACAGAAAATTATTGAAATGCCCCAACGAGATCGGGCGACGTCCGCTTCAGAAAATCAGCCATCATCTGCCTCGGTGGTCTCCATGTATGGACAGGAAAAGCCAAGCATTCCGAGTCTCCATCAGCAATTGGCAGGAGCATCTGGTACCCAGACCATTCAATTGCGAGAGGAATTGGTATTGGCAGTAGCACAGAATGCTTCAGCGCAAGCGACGGTCTTTGAGGCCGAGCTCAAAGATCAGCTAGAAGTGGCCAAGGAGACGGTTTCCCATAAGGTTGCGGAGGTGTCACAAATGGCCCACAGCATGGCCCAATTTTTAACAGACGCAGAAGTGGAGCAACTATTAGGAGAGTTCTCCATGGATACTTGCTGGGACCAAGCGGTCGAGGCGGAAAACCTGGCTCAAGCAAAGGCCTACTCGACACGTCTGTCAGATCTGGCAGGCCAACTGGAGGCTGCATCAGCCCAATTGGTGGACTTGGATACGGGACAAGCAGCGGCCTTTGATTTTCATAAGTAGGAGAAAAAGATGTTAGAGATCCTGGGAGAGGATAGAGAACGAATTGAGGAGCTCCATCGAGAGATTAAAAAGGAGCAAGAGCGGATTGCGATCCGAAGTTTGATTGCAACGCAAAAGGCCTTGATGATGTTGGAAGGGATGAGTTTGCAGGTGACCTTGGCCGGTCAATCCGAGAAGATGCGCTCTTTTGCCACAACAACTCTAGTCAGTGATTTGAAAGATGGATTTACAGGAGGAGCAGCGGACGCGGTAGAAGCAGCACTGAAATCAGTGAAGAAGCCAATCTTATTGAGTCCGATTAAAGGAGGTATGTGATGTACCATTCAGGAAATAGTGAATTAGAACAACTAGAAGATCGACATTACCGCTTCAACCAGAAACTTAGCGAGTTGGAGTGGGATTATGCGGATATGCGTATGGATGTCCGCCAACATACAGAAAATTTAGTAGACTGGCTGAGTGCTCTGCATTTTCAAGCCCCAAGTGCGGAGGCTCAAAGTGGCTTGGAGCGTTTATTTGCCTTGCAAGAAGAGTTTGAGGCAGAACTAAAGCGCTATGAAGAGCGTTTAGAAGAAGAGCGTGAGCGCGAGCAGCAAGAGTACTATAAGCAGCGCCAACAATTAGAACAAGGTGATTGAAACATTCCTCTGGTAGAGATAAGAGGAATGTTTTTGTTTGCTCAAAAAACTTTTAAAAATGTGCTCATAAAATATTGTAAGCGTTTGCTTAGTGTGTTATAATATTCACAAAGAAACGAAAATAAAATGATTTTATCAAACCAACAAAGAAAAGGAGTCACTTATGAAAGCTGCAACTCACACCATCTGATCCAGCGATATTGCGGAAATCAAGGCCTTTATCAATGAAGTGACGGATGGCCGTGGGGTCGATATCTCCATGGAATGTGTGGGTTATCCTGCTACCTTTGATGTCTGCCAAAACGTCATCTCTGTCGGTGGTCATATTGCCAATGTCGGTGTCCATGGAAAACCAGTTAGCTTCAATTTGGACGAATTGTGGATCAAGAACATTACCCTCAACACCGGTCTTGTCAATGTCAATACCACTGAAATGTTGCTCAATGTCTTGAAGTCAGGTAAGATCGATGCAACCAAACTTATCACCCACCACTTCAAACTCTCAGAAGTTGAAAAAGCCTATGATGTCTTTAAACATGCGGGTGAAAACCACGCACTCAAGGTGATTATCGAAAATAACATCAGTGAATGAAGTGGCAACTAATATTTGTTCATAGTTTTTTTAGACGGACCAGAGATATTCTGGTCCTATTTTCAACCCCACATAGCCCATGATTCCTTGCAAAATAAATTTGTTATCTTATAATAGAAGTACAGAAAACGATTACATAAAGAGAAAGGTGTGATCTTATGAAACGGTTTCGTTATCATCATGAATTCTGGATGGACTTCCATTTCTGGATCTTGGTCTTGCTTTTAGCGGTTGTAGCTTTGATGATGCGGGCTCCGCTTTCGGGTATTAGCCTAGCTTATCTTGCTTTTGTTGGGATTTTGATTCTGTTGCAGGTCTTACAACCGCCTGTATCGACACGGCAGTACCCAGAAGGTAGCTACCATTTCAATTGGACCTTTTATCGGGATACCCGACTGTATATCAATCTCTTTTTGTTAGCAGGTCTCTTGGCAGGCCCAATTGCTTCATCGGATGTGGTCTATTGGATCTTGCTTGGAGCCGTCGTCGGCTCTATCGGCTTTGTATTTGTTGTAAAGGAAAAAGCGACTCAAAAGATGGCCTAAGTAGATGAGATGGTTTCAATATTATAGAGTAGAAATACTTCTTTAGAATAATCAAAAAAACCAAGAAGGATGAGATAAAACTCATCCTTCTTGGTTTTTTTAATAGGGAGACCATATTAAGATTTTCGAGAACGTTGACTAGAGAGTTTTTTGTGTTCCCAGTAGCTATTAAAGACGATTTCTTTTTGTTCTCGGTTGATATTAAGAAAATGGGCATAGATGAGGTCGACCACAATTAGTAAGGGGAGAACCGCCGAGATGCGATCGATATAGGTATTGCTTGGAAGAGGTGCAGCGGGTACCACTTCAGTGAAATCTTGGTGGACACCAGCAGGATTGCCAGTTATAAGGACTGTTTTTGCGCCGTTTTTCTTGGCTTTCAACAAACTATCTGTAATAGCGCTCGTCTTGCCTGATAAAGAAAATCCAATGACTAAGCAGGAGGAATCTAGAATGCTGGTGGTCTGATTAAATCCGTCTTGATTAGTCACGACTTCCCCTGCCACACCAAGTCGCATAAGGCGCAATTTCATCTCCCGAGCCACCAAGCTGGAACTTCCAATCCCGAAGTAATAGATCCGATCTGCTTGATCAATTAAATCTGCTACATGCTCTAATTGGGGATCTTTGACGAAATTTTCAGTGACGTTACCGATATGGTGGTAGCGTTGCAAGACGCTGAGAGTGAGTTCGTCATGTTCTTGTACCTGTTTTTGATTTTTTGTTTCTTCGTTAAAGTGATAGACAAACTCTCGATAGCCGGTGAAACCACATTTTTGAGAGAAACGCGTTAAGGCAGCCTTTGAGACATGGAGTAACTCAGTTACACGAGAAGAGGACAGGGAGTGCTGTCGTGCTTCGGATGATAAAAAATATTGGGCAATGTCGCGTTCCATATCTGTTAACTCAGCTTCATGGCTTGCGATAATGGTGCGTAAATCTTGATCTTGTTTCACAGCAATCCTCCTTTCTCACAGGATGAAATAACAGGATTCTCCTATAATATATTACACATTATAACATGGAGACACCCTTTTATTCAAGTAAAAGCAAGTAAAAAACATTGAAACTAGTATCAGTATTTAAAGGGTGAAATAATAATTTTAAAAGTGCTCAAAAGATTAAATTTACTTTCAGGAATAGAAGACTAGAAATAGAAATCATAAAATTGTAGCTATAAGAAATAAATATGGAAGTAAGGTAACACCTTGGAAGAGCTCTTTCTCAGGCTTGATAAGAAAGAACCTTTATAAATAACATAAAGTATTTGTATAATAAATAAAATAGGTATACAATAAAAATATAGGAATTGCCAGGATTTTTTAGAAAGTACTTTCTAATTATAGGAAAAGTATTGAAAATACATTTTTAAAGTATTATGATTAATGGTGTAAGAGCTTACAAACTAAAAAAAGAAGCAGGTGATTAAATCATGGAAGAGTTACGGCATAAGCTGATTGTTTCGTGTCAAGCTCTACCAGACGAACCATTGCATAGTGATTTTATTATGGCTCGTATGGCAGTGGCTGCCGAGGAGGGCGGAGCATCTGGAATTCGCGCCAATTCTGTTGTTGATATTGCAGCGATTCGAAAAGCGGTGGATTTACCGATCATTGGGATCATCAAACGAGATTACGAAGGTGCAGATGTTTATATCACGGCAACTATGAAAGAGGTAGATGAACTCATGACGGTTCGTCCGGATATTATTGCGATAGATGCCACAACTTCTACACGACCAAATGGCGAAAGCTTAGAAGATTTTTTCCAAAAAGTAAAGAAAAAATATCCGGATCAATTGTGGATGGCAGATTGTTCTACTATTGATGAAATGCTGACGGCTGATCAAATAGGTTTTGATTATATTGGAACAACGTTGGTAGGGTATACCAAGCAAAGTAAAGGCGATAAAATCGAATCAAATGACTTTGAAATTATTCGCAAAGCCCTTAGTAAACTATCTCATCCATTAATTGCAGAAGGTAACATCGATACCCCTGATAAAGTCCATAGGGTATTGGAGTTAGGTGCCTATAGTGTTGTCGTAGGTTCAGCTATTACACGTCCACAATTAATTACAAAAAAATTTGTAGAAGCAACAAAATAAAGAAAGAGGTTTCCAAATGACAAATACAAATTTGAAGAAATATGAAGGTGTTATTCCAGCGTTTTATGCGTGCTATGATGAAAATGGTGAAGTGAGCCCAGAAAGAGTACGTGCTTTGACTCAATACCATATTGATAAAGGAGTACAAGGGGTTTATGTCAACGGATCTTCTGGAGAATGTATTTATCTTAGTGTTGAAGATCGTAAGCTGATTTTAGAGAATGTAATGGCGGTCGCTAAAGGAAAACTAACCGTTATTGCCCACGTCGCATGTAACAATACCAAAGATAGCGTTGAACTTGCAAAGCATGCTGAAAGTCTTGGAGTAGATGCTATTGCAGCTATCCCACCTATTTATTTCCGCCTTCCTGCTTATTCCATTGCTCGGTATTGGAATGACATGAGTAAAGCTGCACCAAATACAGATTTTATCATTTATAACATTCCACAACTATCTGGTACTACCCTCACGCGTGACCTGTATGCTGAAATGCGCAAGAACCCACGGGTGATTGGGGTTAAAAATTCATCCATGCCAACACAAGATATTCAAATGTTTGTAGCTGATGGAGGAGATGACCATATTGTCTTTAATGGACCAGATGAACAGTTCATTAGTGGCCGCGTTATTGGTGCAAAAGCTGGAATTGGTGGTACTTACGGGGTGATGCCTGATTTGTTCTTAAAATTAAATGAATTGATCAAAGAATCCGATTTTGAAACAGCTAAAGAATTGCAATATGCGATCAATGATGTCATTTATAAAATGGTCAGTGGTCGAGCAAATCTTTATGCAGTGATCAAAGAAATTCTCCGTCTAAATGAAAAATTAGATCTTGGTTCTGTAAGAGCCCCACTCGAACCATTGCATGAAGAAGATCTTACAATTGCAAAAGAAGCAGCAGAACTTATTCAACAAGCACGAAAAGAATTTTTATAATAAATAAAATCAATATGGAGATATGTTATGGGCACAACAGGATTTACAATAATTGACTTAATTATCTTGATTGTTTATTTACTTGTGGTATTGGTTGCAGGTATCTATTTCTCTAAAAAAGAGATGAAAGGAAAAGAGTTCTTTAAAGGAGATGGTTCGGTTCCTTGGTATGTTACTTCGGTATCCATTTTTGCCACAATGCTCAGTCCGATTTCCTTCTTGGGACTCGCTGGTAACTCTTATGCAGGTAGCTGGATTTTATGGTTTGCTCAATTAGGGATGGTTGTAGCTATTCCACTGACAATTCGTTTTATCTTACCTATCTTTGCACGGATAGACATCGATACGGCATATGATTACTTGGATAAACGTTTTAATTCTAAAGCACTTCGTATTATTTCAGCACTCTTGTTTATTATTTATCAATTGGGACGTATGTCTATCATTATGTACCTCCCATCAGCTGGTTTATCAGTATTGACAGGAATTGACATCAATATTTTGATCATTTTGATGGGTGCAATTGCAATTGTTTATTCTTATACTGGTGGTCTAAAATCCGTATTATGGACAGACTTTATTCAAGGTGTGGTTCTGATTAGTGGTGTCGTTGTAGCTTTATTTGTACTGATGGCTAATATTAAAGGTGGCTTTGGTGCAGTAGCAGAAACATTAGCAAACGGGAAATTCCTTGCTGCAAATGAAAAACTTTTCGATCCTAACTTGCTTTCAAACTCCATCTTCTTAATTGTGATGGGTTCAGGCTTTACAATCTTGTCTTCCTATGCTTCATCTCAAGATTTGGTTCAACGTTTTACTACAACACAAAATATTAAGAAACTTAATAAAATGTTGTTCACAAATGGTGTCTTGTCACTTGCAACTGCAACAGTCTTTTACTTGATCGGTACAGGCTTGTACGTATTCTATCAAGTACAAAATGCAGGTAGTGCAGCTAGCAATATCCCTCAAGACCAAATCTTTATGTACTTTATTGCATACCAGTTACCAGTAGGTGTCACAGGTTTGATCTTGGCAGCGATTTATGCAGCAGCTCAATCAACTATTTCAACAGGTTTGAACTCTGTTGCAACTTCATGGACATTGGATATTCAAGATGTCATTTCTAAAAATATGTCAGACGATCGTCGTACGAAAATTGCACAATTCGTATCTCTAGCAGTAGGTTTATTCTCAATTGTTGTTTCCGTTATCATGGCTCATTCAGATATTAAATCTGCATACGAATGGTTCAATAGTTTCATGGGACTTGTACTTGGTCTACTTGGTGGTGTATTCATTCTTGGTTTTGTTTCTAAAAAAGCAAATAAACAAGGTGCTTATGCAGCGCTGATTGTATCAACCATCGTTATGGTATTTATTAAATACTTCCTTCCTCCAACAGCTGTTAGCTACTGGGCATATTCATTGATTTCAATTTCTGTATCAGTAGTTTCAGGTTATATTGTATCTGTTCTTACTGAAAATAAAGTATCTGCACCTAAATATACAACGATTTATGATATTTCAGAAATTAAAGCGGATTCAAGTTGGGAAGTTCGTCACTAGTCACTAATAGAAAAGAGAAAATAATATGATTATTTCTGAACAATCTGATTTTAGACGATATGCTTCTGTTAATAAACATTTTTCAAAAGTCTGTGATTTTTTAGAAAATACAAATTTGACAGATTTAGTTGATGGAAAAATTGATATTGACGGGGAAAATGTTTTTGCAAATTGTATGACTTATCTAGCTGATGGAGTTCCAGGAGATATTTTTGAAACTCATAAGAAATATTTAGATATTCATATTGTTGTTGAAAATACGGAAAAAATGGCAGTAACTTCCCCAGTTCGTGCTCAGTCACGTGTACCTTTTAGCGAAGAGAAGGATATTGCTTTTTACGATAGCAAAGACTATCAAATTGTTGAATTGCTTCCAGGGAATATGTTGGTGACTTTTGAAGAAGATCTTCACCAACCAAAGATTCATTGCAATGATGAAACTGTTAAAAAACTTGTTATCAAAGTTTTAAACGAGGAAAAATAAAATGAAAAAAATATTAAACAATATGTAACCTTAGGTACTGTATTGGATTGATGTTTGAAAAATTTGATTCATGGTATCGTAATGAACTTCATATGAAAAATGTTGTACCATATATAACATTTAAGATTGAAGATTTGAAAAAGAATTAAAGCTGAAATTTAAAAATATATAGAAAGAGAATAAAAATTATGGTAAATTACGGTATTGTTGGAGCTGGATATTTTGGAGCTGATTTGGCTCGCTCAATGAACAAAATTGAAGATGCAAAAGTGGTTGCGGTATTTGACCCAAATCATGGAGAAGAAGTTGCTCAAGAGTTGGGATCAGATGTTTGTGCAAGTTTAGATGAACTTGTAGCACGTGAAGATATTGATTGTGTGATCGTAGCTTCACCTAGCTACCTTCACCGTGAACCTGTTGTGAAAGCTGCTCAACATGGCAAACACGTATTTTGTGAAAAGCCAATTGCATTGTCTTATGAAGATTGTAAAGCCATGGTTGACGCATGTAAAGAAAATAATGTTATCTTTATGGCTGGTCACATCATGAACTTCTTTAATGGTGTACACCATGCTAAAGAATTGATTACTCAAGGTAAAATTGGTAAAGTTCTTTATTGCCATGCCGCTCGTACAGGTTGGGAAGAACAACAACCAACTGTATCATGGAAGAAACTTCGTTCTCAATCTGGAGGACATTTGTACCACCATATTCATGAATTAGATTGCATTCAGTTCATCATGGGAGGACTTCCTGAAAAAGCGACAATGGTAGGAGGCAATGTATATCATAAAGGTGAAAACTTTGGTGATGAAGATGATATGCTCATTGTAAACCTAGAATACTCTGATGATCGTTATGCTGTTTTGGAATATGGTAATGCTTTCCGTTGGGGTGAACACTATGTCTTGATTCAAGGAACTGAAGGAGCTATCAAACTTGACTTGTTCAATACTGGAGGTACTCTTCGTGTTAAAGGTGAAGGAGAATCACACTTCTTAGTACATGAAACTCAAGAGGAAGATGATGACCGTACAGCTATCTATACCGGTCGTGGTATGGATGGAGCGATTGCGTACGGTAAACCAGGAGTACGTTGTCCATTATGGTTACAAACATGTATTGATAAAGAAATGGAATATCTACATGACATCATTAAAGGTGGAGAAATTACAGAAGAATACGAAAAACTTCTCAATGGTGTAGCTGCTTTAGAATCAATCGCTACTGCTGATGCATGTACTTTATCAGTTAAAGAAGATCGAAAAGTAAGTCTTTCAGAAATCACAAATGCTTAACTATTGTAAAACAGAATAGTAAATTCTTGTCATTTTATAGGCTATTGATACGATAAGAAAATAAGGCCCTATTTCAATGAATAAGAGCAATCAGAAGATGTTGCTTGCTATTTCTAAGAAGCCCAGGTTGAATTCGAAAGGAGTTCCAGTATGGAATTAGTACAATATAAAGATGCAGTGATTGCACGGGACATTCAACACCCTGCACTCAAGAAAGTTGTAGATTATTTAAAAACACATGATGTCAGTCAAGATGAAAAGGGGACACATTCAGTCTCTGATGATTTCTTTTACAATGTGATTGAAATGGAAACAACGGATGAAGACCATCGTGTATGGGAAAGTCACCGAGACTACTATGACGTTCATGTTCTATTCGAAGGAAAAGAACGAATCTCATATAATTTTCTGTCCAATATGAACTTGGAAGATTATGTGAAAGAAGAGGATTGGCAACAAATGTCTGGCCATTCGATGTTTGATATTCATTTCACACCTGGTGCTATTTTATTATTAGATCCAAATGATGCGCATAAGACAGGTTTGAAAGTCGATCAGGCTCAAGATATTCGCAAGATAGTATTTAAAGTGCGGTTATAGCGCGCATTATTCATTCTTTTCATTCCGAGCGGGAGAAATAGAACAATTTTTGAGAGAAGGATCTTGTTATCTAGTCACTGATTTCTCTCATTGAGTGGATCGAAAGGTCCTATAAGATGATGGATGTTCTCATGAATTGTTAATGGAGGTTGGAGACTATTCCCAGCCTCTTTCCCCGTTTTTAGAAGATGTTGTCAGAGTGGAGGAGAAATGGTTACATTAGAAAAAAGTATACAACCTGTCATTGAGTCAGTCTATGAAAGCTTAACAGATTTAGAAAAGAAAATAGCTGACTATTTTTTATCTGATCATGTCATGCAAGATGATTTATCTGCAAAATCAGTGGCTAAACGATTGTATGTTTCCCTCTCTTCTTTGACAAGATTTGCTAAGAAGTGTGGGTTCACAGGATATCGTCAATTTGTTTATGAGTTTGAGGAGTCAAATCAGGACATTCAAAATGTTAGTCGACATATTACAAAAAGTGTCTTATCTGATTATGGAGAGTTGTTAAATAAGACTTTTTCTTTGATTGATGAAGAACAGTTATTACGTGTTAGTCGGATGTTAGACAAGGCTAAGCGGGTCTATATATACGGAATTGGAAGTTCAGGTCTTGTAGCGCGTGAGATGGAATTTCGCTTTATGAGGCTGGGAATGATTTGTAAGGCTATTACCGATGACCACATGATACGAGTCAATGAGGTCATGCTGGATGATGAGTGTCTGGTTATTGGGATTTCGTTATCCGGTGAGACAAAAGAAATTCTGGATGCTGTGTATCAAGCAAAGCAAAAAGGTTCTAGGGCTGTTCTAATAACATCGAAAATAAGTGCGTTTTTAAAAGGGCGGTGTGATGAACTGGTGTCTGTGGCAGTAAAGGAAAGTTTGCCCCAAGGTACGCTCATATCACCACAATTCCCAGTCTTAGTTGTAGTCGATATTTTTTATGCCTATTATGTTGACTTGGATAGAGAGAGAAGGAATCATATATTCACTAATACACTTTCGGCCCTCAATTTACATAAAACGGAGGATGAACAATGAATATTTTAGGGATCGACATTGGAGGTACATCTATTAAGTCGGATGTATATAATGAAGATGGCAATGCTTTGGGACATTTTTCAGAACAGAGAACCAATATATGCCATGAGAACCAAACAAATGGTATACTGGATCAAATTTGTGACCTCATTGCTGGCTATCAATCTATTATTGATTTAGATGGAGTTGCTATTTCGACAGCAGGTGTTGTCGACAGCCAATTAGGGAAAATCGTATATGCAGGTTACACCATTCCTTCTTACAGTGGGACTGATTTTTCCAGCGAGATTCAGAAACGATTTTCCATCCCCGTTACAGTAGAAAATGATGTCAATTGTGCCTTGTTAGGAGAAATATGGAAAGGTGCAGCCAGAAATAGCCATTCTACTGTTATGATTACGGTTGGTACCGGTATTGGTGGTGGTATTTTCACCAATGAACAAATCTTATCCGGGCATAATTTTACAGCAGGTGAAATCGGATATTTACCGATTGGGAATACAGATTGGCAATCCTTAGCGTCTGCGTCAGCACTCGTTCAGATGTATGAGGAAGCATCTGGCTTACACCATCAAACCGGTAAAACTTTTTTTGAGGCGGTGGATAAGAGTGAACCAGTTGCTTTGAAGGTCTTAGAAACATACGTTCATCATCTGGCACAAGGATTGGTTACTCTTTCTTATGTCTTAAATCCAGAGAAAATGATTTTAGGAGGTGGCATCTTTGCTCGCTCAGATGTTTTGCTGCCTCTGTTGCAAAATGAGTTGTATCATGCGGTTCAGGACCAACGATTCTTACCGCGAGAAATTGTAACGGCTACATTAGGAAATGAAGCAGGAAGATTGGGAGCAGTAGCCAAATTTTTAATGGATCAGGGGAAGAACTTGTCTTAAAAAACGGTCGTTTTAGGAGTGATCGATCCCTAAATCCCCGAACAAAACTATGTAAAATATGGTATAATTTAAGATAATTGTACTGTTGTTCGAAGAACAATAGTTGAATAAGGAGGTGTGACGATGTCGAATGCAACACTCGAGATGATGCAAGAGATCGAACAGGCTGCTCAAGGAGTGATCGCTACTTATGAAGATCAGGTCGAGCAAGTCCGTACGGATTCGCGCGATCGCCTTGCAACAGTGGCGCAGCATTACGATGAGGAAACCAAGCAATTGGTCACAGAGGCAGAAAAAAACGCTCAGGAAAGACTCGTCCGTTTAACGAAAGATCTGGAAGAAACGGTTGCGCGCAATGATGCCAAGGTACAACAGGCGATGACCGACAAGCGAGCTGGGTTAGTTGAAGCCATTGTAGAAAAGGTGGTAGCAAGCTATGGCCGTTAGTCAGATGAAAAAACTGTCCCTTATCTTGTCCAAAGATGACTTGGACAGTCTCCTACTAGCGCTACAGTCTGAGGCGAAAATCCAGATTTATGACCTAAGTGAACAGGAAGAGTGGCAGGCTGCCTTTGAGGCAAATACCTTGTCTCAACCCTTGACAGAGGACAATCGTCAAGTCTTGGTAGAGCTGCAAAAACGTCAAGAACAAGTCGAAAAAATGATTCAGACTCTGGAGCCCTATATGCCTGAGAAGAAGGCCCTGCAAGCTCTGAAGGAAGAACCTTTAAGTTTGTCTTTTGATGATCTGCAGGCCCACGGGATGATTCGAGATGAGGATCTTCTATTGACCAAGTTGAAACGCCAATTGCGCGTGTTAGACAAGGCTCGCCAGAAGATTGCGGATGCAAAGGGAGAGATCGAGCGCTTAGAAAAATGGCGACCGTTAGAGGTGACACCAACAGCTCTTGCTACCTTTCATTATGTGCATGGTTTGATTGGGACCATCCCGAATAGTGATACAGACACTGTTCGTTCTTCCTTAAAAGCTCATCCTGAGCTTGAGTTGGAAGAAGTCTTTACGTCTGAGACTGAACACGGCTATGTCATCTTGTATCGTTCGGGAGACCGTGTAGCTGTTCAGGAGCTTCTAGAAGACCATGGGTTCAAAGAATTGGACTATGAAGAAGAGCAAGTCCCAGCCGCTTACTTGGATCGCCTAGAAGGGGAAATCAAAGAGCAGGAAGCTGTCGTTGCAGCAACCCTAGCTGAGTTACAAAACTCCCAGAAGGAGTTGGACCAACTCAAGTATCAGATGGATTACTTGTTGAGCTTGGGAGCTCGTGAGGAAGCCAAGTCGCTGCTAGCCAGCACGCAAAGTTTGGTAGCCCTAGAGGGTTGGATTGAAACATCCCAAGTGGCCTCGTTACGAGACTTCTTACAACAAGGCTTTGGTTCTCGGGTCTTACTAGAGACACGCGATGTGACGGAAAAAGATTGGGATGACGTGCCGATCCAGTTGCGAAATAGCGCCTTGGTAGAGCCCTTTGAATTAGTCACAGAGATGTACGCCCTGCCTAAGTATTACGAGAAAGATCCGACACCGATCGTATCTCTCTTCTACTTTGTTTTCTTTGGCATGATGGTCGCAGATATCGGTTATGGACTCTTGCTAACGGTAGCGACAGGGTTTGCCCTTAAAGCCTTTAAACTCAAGCCTGGGACAGCGAAGAATCTTCGTTTCTTCAGTCTCCTCGGAATTTCAGTGGCCCTTTGGGGTGTGGTCTATGGCTCTTTCTTTGGATTTGAGATGCCTTTTGCCCTGATCAGTACGACCAGCAACGCTATGACCATCCTGATCCTCTCAGTGGTCTTTGGTTTTGTCACTGTCTTAGTTGGACTGTTCCTAGGGGGGATGAAAAATATCCGCCTCAAAGACTACACGGAAGCCTATAATGCGGGCTTTGCTTGGGTTTTGATCCTACTTGGCTTAATGCTTCTAGCAGTAGGCAATATCTTACCAGGGATGAGCGTCCTAGTTCCGATTGGCAAGTGGCTAGCTATTTTGAATGCCATTGGGATCTTGATTGTTTCCATTGTCAGTGCCAAGAAGCTGTCCGGTTTAGCGTCTGGTCTCTTTAACCTCTACAATGTCAGTGGGTACGTCGGAGACTTGGTCAGCTTCACCCGTTTGATGGCCCTGGGCTTGTCTGGAGCTAGTATCGGTTCAGCCTTTAACCTTATTGTCAATCTCTTCCCACCGCTTGGACGTTTTACGGTAGGGCTTGTGCTCTTTATCGTCCTACATGCCATTAACATGTTCCTGTCCTTCTTGTCAGGATATGTGCATGGAGCCCGTTTAATCTTTGTGGAGTTCTTCGGTAAATTCTACGAAGGAGGAGGCAAGCCATTTCGTCCTCTTAAACCTTCTGAACGCTATATTAAAACAAAAAAATAAGTATTATCTTTTATAAATAGGAGTATATTCATGGAATCTTTAGCATCATATTTTTCAGCCCATGGGGGCGCCTTCTTTGCAGCATTTGGTGTGGCGATCGCAGTTGCACTTAGTGGGATGGGATCTGCCCTTGGGGTTGGTAAAACGGGTCAAGCAGCAGCAGCGCTCTTGAAAGAACAACCCGAAAAATTTGCCCAAGCCCTGATTTTGCAATTGTTGCCAGGTACACAAGGTTTGTACGGTTTCGTTATCGGGATCTTGATCTGGTTGCAAATTAAGCCAGATATGCCACTTGAAACAGGGGTTGCTTACTTCTTTACAGCTCTTCCAGTTGCGATCGTTGGTTATTTCTCAGCCAAACACCAAGGAAATGTTGCGACAGCAGGGATGCAAATCTTGGCCAAACGCCCAGAAGACATGATGAAAGGGGTTATCCTTGCGGCCATGGTTGAAACCTATGCCATCTTGGCTTTCGTTGTGTCCTTCCTATTGACCCTACGCGTCGGCTAAGAGCTAGCTTTGATGAATTCGCCTCGCGAGGCGAAAAACACAAGACGCATGCAATAGGAGAAAAAACGATATGGATGAACAAACCCAATTAAAGGATTCGATCTTGGCCCAAGCCCACGAAAAAGGGCGTAAACTCTTAGAAGAGGCCAAGGAAACCATCCTAAAAGAAGAGACTGCGCAAGAAGAGCGGTTGATCCAAGATAAACTCAATCAACGCTCCGAGCAGCTCAAGCGGATTCAACGTCAATTGCAACGTGAAACCCAACAAATAGAAAATAAAAAACGTCAATCAACCCTTGTCACCAAGCAACGAGTCTTAAAGGATCTCTTTGCAGATGCTTATGAAGCAATGGCGGCTTGGCCCCTTGAAAAGGAAATGCAGTTTGTAGATGCGATTTTAGACCGCTATCAGGGACAAGTTGTGACCCTGACCTTTGGGGCGGTGAGTGCTAGCAAATTTGATCCAGCAGCTCTCGAGAAATTAAAGCAAACTCATCAGAATGTGACAGTTGCGGATGCGACGATTCCAGCTCAGGCAGGCTTTGTCTTGTCGGTTGGGAAGATTGATGACAACTATCTCTACCGTGATTTGGTGGATTCCATTTGGGAGCAAGAAAGCTACCAGATGGCAGCCAGCATTTTCACCGATGAAGAGAACTAGGAGGTTGCAATGAGCGAACGGACCTATTCTCAAGTTAATACAGGAATCAGCGTACGTGAGGCTAGTTTTGTCAGTCCCAGTCAGTTCGAGCAGTTGCTTGCAAGTCCCTCTAGTGAGAGCCGAGAAGGCTTGCTGCAAGGGACACCTTATGCTTTAGACAGCCAGGAGATCAAGGATATATCAGCCCTTGAAGAGCGCCTGATGGCAGCCTTGTTGGCAGAATACCAATGGACTTTTGAGGTAACCCCTCAGTCAGACCTGGTTAGCCTCTTCACCTTGAAGTACACCTATCACAATCTCAAGGTATATCTGAAAAACAAGGCTACAGAGCGCAAGTTGGGACATTTATTGATCCCTATCGGACCTTATTCTCTCGATGTGCTCGAGCATTTGGTGGCGACCTTTTCTGCAGAGCATTGTCCGGCCTTTATGGCGGAAGAAGTGGCTGCAACTTGGCAAGAATTCCAAGACTATCAGGACTTGCGGGTCCTCGAAATCGGGATGGACTTAGCTTATTTTAAACACCTAAGATACTTAGGAGACAGCCTAGATCATCCGATTTTGAAGCAGTTGGTAGATGTGACCATTGATTTTTACAATGCGATTACGGTCAAACGGGCCTTGGATCAGCAAAAACCGCATAGTTTTATGCACCAATTGCTCTCGGATGAAGGAAGCCTCAGTGCCCATCAGGTGATCGACCTGCTAGAATCGGGTCAGTGGTTGACCTGGTTTTATCAAGTCAATCCGCTAGAGTACGATCTCGCCTTAGAGACTTATGAAGAAAAGATGCGCACCGGTCAACTTAAGACAACAGAGTTGGAGTATTTAGAAAGTTTGGTGAAATTCAGTCTTCTAGACGCTGGCCGTTTTGAAGTCGATGGACCCCTACCCCTTGTTCGTTATCTTTACGGAAAAGAGTTAGAGGTGACCAACCTTCGTTTGGTCCTCTCTGGTTTGGACAATGGTTTTCCGCTAGCAGAAATCAAAGAAAGGATGAGACCGATTTATGGACAAACAGACCTATAAGATCGCCGTTGTGGGCAATCGGGACGCCATCCTTCCTTTCCGCCTGATTGGCTTTCAAACCTATCCGGTCACGGAGCCACAAGAAGCGATCAATACTTTGCGAAAACTCAGTCGGGAAAACTTCGGGATTATCTACCTGACAGAGGATATTGCTCAGGCCATTCCAGATACAGTGGCTTTTTACGACCAGCAGCTGACACCGGCTCTGATCCTTATCCCGACCCATAGAGGGACTACGGGACTCGGCCAACAGCGGATTCGTGATAATGTCGAAAAAGCAGTAGGACAGGATATTTTATGAGAACAAATGAATTTGGCCAAGCGATTGGCGATGCACTGCTGGAGTTTACACCGGGGCGCTTGCCAGCTATTGAGCGGATCGAAGGTCGCTATACCGTGATCGAGCGCCTCTCAAAAGAAAAACATGGAGCAGATCTTTATCAGGTTTACGGGCCGGACTCTCCAGCAGCTATGTGGACCTTTCTGTTCAAAGGTCCTGCCCGCAATGAAGAGGAGTGGGACCGCTTGTTAGATGATCTCATGACAGCCCAAGGTCGCTTTTACTATGCGATTGTAGACAAAGATTCAGGCAAAGCTTTGGGGACATTCTCTCTCATGCGGATCGATCAAGCCAACCGGGTGATCGAAGTCGGAGCAGTGACCTACTCACCAGCGCTCCAAAAGACACGCATGGCTACGGAAGCCCAGTATCTGTTAGCGCGCTACGTGTTTGAAGATTTAGGCTACCGCCGCTATGAGTGGAAATGCGATGCCTTAAACCAAGCATCTCGCAAAGCAGCTGAGCGCTTAGGGTTCACCTATGAAGGCTGTTTCCGTCAGGCTGTTGTTTATAAAGGTCGTACCCGTGATACAGACTGGTTGTCCATCATTGACCAAGAATGGCCAGCTATCAAACAGCGGCTAGAAGCTTGGTTGGATCCAAGCAATTTCGATGCCAATGGCCAACAAAAGCAATCTCTAAGAGAGATAGCACAAAAGTAAAACAAAGAAACAAAGGATTCCCAGGAGGAATACATGACTCAAGGAAAAATTATCAAAGTTTCCGGTCCCTTGGTGGTTGCATCAGGGATGCAGGAGGCCAATATTCAAGATATTTGCCGGGTTGGCGATCTTGGTTTGATTGGCGAAATTATTGAGATGCGGCGGGACGAAGCCTCTATCCAAGTATATGAAGAAACGTCTGGAGTCGGTCCAGGAGAACCAGTGGTCACAACCGGAGCCCCCCTTTCTGTTGAATTGGGACCAGGCTTGATCTCTCAGATGTTTGACGGGATCCAACGCCCCTTGGAACGCTTCCAAGAAGTGACTGCCAGTGACTTTTTGGTTCGTGGGGTGCAAGTTCCAAATCTAGATCGGGACACCAAATGGGCCTTCGAACCAAGCGTGACTGAAGGGACAGAGGTGGTTGCAGGAGACATCGTCGGTACTGTTCAAGAGACCAATATGGTGGAACACCGCATCATGGTACCCTTTGGTGTCAGTGGACGTGTGACCAAGATCGCAGCAGGTTCTTACACAGTAGAAGAGCCGGTTTATGAGATCGAGCAGGCAGATGGCAGTCTCTTTACTGGTACTTTGATGCAAAAATGGCCAGTTCGTCGAGGCCGTCCCTTTGCACAAAAACTCATTCCAGTAGAGCCTTTGGTTACCGGTCAACGGGTCATCGATACCTTCTTCCCTGTGACAAAAGGTGGAGCTGCAGCTGTTCCTGGTCCTTTCGGAGCTGGGAAAACAGTTGTGCAACACCAGGTGGCCAAGTTTGCCAATGTAGACATTGTAATTTACGTTGGTTGTGGGGAACGCGGAAATGAAATGACGGATGTTCTGAATGAATTTCCAGAATTGATCGATCCAACGACTGGTCAATCCATTATGCAGCGGACGGTTCTGATCGCTAATACTTCGAACATGCCGGTAGCGGCGCGTGAAGCTTCCATTTACACAGGGATTACCATCGCCGAATACTTCCGTGACATGGGCTATTCCGTTGCCATCATGGCAGATTCGACTTCACGTTGGGCAGAAGCTCTCCGTGAAATGTCTGGTCGTCTAGAAGAAATGCCAGGGGATGAAGGCTACCCAGCCTATCTTGGTAGCCGGATCGCCGAATATTACGAGCGTGCAGGTCGGGTCAAGACACTCGGGACCACTGCGCGTGAAGGTTCGATTACCGCTATCGGTGCCGTTTCCCCTCCAGGTGGAGATATTTCAGAGCCCGTAACGCAAAATACCTTGCGAATTGTTAAGGTTTTCTGGGGCTTAGATGCTCAATTGGCCCAACGTCGTCACTTCCCAGCCATCAACTGGTTGAGTTCTTATTCGCTTTACCAAGATGAAGTCGGTCGCTATATCGATCTACATGAACAAATCAGCTGGTCTGAAAAAGTGACCCGCGCTATGAATTTGCTTCAAAAGGAAAGTGAATTGCAAGAAATCGTCCGCTTGGTTGGTCTAGATTCCTTGTCTGAAAAAGACCGCTTGACCATGAATGCGGCCAAGATGATCCGTGAAGACTACCTGCAACAAAATGCCTTTGATGAGGTCGATACCTATACCTCTTTCAGCAAGCAGGTGGCCTTGTTGACCAACATTTTGACCTTTGACCAAGAAAGTCAAAAAGCGTTGGAATTAGGGGCTTACTTCACAGAAATTATGGAAGGAACCGTAACTCTTCGAGACCGCATTGCCCGGAGCAAGTTCATCCATGAGGATCAGTTGGCAACCATTCAAGCCTTGAAAGAAGAAATCGTAGAAACCCTACACCAAATCGTCGCAAAAGGAGGAGTAGACAATGAGCGTGATTAAAGAATACCGTACTGTCAGCGAAGTTGTTGGCCCCTTGATGATTGTCGATCAGGTCGAGGGGGTTCACTACAATGAACTGGTAGAAATCAAGCTCCATGACGGAACAACCCGTCAGGGACAAGTCCTCGAAGTCCAAGAAGACAAGGCCATGGTCCAGCTCTTTGAAGGATCTAGCGGGATCAACTTGGAAAAAGCCAAGGTTCGCTTTACCGGACGTCCCCTAGAACTCCCTGTGTCTGAAGACATGGTGGGCCGCATCTTTAACGGGATGGGCAAACCCATTGACGGTGGTCCAGAGATTATCCCAGAGAAGTACTTGGACATTGATGGTCAAGCCATCAACCCTGTTTCGCGGGACTATCCGGATGAATTTATCCAGACAGGGATCTCAGCCATTGACCATTTGAATACCTTGGTTCGGGGCCAAAAACTCCCCGTGTTCTCAGGTTCTGGTCTCCCTCACAAGGAGTTGGCAGCTCAGATTGCCCGTCAAGCGACGGTTCTTAATTCTGAAGAGAACTTCGCCGTGGTCTTTGCGGCTATGGGGATTACCTTTGAAGAAGCCGAGTTCTTTATGAACGACCTTCGGGAAACAGGAGCTATTGACCGCTCAGTCCTCTTTATCAACCTAGCTAATGACCCAGCTATCGAGCGGATTGCGACTCCTCGGATCGCCTTGACCGCGGCAGAATATTTGGCCTATGAAAAAGACATGCACGTCTTGGTCATTATGACCGACATGACCAACTACTGTGAAGCTCTTCGGGAAGTATCCGCTGCCCGCCGGGAGGTTCCAGGACGTCGGGGCTATCCAGGTTATCTTTATACTAACCTCTCAACCCTCTACGAACGTGCAGGCCGCTTGGTTGGAAAGAAAGGATCTGTGACTCAGATTCCGATCCTCTCCATGCCGGAAGATGACATCACCCACCCCATCCCTGACTTGACAGGCTACATCACGGAAGGACAAATTATCTTGTCCCGCGATCTCTACAATAGCGGTTACCGCCCACCGATCAATGTTCTTCCATCCCTTTCTCGTTTGAAGGACAAGGGTTCTGGTGAAGGCAAGACTCGGGAAGACCATGCGGCGACCATGAACCAGCTCTTTGCGGCCTATGCCCAAGGAAAACAAGCCAAAGAACTGGCTGTAGTGCTTGGGGAGTCTGCCTTGTCAGATACTGACAAGCTTTATGTCAAATTTACCGACCGCTTTGAGCAAGAATACATCAACCAAGGCTTTACCACCAATCGGACGATTGAGGAAAGTTTGGATCTCGGTTGGGAACTCTTATCCATCCTTCCACGAACAGAGCTCAAACGGATCAAGGATGAGATGATTGACAAGTATCTGCCAAACAAAGAGGACTAGCCTATGGCACGATTAAATGTAAAACCAACTCGGATGGAGCTTAATATTCTCAAAGAGCGCCTCAAGACAGCAACCAGGGGTCACAAGTTGCTCAAGGATAAGCGGGATGAACTCATGCGCCGCTTTATTGAAGCTGTACGTGAGAATAATCGCCTGCGCCAAAAGGTAGAGGCGGCACTTGTGGTCAATATGCAAGATTTCGTGATGGCCAAGTCACTAGAGAGCGACCTCATGGTGGAAGAAATCTTCGCTGTTCCCACTCGAGAAGTGATGCTACACATTGAGGAAGAAAATATCATGAGTGTGCGCGTGCCCAAGCTCCATGCTCGTATCGATAATCCATACGGAGATGATGAAGGGGACGTGGTTTATAGCTATCTCGCCTCTAACAGTCAAATGGACAGCACCATTCAAGAAATGGGAGATCTCCTCCCAGATTTGCTCAAATTAGCGGAAATCGAAAAAAGTTGCCAACTCATGGCAGACGAAATTGAGAAAACCCGCCGTCGAGTAAATGGACTGGAGTATGCGACCATCCCAGATCTCAAAGAGACCATCTACTATATCGAAATGAAACTCGAAGAAGCCGAACGCGCCAACCTCGTCAGAATCATGAAGGTAAAATAAGATACAAAGCCGTTAAGCAACTCAAAGGAAAATAGGAAATCCAACGACGAAGCGTCTGCTTCTAGTTGGATTTATCTTTTTCCAAAGAGTTGTAGGCGTGTTCAGTTGCTTTATAAAGACAAGAACCTCATCTAGGGACCATTCCTAGATGAGGTTTTTTGCACCCTCGCACTCTTCTTCCACCACCCTCTTTTTATGTTACTAGTTTGTAACAATGTGACAAGAAAGACGAAATGTTACAAGAAAAATACAGTTTTGTTAAATAGCCAAAAAGGCCTTTAATTATTTTTTAATTGTGATAAGATAGTAGAGTAGTTCATTTGTCCAAGATAATCTTGAGCAAAAAAACAAAGAAAAAAGAGGATAAAAGATGAAATTAAAAGTTAATACGAAAGCCTTGATCGCTTCAACAGTAGCTCTTGCAGTGATTCCATTTACAAAAGCCACTGCAGAAACACTTGAAGATTGGGTAGCTCGCTCAGTAGATGAAATCAAACATGATATCCAACAAAGTGGTGACAACCAACAAACTTACACTGTTAAATACGGCGATACATTGAGCTCTATCGCAGAAGCACTAGGAATCGATGTCCATGTGTTGGCAAACTTGAATAACATCAGCAACATGGATTTGATCTACCCAGGTACTGTTTTGAAAACAACAGTAAACGATCAAAAAGAAGTAACTTCAGTTGAAATCCAAACTCCTCAAGTAGGTGCGACAGACGCAACCGTTGCAAGTGCCGACTTGACAACGAATCAGGTGACAGTAGCTGATCAAACAGTCGCTGTCAACGATCTGTCAAAACCAGTAAACGAAGATAACAAAGCTGTTCCAGTTGCTCCAGCAGCGGAAACTCAAGAAGCACCAGCGGAAGCTCCAGTTGTTGAAGTTCCAGCAGCAGAAACACCAGCTCAGCCAGCTGTTCCAGAAACACCAAGCTACGGTGCTCCAGCTGTCAATGTTGAAGTTCAAAATCAAGAAGCAGCCCCAGCTGCTGCTCCTCAATCTGCTCCAGCCGCAGAAGCAGCTCCTGCTGAAACACCAGCACCAGCAGAGGAAGCTCCGGCAGCGCAACCTGCAGCAGTAGAAACTGCAGCTGCCCCTGAAGTACAACCAGTAGCATCAACTCCAACATCTGCAAATGCTATTCCAACTGATCCAAATCTTCAACCGCAAGCGGAAGCTTTCCGTCAAGAAATTGCAGCGAAATTCGGTATCACCAATATCGGAGGATATCGTGAAGGGGATCCAGAAGACCATGGTAAAGGGCTTGCAGTAGACGTGATGGTTCCAACAAATTCAGAGCTTGGAGATCAAGTTGCACAGTATGCGATTGATAACATGGACCGTGCAGGTATCTCATATATTATTTGGAAACAACAATTCTACATGCCAGTAAATAACATTTACGGACCAGCTAATACATGGAACCAAATGCCAGACCGCGGTGGAGATACAGCAAACCACAATGACCACGTACATATCTCATTTAACGGATAATAAAACATTGAACTAGGCCTAGAGCCTAGTTCTTTTTTGTGCACACAAAAAAGCCGGAAGACGAATCTTCCAGCCGGTCAATGGTTATAAAATATGATCGACTTTTTCCACCTGATAAAGGGCAATCGCCATGATAATGGTTAAGACCAGTAGCATGAGGATAGCTGGTGTCCAAGAGTCGAAGAGAGATTTGCTGTAGCCGAAGAGGATGGGACCAAAGGCTGCAAAGACGTAGCCTCCTGTTTGGGCAAGACCAGAAAGTTGAGCTGTCTTTTCAGGTGTACTGGATTTCATGGAGAAAGCGACCATGAGGTAAGGAAAGAGCGAACTAACGGAACTTCCTATCAGGGCATTGATGACGAGCCAGTAAAAGAAGTTGCTGGTTGGGATTAAGAGCATGGCTACTCCCAGAATCCCTGCTCCAACAACAATAGCAAGCATCAAGCGTCGATTGCGATCGGATAACCGTGTCGTTAAACTTGGGATCGTCAAGGAGAATGGGAGACTGATCAAGGTGAACACGGAGGCAAGTAGTCCAGATTCAACCTTTGAAAGGCCAGCTTGAACAGCCATGGTCGGAAGCCAAGTCATACTTGTGTAGAAAAGTAATGACTGCAAGCCTCCAAAAATCATGATAGACCAGACATATTTATTGGTATACCATTTGTTACTAGCTTCAGCAGTAGCAGCCTTTTTGAGACGGTGGTTGTAGCGAAGGTTAGGAATCCAGATGACCAAAGCAAGAGCGCACAAGGCAGTCAAAAGAGTCACTAGACCTTGCCAAGAAGTGGCTTTGGTAATAGGAACCGCTACAGAAGAGGCGATCGCTGTGGACATCCCCATAGAGGTGATGTAGAGAGTTGTTAGCACACCGAGTTGCTTAGGCCGATTGGCCTGAATCAAGCTTGGAAGCAGAACATTGAGAAAGGCAATACTTGCTCCAATTAAGATGGTTCCCAGATAGAGAAAGGGAAGATTGATAATCCGAATGGCAGATCCGATCGTCATTGCGATCAAAACAAGAAAGAAGAGGCGCTCAATTCCTAATTTTTGAGCAAACTGAATCGCAAAAGGTGAGAAAATGGCAAAGGTAAGAAGGGGCAAGCTAGTCAATAGTCCCAGAGAGCTCACATCAACCCCCAAACCAGCTGCGATGTCAGACAAGACCGTCGGAAGCGTAGTAAATGGTGTTCGTAAAACAATCCCAAGCATAATGATGCCTGGGACGAATAATATAGAATGTGTTTTTTTCATAAATCCTCCTCTGACAAAAATTCTATTCATTATAACATAGATCGAGCATAAATTGGAGTATTTGTACAAATGAAGGGTTAGGATCGTAGTTCTCACTGTCGTTCCAACTGCGTCAACGTACCTAAGCTCACTAACGTTTGCTAAGGTACGTAGAAAAAGCCA
>NZ_JBDGEA010000005.1:0-47386 GCF_040908565.1 Streptococcus parasanguinis | reverse complement strand
CCGGTTTTGGTGGCTCTTATAGGGAGATTATTATGAAAAAGTTTAGGATTTTCTATCAAACAAAGTTAGGAGGTCTTTATTTGATGGTTTTATTATAAGGCGGTTTGCTTAAAGAAAACTTAAGAAAAGGCGCTGTGTATGAGAATCGGTCTTAAGGCTGATAAAATGTATTAGCTAGCATCACAAATAAGCTGTGTTTTTATTTATAATAACTTTTTCTTTTTAAAGGATGTAGTTTCCGCTCTGCTTAAACTGCATCAATGTACCTAAGTTCACTAATGTTCGCTAAGGTAATAAGGAACGTAGTTTTCGCTTCGCTCAAACTGCGTCAACGTACCTAAACTCGCTGATGTTCGTAAAGGTACGTAGAAAAAGCCACCGGTTTTGGTGGCTCTTATAGGGAGATTATTATGAAAAAGTTTAGGATTTTCTATCAAACAAAGTTAGGAGGTCTTCATTTGATGGTTTTATTATAAGGCTGATTTCTTAAAGAAAACTTAAGAAAAGACGCTGTTTATAAGAATCGGTCTTAGGTCTGATAATTTTTTACAACAGAAACTATTTAGATTTTTTTCTAAATAGAGTTGACAAAATCATATGAAAGGTTTACTTTCTATTTAGAAAGATATCTAAATAGATTAGAGGAGATAGAGAATGAACTTTGCGCAAACATTTAAAGCTTTATCGAATCCGATAAGAAGAAGTATCTTAGAACTGCTAAAGGCGGGGAAATTATCTGCTGGCGATATCGCTGGTCACTTTGATGTGGCAGGAGCGACCATTTCCCATCATTTAAGCCTCCTCAAGCAGGCAGATTTAATTCGAGAGGAAAAAGAGAAGAATTTTATCTACTATGAACTCAATACTTCTGTCTTGGAGGATTTAATGGTCTGGCTCGTTGATTTGAAAGGAGACTCTACTGATGAAAACGAATAAAAAACTATTGATATTAACTTCTATGGTGATACTTTTCCCCATACTTTGGGGATTGATCATTTGGCCACAATTGCCTAACCAAATCCCGATTCACTTTAATGTTGCTGGTCAGGCCAATAACTTCCAATCAAAACCCCTGGTTGTGTTTGGCCTTCCTATCCTCCTTCTCTTGGTGCATCTGTTTGTGATCTTTATGATCAGACGTGATCCTAAGAATCGCACGATGAATGAAAAAATGGTCAAAGTAAACCACTGGTTGACTCCAATCGTTTCCTTAAGTATCTCCTATCTCATCTATAGCAAGGCGCTAGGATCTACTACCAATCCATCAGTTTTTGTTTCAGTTTTGCTGGGTCTTATCTTTGTGATCATGGGCAATTACATGCCTAAGTTGAAAGTGAATCACACGGTTGGGATCCGTCTGCCTTGGACCTTGCAGAGTGAAGATAACTGGCACAAAACCCATCGCTTGGCAGGGAAATTGTGGGTCCTCGGAGCTTTGATCCTCCTTCTTGAAGCAGGCCTTCAATTCGCGCTTTCTTATGTGTTGGTGCTGGTCATCCTCGCCATTGTCCTTATCCCTGTGATGTACTCTTATCAGTTAAGTCGGAGAAATCGTTAGTATGAAAAACAACCAGAGAAGAAGTAGTCGTGAACTGTTTCTTTTCCGGTTGTTTTTGCTTGTTTTCATAAGAATACGCTCTTATGCCGATAGCAATTCAGGTCAACAGTTTGGTAGATGTTTCCTCTTGCTGGAATGTCTAGAATATGCATTAATTTGCCTTCCAATTACGAAAATAGACTTTTTGCCCAATTAGTTGAGATTTTGTTCTCCACTAATACTTTTTCCTGCCATATTCCAGAATATTGTATTCCCTCGTTTTTAGCAGAATTTCTATGATTACCACATAGATTTTCAGGCCTTAATGCAGGGATTTCTTTCCAAACACTCCGGCTTTTTCCTCTCATGGTTAATACCCTCTTCTCATCAAAATCAAATGTTCCATAACCTTTATAATTAGATGAAAATGCTAATTTATCACTGGGCATATACAACATATTTGATTTAGCATTGATCAGATGATTGTTAGAGTGAGGATGAAAAGAATAACTTTTTTTCAATATATCTTGATTATTTGTTAGATCACCAATTTGCAAATAACCATAAATAATATTTAAATCAGGTGAACCTTTTTTAAAATGTAGTGTTCCATTCTGAATATCTCCTTCGGTTTGTCTAAACCAACCAAAAAATAGGAAAAGATCCCCAACCGCAACATTTTGGTTTCGTAGTAAACCTTGCGAACTATTAATCTGTCCAAATGCAGGTTTCCAGTCAGAGACAGGCACATTTCTCAGACCTTCTCTTATATCAGGGTCAAGATGGCAGTTATAATGATTAGTCTTATCTTCAGTTCCTCTCAATTGTTTTAAAATATTTGAGAAACTAACCCCGTTATAGTTTAAGTCATCAAAAGATAAGTTATCAAACTTCCCAGGTATTGGTAATGATAATAAGGTTCCGTCAGGTAAGATTGGGCTTGGAATTCCTCCATTAGATGAATCAAACCCTTTTCTAGATAAAATAATTTTCATAGTTTATTTCCTTTTATGTAGAATGGATGGTATGGTAAATCAATAATTTTGTTTTGTGATCCTAGTAAATTCTCAGCAAAATTTGCTAACTCTAGAGTATCCATAAATCGATCATTTGAATTATAAAAACCATTTTTTGCATTCCATCGCGGAAATGGTTTGCCATTTAGTCTAGCTCGGCTTCCCATAGGAAAAAAGGAAAGGATTTCCTTAGGTATTTCAAGAGGAGATTTTCCAAAATAGCTAAAACGGTCTGCGAGAATAACCACCTCATTCATAAAATGAGTATTATGCAATCCATCATGCTCAATCATCCATTGATAAGTATACGAATCCCGCCGATTTTCTGACTTTGGAGATCTTAAATATTCTCCCATAGTCATAATTTCACTAATTTTAGCCACAAAAATTAAATGATTGTATTTGGGGGTAATAAAGGTGCCTTGGTCATCTTTCCACTGTTGACCATCTTTCGAATGGCCAGCTATCGCCATTATGTATGCATCCACTTCATTATTATTAATTTTATCGGCCCAGTTCTTCTTAATGTTTCTTCTTAACTGCTGCATACAACCACCTTCACTTAGAAGCTGAGGTGTTTTATCATAATTTTCAGTAAAAACACAAGGGTTTATACCATAATCATGGGTCATCCTATAACAATAAACAATAGTTTGTTTTTTCATAATAATCTATTTTCTCCTAAATAAAATCTATAATTTACCTAGTGCAAGTATTGTCAATGTAGGGAATTTTTCAAAGACAAAAGATAAAAAACTCTAGAATTACATTTTTTATATAGATAGATTTTTTACGGGTAAATCATTTAGTTGTTCAATTTCTTTAAAATTATATTTGGCTAGGGTTTCGTTTAACATGATAGGAAACAGTTTGCAAAGCGCGTTTACACCTGCCAAACAACCTTGGCCACTATAGTCTTCACTGTTCAAAAAATCTCGGATCAGTGACACAAGCCCATACCTTTTTCTATCTGGATAAATACGGTGAGCGAGTTCCAGAGAATCGATATACGTATTTTCTAATGGCAGGTAATGAAAATTTTTTAGTTTTTCTTGAAGAAACTTCATTTCAAAAGTTATATTGTGAGCAATAAGTACACTATCTTGAACAAAATCTAAAAAGTCTTGTAGTACTTCTGGTAATGATTTTGAATTCATTATATCTTCATCTGTAATATTGGTAATTTTTTTTATAAAATCACTGAGAGGTTGAGAAGGAGTAATATACTCATTGAAACTATCAATTTTCTCTCCCTTTTCAATTTTTACGGCGCTAATTTGAATAAGTTCATCTTTAGTGGCATTTAATCCGGTTGTTTCTATATCGAATACAATATATGATAAAGATTCAAAAGATTGATGTTGTCCTTGATAAACAATTTGCATTTCTTCCATGATCCAAACTCCTTAAGTAAAGGTAAAATATTAATTAAATTTTTTCTAAAAGCATTAGTGAGAAACTCACTATGTGTTAATTATATCAGATCAGATAGACAATATTTGTCCTTTTTAATTGTCAAGATTGTAAAAAACAAATTTTGTAAGGTTTGTTAGTATGTTATAATTTTTAATATGTGGGGTAATCAATATGAATGATCAAGGAAGAATTCTTAATATATTTTTACGTTTGTTTTTTGGAGAGAAATTACAAAAGAAATCTCTAGCAGATGAATTTGAAGTTAATGAACGAACAATACAAAGAGATTTATCATTTTTGAGATATTTTGTGTCTGTTCATTCAAGTATTTTAGGTAATCTTGTTTACAATAGAGATATAAAAAAATATTCAATAGATCGACCATCAACTATAGAAAAGCAAGAAGTACTGTTTATATCTAAAATATTGTTGGAAAACAGAGCATTAAATAAAAATGAATTTAATAGAGTGATAAATAGTTTATTAAACACACTCTCAATAGATGATAAAAAATTAATCGAATCAGTTATAGCTAGCGAAAAATTAAATTACGAGCCGATCTCTGACAAGCAAGATCGTATACTTAAAACATGGGAGCTCTCAGAAAAGATTATTTATGAACAAGTAATTGAATTAGAATATAAAAGTCCCTATACGGATGTTGTAAAAAAGCACATCGTTTTCCCAGTCTCAATGTATTATGATTTTCACTATTTCTATTTAGTTGCATATCACCTTAAGCATGAGACATATACAACGTTTAAAATTGATCGTATCAAAAGATGGAAATTAAGCGATAGTAAGAAACCAAACATACCCCATCGCAATAAGTTTCGTGATGGAGATGTGAGAAACATAAAAGTTGATGCATTTTCAGGATCTCTCATAAAAATCAGGCTCAAGTTTAATAATGATCCATCTATTGTTCTCGATCAATTTCCCAATACAAGAATTTTAAGCCAAGAAGAAAATCAGACAGTTATGGAGATTGAAACCCAATATACTCCAGGTCTGAAAAGGTGGTTACTAAGTCAGGGAGATAGTTTGGTGATCACTAAACCTCAAAAATTAGTAGATGATTTAAAGCAAACAATCAACAATATGTTAGATCAGTATAGATAGTGAACTAATCATTAATATATATTAGATTTTTAAAAGAGTCATCCGGTTCTCTTTTTAGGAAAGTTTATTTTATGTATGATTTATAAAAAACAACCAGAGAAGAACTAGTTGGGAACTGTTTCTTTTCCGGTTGTTTTTGCATGTTCATCGTTTCAAATTCCAAATTTTCAGGGAAAGATTTATTTTCGGAAAGTCATAGGTCTCCATGTTCTTTCCATAATGTAGCTAGTATTTTCATTGAAACTTTTCCAAAAAAGGTAGAGAAAAAGGTAGTGATTGAGCTGAAATATACTGCATTTGGAAAAAAGAAAAAAGCCTTTGAAACGTTGATTTCAAAGGCTTTTTAAACTCAATTATTTAACTTCTGTAAACACAACGTGTTTGCGAAGTTTTGGTGAGTATTTCTTCAATTGAAGACGGTCTGGAGTGTTACGTTTGTTTTTAGAAGTAAGGTACAAGCGTTCACCAGATTCTTTGTGTTCAAGTGTAATATTTACGCGCATGGTATCTCCCTTCTATTATTCAGCTGATGCAGCTTTAGCGATCTTACGTCCTTTGTAGTATCCTTTAAGTGATACACGGTGTGAACGTGAGTAATCTCCAGTTGCTTCGTCAAAGTTTACAGATGGAGCTGTTACTTTGTAGTGCGTACGACGTTTGTTTTTCTTCGCTTTTGATGTGCGACGTGCAGGTACTGCCATTTCGTTTTTCTCCTTTTAAGATATAAATTCAATTAGGTTTGATTTTCATCAACTTTAACAGTATAACAAAACTTTTTTGTAAAGTAAAGTTACTTGACAAAAAATTGTTAAAAAAATCTCCCACCCCATCAAATGGGACAGGAGTTCTCCTTAAAGGTCTATTTCAAATGGCTCATCAATCGTTTCCGAAACGTATTTGCCATCCTTTTTTCGTTGTTTGACACATTCTGTCAGCAAGTACTCGATCTGCCCATTGACCGATCGAAAGTCATCTTCTGCCCATGATGCGATAGCAGCATATAACTTGGCTGACAATCTAAGTGGAATCTGTTTTTTCTTTTGGTCAGCCATTCTTAATAGAGACTTCCCGTATTAACAATTGGTTGTGCATCATGATTGCCACAGAGAACGACTAGAAGGTTCGATACCATGGCAGCCTTCCGTTCTTCATCTAGCTCTACAATCTCTCCTTCGCTCAAGCGTTCGAGAGCCATTTCAACCATCCCAACTGCTCCATCGACAATCATCTTCCGCGCATCGATAATGGCAGACGCTTGTTGGCGTTGAAGCATCACAGCTGCGATTTCTGGAGCATAGGCCAAGTAAGTAATGCGAGCCTCTAGAATTTCGAGCCCAGCATCTTTAACACGTGCTTGAATCTCTTCTCGAATGCGACTGGCCACGATTTCACTAGAGCCTCGGAGGCTACCCTCATCTGCTTGGCCGTCCCCTGTCGTATCGACATTAGGAGCTACATCATAAGGATAGATGCGGACAATATTACGAAGGGCACTATCACACTGCAATGAGAGATATTCTTTGTAGTTATCCACATTGAAGACTGCTTTAGCCGTATCCACTACGCGCCAAGTAACTGCAATACCGATTTCTACAGGATTTCCCAAACAGTCATTAATCTTCTGACGAGAGTTGTTCAAGGTCATCACTTTTAAGGAAATACTCTTTTTACCTGTCTCGATAGAAATATTGTTACCTTCTGCTGTTTTACTGACAGACATGGGTGACTTGGTGGTGACATCACCACTTTGGCCCAAGCGGGTGTTATTGGCAGGATTGACAGCGACACAGAAGGGATTGACAAAGTAAATACCCGCTTCTCGAATGGTTCCAATATAGTTCCCAAACAAGGTCAAGACCAAGGCCTCTTGCGGTTTAATAATTTTGATCCCTGCATAGCACACCAGACTAGCAATAAAGAGAAAAATACAGGTAATAACTCCAATTGCAAGCGGGAAACCTTCTGGTAAACTAGCAATCGCACTAATAAAGGCAAAAACTAAAACAAGATCTCCAACTAGCAATCCTACAAGGACAGCTAAGCCGTTTTTCTTTTGGGTTAAAATTTTTTCTTCCATGGGACGAGCCCTTCTTTCTTTATGATATCTAAATGATATCACTTTGTTTTAAAAAGTCAAGATATAACTGTAAACTATTTTAGCAAGCAAGCGATTGAGTTAAATTGTCTGAAAATTCAAGAATTTTCTTCTGTCGTTGGGCCGTAAATTGTGCTATAATAATAGAAAAACGATGAGAGGGAATCAGATGACAGAATTAGATACACGCCATCGCAGTAGCATCTACGATAGCATGGTCAAATCCCCTAACCGGGCCATGCTTCGGGCAACTGGGATGACAGATGAAAACTTTGAAAAACCAATCGTAGGAGTAATCTCTACTTGGGCTGAAAACACGCCTTGTAACATGCACCTCCATGATTTTGGGAAATTGGCCAAAGAAGGTGTAAAAGATGCGGGAGCTTGGCCAGTCCAATTCGGAACCATTACGGTTGCGGATGGGATTGCTATGGGAACGCCTGGGATGCGCTTCTCCTTGACGTCTCGTGATATCATTGCAGACTCTATCGAAGCTGCTATGGGCGGTCACAATGTGGATGCCTTTGTAGCCATCGGTGGCTGTGATAAGAACATGCCTGGTTCTATGATCGCCATTGCCAATATGGATATCCCTGCGATCTTTGCCTATGGTGGTACCATTGCCCCAGGTAATCTGAACGGCAAGGATATCGACTTGGTTTCTGTTTTCGAAGGAATTGGTAAATGGAATCACGGTGATATGACCGCTGAAGAAGTGAAACAATTGGAATGTAACGCCTGCCCTGGCCCTGGTGGCTGTGGTGGGATGTATACGGCCAACACCATGGCGACAGCGATTGAGGTCCTTGGGTTGAGCTTACCAGGTTCCTCTTCTCACCCTGCTGAATCAGCGGATAAAAAAGCCGATATCGAAGAAGCGGGTCGTGCTGTTGTCAAGATGCTTGAACTAGGTCTTAAACCGTCAGATATCTTGACACGTGAAGCCTTTGAAGATGCGATTACAGTGACCATGGCGCTTGGTGGTTCTACTAATGCGACCCTTCACTTGCTTGCGATCGCTCATGCGGCCAATGTGGACTTGACGCTGGAAGACTTCAACGATTTCCAAGAGCGTGTGCCCCACTTGGCGGACTTGAAACCTTCAGGGAAATATGTCTTCCAAGACCTTTACAATGTCGGTGGTGTGCCAGCTGTCATGAAATACCTTCTTAAGAATGGTTTCCTTCACGGGGATCGCATCACATGTACTGGTAAAACAGTAGCTGAGAACTTGGAAGACTTTGCTGATTTGACACCAGGTCAAAAAGTTATCATGCCACTTGAAAATCCAAAACGTGCGGATGGTCCATTGATCATCTTGAAAGGGAACTTGGCTCCAGAAGGGGCGGTTGCCAAAGTATCAGGTGTGAAAGTTCGTAACATCACGGGTCCTGCTAAGGTCTTTGACTCAGAAGAGGCTGCCATTGAAGCCGTTCTTTCAGATGAAATCGTGGATGGCGATGTTGTCGTTGTCCGTTTCGTAGGTCCGAAGGGTGGTCCTGGTATGCCGGAAATGCTGTCCTTGTCATCCATGATCGTTGGTAAAGGCCAAGGAGATAAGGTGGCCCTCTTGACAGACGGACGCTTCTCTGGTGGTACGTATGGTCTTGTTGTTGGACATATCGCGCCTGAAGCTCAGGTCGGCGGTCCAATCGCCTATCTCCATACAGGGGATTTGGTAACAGTTGACCAAGATACTAAAGAAATTACTATGCACGTCTCAGACGAAGAGTTGGCCAAACGGAAGGCAGAAACAACCTTGCCACCACTATATAGCCGTGGGGTTCTCGGTAAATACGCCCACATCGTATCTTCAGCCTCACGTGGTGCCGTGACCGACTTCTGGAATATGGAACAGTCTGGTAAACAATAACTAAAACGAGAAACGAGCAGACAAGACACTGCTCGTTTTTTGTCATCGAATACCGTTGTTCTTTTCAACAAATACATGATATTGTTTATAAAATGGAGAAGAAAAAATATTTTCAAAAAATACAGGAATTATACTCTACGTAAAAGATGTAGCTGCTGAGCGAGATTTTTAGTCTGCAATTGGTTTTAGATTGTTAATCAGTCCGAGATCATGGGCTTTGAAACCTTTGAGATGAAACCACATGTGGACAGCACATTGACTTTTACTGTTTATGCAGAAGATTTTATCAGACATGTTTCCCCTGATGTTTTAGACATGAAGACAAGCGTTTTATTTGAAACGGCTAATATTCAGGTCTTGCATGAAAAAGTCGCAGCAGTAACTGACACTGTCAGTCCGATCCAGACAGAGCCATTTCCAAACTTCAACTTTGCAAATCCAAGCGGTCATTATTTTGCAGTCAAAAGTGTCTAATTTGATTTAATGGCGATTTTTTAACATTCAACAAAAAAGTTCTCTGTTCATGAACAGAGAACTTTTTTATCGTGGTGGAAGCCCAAGGGCGA
The DNA here is from genome assembly GCF_040908565.1 of Streptococcus parasanguinis. Taxonomy (GTDB): domain Bacteria; phylum Bacillota; class Bacilli; order Lactobacillales; family Streptococcaceae; genus Streptococcus; species Streptococcus parasanguinis_AC. The sequence goes on along the minus strand of NZ_JBDGEA010000005.1, from coordinate 37,761 downwards.
TGCGCCCATACCGGCTGATTCGTGTAATTTTCCAAGCAGGTGACCAGGTCACTTCGACCTTGACATCTTCGATCCCATCGATTTCTTTTAGGCGAGCGACGATTTCGATAGGCAAACTCTCCGCACAGTCGCATGCGGTATCGGTAAAGGTCATGACTACCTTGCAAGTACCGGTCTCATCTAGATGGATCTCGTAGATAAGTCCTAAGTTATAGACATCTAACTCAACATCTGTATCAAATACAAGCTCCAATTTTTCGATTAACTGCTTCTCCAGTGCGAGGGCACGATCATTGATTTTGATATCTTCTCTCATTGCAAGATCCTTTCAGTCTAATATGGTTTCCATTTTCTCACAATTCCGATCATAAAGCAAGAATAGATCTGTCATTTGGTAGATTTGGCCGAACGAAAAAAAGTCTAGCCTCCATTTCTCTTCGAATTTATGGTAAAATAGAGGGAAAAGTAAGACAAAGGATGAAGGATATGAAATTACAAAAACCAAAGGGAACCCAGGATATCCTTCCTGGCGATTCAGCGAAATGGCAATATGTAGAAGGCTTTGCACGCAAGGTATTTGCGCGATACAATTATGATGAAATCCGCACACCGATCTTCGAACATTATGAAGTCATCAGCCGTTCAGTAGGGGATACGACGGATATCGTGACCAAAGAAATGTATGACTTCTATGACAAGGGAGACCGTCATATCACGCTTCGTCCAGAAGGAACAGCTCCTGTTGTCCGCTCGTATGTAGAAAATAAACTCTTTGCGCCTGAGGTACAAAAACCAAGTAAGTTCTATTACATAGGCCCAATGTTCCGCTACGAACGTCCTCAAGCAGGTCGTTTGCGTCAATTCCACCAAATTGGGGTAGAATGCTTTGGATCGAGCAATCCTGCAACGGATGTCGAAACTATTGCCATGGCAGCGCAATTCCTGAAAGAACTAGGAATTGACAATGTAACCTTGCACTTGAACACTTTGGGAAGTCCAGCCAGTCGTCAGGCATATCGTCAAGCCTTGATCGACTACCTCTTGCCAATGAAGGATCAATTGTCGAAGGACAGCCAACGCCGTTTAGAAGAAAATCCTCTTCGTGTCTTGGATTCAAAAGAAAAAGAAGACAAGGTGGCTGTTGAACAAGCTCCTTCCATTCTAGACTATCTAGATGAAGAAAGCCAAGCGCATTTTGATGCGGTTCGTCGGATGTTAGAAGACTTGGGGGTGGCCTATGTCATCGATACCAATATGGTGCGTGGCTTGGATTACTACAACCACACGATTTTTGAGTTCATTACAGAAATTGAAGGCAATGAATTGACAGTCTGTGCAGGTGGTCGCTATGATGGTTTGGTTGAATACTTCGGTGGCCCTGCGACAGCTGGTTTTGGATTTGGTATCGGTGTGGAACGAATCCTTCTCGTTCTTGAAAAGAAAGGCATTGAATTACCGATCGAAACAGGCCTAGATGCCTATGTTGCCGTCCTAGGAGATGAGGCCAATGAAGCAGCGCTTAGCTTGGTTCAAGCCCTTCGAATCCAAGGTTTCAAGGCAGAACGCGACTATCTTGGGCGTAAGCTCAAGGCACAATTTAAGTCAGCAGATGTCTTTGCGGCCAAAACCTTGATTACCTTAGGAAGCAGTGAGGTTGAAAGTGGTCAAGTCACTGTGAAAAACAACCAAACTCGTCAAGAAGTAACGGTAGCTCTTGAAAGCTTGAAGAAAGACTTCCCATCTGTTCTAGCAGAGTTGGGATTGGCTTGATCGAATGGGAAAGACAAGGGAAGACAAGATTTATCTGGGAGTAGGGGCAAAATGGTTGCTCCTGCTCTCTTTTATCTTGATTCTGTTTGCCGACCTTTGCCAAGATTTGGCGAAAAGCCGTTAAATTTTCTGACATTTATGATATAATGAGAAGACTACTAGTAAAGGAATGAATCAGTCATGACATTAGTTTACCAATCAACACGAGATGAAAAAAATACTGTAACAGCTAGTCAAGCTATCCTTCAAGGATTGGCGACAGATGGCGGTTTGTTTACTCCAGTCTCTTATCCTCAAGTAGAGCTGGATTTTGATACCCTCAAAGACGCTTCTTACCAAGAAGTGGCCAAGCTTGTTTTGTCAGCCTTTTTGGACGACTTTACAGCAGAAGAGTTGGACTACTGTATTACCAACGCCTATGATAGCAAGTTTGATACACCAGCCATTGCGCCTCTTGTCAAACTAGATGGCCAATACAACTTGGAACTTTTCCACGGTTCAACCATTGCCTTTAAAGATATGGCTTTGTCGATCTTGCCTTACTTTATGACAACAGCAGCTAAAAAGCACGGTTTGGAAAACAAGATTGTTATCTTAACCGCGACTTCTGGAGACACAGGTAAGGCTGCCATGGCTGGATTTGCCGATGTTCCAGGTACTGAGATTATTGTCTTTTATCCAAAAGATGGTGTCAGCAAGGTGCAAGAGTTGCAAATGACGACTCAAACGGGGGATAATACCCATGTGATCGCCATTGATGGAAACTTTGACGATGCTCAAACGAATGTCAAACATATGTTCAACGATGTGGCCCTCCGTGAAAAATTAGAAGCCAACAAGATGCAATTCTCATCAGCCAACTCGATGAATATCGGTCGTTTGGTACCTCAGGTTGTCTATTACGTATACGCCTACGCGCAATTGGTGAAGACAGGTCAAATCACAGCGGGAGAAAAAGTCAATTTCACTGTTCCAACAGGAAACTTTGGAAATATCTTGGCAGCTTTCTATGCCAAACAAATCGGTCTTCCAGTTGGGAAATTGATCTGTGCATCAAACGAGAACAATGTCTTGACAGACTTCTTCAAAACACGTGTCTATGATAAGAAACGCAGCTTCAAGGTGACCACTAGTCCATCGATGGATATCTTAGTGTCTTCAAACTTGGAACGCTTGATTTTCCACTTGGTTGGCAATGATGCCACAAAGACCAAAGAATTGATGGAAAGCCTTGTTGCAACAGGTCGGTACCAATTGTCCAACTTTGATGCAGACATCTTAGATTTGTTTGCGGCTGCATACGCAGATGAAGCAGAAACTGCCGCAGAGATCAAGCGGGTCTATGAAACGTCTGATTACATCGAAGACCCTCATACAGCCGTAGCATCAGCCGTTTATCAAAAATACCGGACCCAAACAGGGGATGCTGCTAAAACAGTCATTGCCTCTACAGCTAGTCCTTATAAGTTCCCAGTTGTAGCGGTAGAAGCCGTAACAGGTGAGACAGGCCTAAGTGATTTCGAAGCCTTGGCCAAATTACACACCCTCTCAGGAGTCCCTGTACCACCTGCTGTAGACGGTCTTGAAACTGCACCGGTTCGCCATCGCACAAGCGTTGCAACCCAAGACATGCAAGCAGCCGTAGAAGACTACTTGGGACTGTAATTCTCCCTATTAGAAAGATCAAAAGAGCCGTTTGGCTCTTTTATATACGCATGAATTCATACAAAAAAATCTTAAACATCGCCCTTCCTGCCATGGGTGAAAATTTCTTACAAATGCTGATGGGCATGGTGGACTCTTATTTAGTGGCTCACCTGGGCTTGATTGCTATCTCGGGTGTTTCCGTCGCAGGGAATATCATCACCATTTATCAAGCCATCTTTTTGGCACTGGGTGCGGCAGTTGCCAGTGTCATGTCCAAAAGCTTGGGCGAAAAAAATCAAGACACCATTGCCTACCATGCGACAGAGTCGCTGAAGGTGACCTTGTTGTTGAGTGCTCTCTTAGGAGGGGCATCGCTGTTATTTGGACGCCAGATGATTTCGATGTTGGGGACCGAAGCTGCAGTAGCCGAAAGTGGGGGGATTTACCTTTCCTTGGTCGGCGGGACCATTGTTCTCTTAGGCTTGATGACGACCCTGGGCTCGCTGGTTCGGGTAGCCAACAATCCACGGCTTCCCATGTATGTCAGCTTGTTGACCAATGTTTTAAATGCTCTATTCTCCTCTGTGGCTATTTTCCTTTTTGGTTGGGGGATTGTCGGAGCAGCTTTGGGGACTGTGCTAGCTCGTCTGGTTGGGGTTGTCCTCTTGTGGCAAAAGGTCCGGCTACCCTTTGCCCCCCTTCGTTGGGGATTGGATCGTAAGCTCTTGAACTTAGCACTTCCAGCGGCCGGAGAGCGGCTGATGATGCGGGCTGGAGATGTGGTGATTATTGCGATTGTGGTTGCGTTTGGGACTGAGGCAGTCGCAGGAAATGCCATCGGAGAGACCTTGACCCAGTTTAACTATATGCCTGTATTTGGAGTGGCCACAGCGACGGTCATGCTCGTAGCACGGAGCCTGGGTGAAGGTGATCTTGAGCAGATTGATCGCCTTCGAAAGCAGTCTTACTGGTTGTCCTTCGTGTTAATGTTACCTATTGCTCTGGGAATCTTTTTTGGGGGCACCCTTCTGACCCATTTCTACACACAAGATACAAAAGCAGTAGAAGCTAGCCTTTCGGTTGTCCTCTTTTCTTTGTTAGGAACGCCGTTTACAGCAGGAACGGTCATCTATACAGCTGTTTGGCAAGGCTTGGGAAATGGGAAGCTTCCATTTTATGCAACGACCATTGGCATGTGGGTCATTCGAATTGGAGCCGGTTATCTGCTTGGAGTAACTCTTGGCTTTGGCCTTCCAGGAGTCTGGACTGGGACCTTGCTGGACAATGGTTTCCGTTGGCTGTTTTTGAGTCAACTTTATAGACGAAAAGTAGGAGAGAGAACATGACAAAACGAGCCTTTATTTGGGATTTGGATGGGACCTTGCTGGATTCCTATGATGCTATTTTGGCAGGTCTTGAGGAGATCTATGCAACTTATCAGCTTCCGTTTGACCGAGCTAGCATTAAAGATTACATCTTGAAGCATTCGGTTCAAGATCTTTTAGTAGCCGTGGCGGAGGAGTATCATCTGGATGTGACGGACTTAAATCATCGCCGAGCAGAAAGTCTAGCAGAGAAAAATGCCCAGGTCCTTCTGATGGAGGGGGCGCGTGATGTCCTGTCCTGGGGGAAGGATGCTGGGATCGAGCAGTTTGTCTATACCCATAAGGGAGAGAATGCCTTTGTCATCCTGCGGGACTTGGGTTTGGAAGCTTTTTTTACAGAAATTTTGACCAGTCAAAGTGGTTTTGCTCGCAAGCCTGACCCGGAAGCTGCCATGTATCTGATGGATAAGTACAGGTTGGAGCCAGAAAATACCTACTATATAGGGGATAGGAGCCTGGATATTGACTTTGCAAGAAATAGCCAGATTCAGAGTATCAATTTCTTGATGTCTGATTATGAAGGTAATCATCAGATGGAAAATTTATTAGATATTCCAGCTATTTTAAACGTTGAAAAGAATCTGTAAAGAATTTGTTTTCATTTTGAAATAAAGTCGTAAGCTTTCTTTAAGAAATGTCCGCTATAATAGAACCATAAACAAAGACCTCCTAACTTTGTTTAGAAAAATCCTAAAACTTTTCTTTTTCATAATAATCTCCCTAAGAGTCGCCAAATCAGGCGACTTTTTTTGTGCGAAAAACAGTGCAAGCTCTTTTCCTTGCAAGAGGGTATGAAATACTTTATAATTGATTAGTCAATTGTTGATTTATCAAAAATGAATAGAGGAAGGAATATGGAAGAAATGAATGATTTGCTCTACCAACTACGCTTGGCGGATCAATCAACTACGCAACTTTTTGAAAAGCGCCTAGGGATTAGCTTAACACGTTATCAAATTTTGCAGGATTTATTAGAACAAGCGCCTTGCAATCAGATCGCGGTTCAGGAACGCTTGCAGATTGATCCAGCGGCTTTAACCCGACATTTCAAAATATTGGAAAAGGAAGGGTTTGTCCATCGGAGTCGAAATCCAAAAAACCAGCGGGAAATCTTAATTCATTTGACGGATATGGCCTATAATCGCTTGGTCAAACATCCCCCTCGCCATCATGTGGCGGTGAAAGAACAGATGAGTCGGATTTTGACTGCTCAAGAACAAGAGCAATTTTCTTACCTGCTGGACAAATTAGTATCTGGTATTGAACAAATAACGATTGAATAAAAAGGAAAATCTACGATGTCATTACTGACGATTATTTTAGCGAGTCTTGCTGCACTGGAGCATTTATACATATTTTATTTGGAGAGCATCCGAACCACATCTGATACCACCAGTTGGGTTTTCAACATGGATAAAGACGAGCTCGCTCGCCCATCTGTGACCTCTTTATTTAAGAATCAAGGAATCTACAATGCCTTGATCGGTGTCTTCCTCTTGTATGGATTGTTTGTGTCCAAAAATATTGAAGTCGTTACGATTTTTGTGCTCTTTATTATTGGAGCTGCCGCCTACGGTGCGATGACAGCTAATAAAAAGATTATCTTGACCCAAGGCAGTCCTGCAATTTTAGCATTGTTGAGTATCCTATTTTTGGGATAAAAAGGACGAACCACTAAGGATTGTTAAGCTGATTTTATTAAATTAGTGTAGAAAAAGTATAAAAAAAGACTAAAAATTTTATTGACTTTCTAAGAAAAAGGGTTATAATGGTAGCAACAGAAAAGTAATGAGTCAGCTATTTTCAGGGAGCTTGTGGGAATTGTGAACAAGCAATAGCGACTGATGAAAATTGGACTGTTATGATCAATGAATTCTAACCCATGTGAATTCGGTTGGCACCCCTTACCGTGCAACTCCTTGATAGAGGAGATCGAGATGTAGGGAAAGACCAGCTATTTTTCCCTATAAAAGAGGTGGCACCGCGGACACTACGCCCTCACACAGTTTTTGTGTGAGGGCTTTTCTATGTGCCTTAGCAAGCGAAGCGAGCTTAGGCACATTGATCCCAAAGCGAAAACAGAGTGTGGGATATCCTTGATAGCCTTAGCAAGCGAAGCGAGCTTAGGCACATTGATCCCAAAGCGAAAACAGAGCGTGGGATAACCTTGATAGCCTTAGCAAGCGACGTTACGATTCATTAGAAAAAGAGTTCTAAAAGAGAGGTTTCTGATATGAAAAAAGTTTTATCTGCTGATGTGTTGAGTCCAATTTTGGCTTATATGCGTTTGGATGCACCCCATAAAATGATCTTGGAGTCGATCCCTCGTGAAAAAGAGAATGCGCGTTTTTCAATTGTAGCCTATCGGCCAATCAGTGAAGTCAAGTTTGAACATGGCATTCTCTATTACAATGATCAAATCGTTGAAGAGGATCCTTTGGAGTTTTTGAATCGCATCACGGTCAAAACGAAAACTTCAGAAGAACTTCCTTTTAACGGAGGAGCGATTGGATTTGTCGGCTATGACTTGATTGGCCTCTATGAGAACATTGGATCCATTCCTGAGGATACGATCGGCACTCCAGATCTTCACTTTTTCTTATATGAAAGCTATGTGATTTTTGATCACAAAAAGGAAAAGGTCTATGTGGTGGAAGAGAACCTCTATAGTGGGCGAAGTGAAGCAGAGCAAGCGTCGAGTCTGGAGCAAGTGTTAGCACAATTGGCGACACCTGCAAAGGAAGAGTTTCAGGACAAGGATCTGCATGCGCTTCATTTCCACAATCATTTGGAGCAAAAAGAGTTTGAGGAAATGGTGGCCCTGGCTAGGGATTATATTCGAAAAGGAGACATGTTCCAATGCGTTCTCAGTCAACGTTTTTCAGCTGATTTTTCAGGAAAACCGCTAGATTATTACCGCAATTTGCGCGTGACTAATCCTTCGAATTATCTCTATTTTTATGATTTTGGGGAGTACCAAATTATCGGTGCTAGTCCAGAAAGTCTGGTGTCGGTCAAGGATCGAGTGGTGACAACTAATCCCATTGCTGGTACACGTCCCAGAGGGATCGATGAAGAGGCAGATCGGCAATTGGCGGCTGAGTTGACAGGGGATCCAAAAGAAGTTGCAGAACACCGGATGTTGGTGGATCTAGGACGAAATGATATTGGTCGTATAGCTCAAAATGGATCAGTTGAAGTAACCAAATATATGGAAGTGGAATTCTTCCGTTATGTCATGCACCTGACGAGTGTGGTCAAGGGGCAATTACTTCCGGGACTAGCCTCCATTGAGGCTCTGAAGGCAACTCTTCCAGCTGGGACTGTTTCGGGTGCTCCGAAAATCCGAGCCATGAAGCGGATCTATGAAGCAGAGAAAGAGAAACGAGGCGTCTATGCGGGAGCTATTGGCTATCTCTCTGTGACGGGGGATCTCGATTTTGCTATTGCGATTCGAACTATGATTCTCAAAAATAAGAAGGCTTATGTGCAGGCCGGAGCAGGAATTGTTTATGATTCGATTGCTGAAAATGAATACCAAGAAACCGTCAATAAGGCAAAATCGATGACAAGGATTGGAGAAGAAGGATGATTTTATTAGTTGATAATTACGATTCATTTACCTACAATTTAGCACAGTATATCGGGAAATTTGATGAGGTCCAGGTGCTTCGAAATGATGATCCGGATCTGTACCAAGTTGCCCAAGAAGCAGATGCCTTGGTCTTTTCTCCAGGTCCAGGTTGGCCAAAGGATGCGGGCAAGATGGAGGAGATGATCCGAGATTTCGCAGGGGTCAAACCAATCTTGGGGATTTGTTTGGGACATCAAGCGATTGCGGAAGTTTTTGGAGGACGCTTAGGATTGGCCCCTCAGGTCATGCATGGCAAACAAAGCCAAATCCAGCTAGAAGCTCCCTCTCCGCTATATGCGGGTGTCGCAAAAGAAGTTCCAGTCATGCGCTACCATTCGCTGACGATTGAAGACATGCCAGAGGAGTTTGTCATTACCTCTCGGACGACGGATGATGGAGCAATTATGGGGATCCAACACCGCAGCTTACCGATTTATGGCTTTCAATACCATCCAGAAAGTATCGGGACGCCAGATGGGCTGAAGACCATCGAAAATTTTGTCAAACTAGTCAAGGAGCGGAAGATGAAACAAGTGCTTGCAAAAGTAGCGGAAGGAATGGATCTCACCAGTGCAGAGTTAGAAGCTGCTATGGAGGAAGTTGTCGCTGGTCGTGCTTCAGAAGCGCAGGTGACGGCCCTACTTCTAGGCCTCAAAATGAAGGGGGAAACGGTTGAAGAGCGGACGGCTATTGCAAAAGTGATGCAGGCCTACGCAGTTGTTATTCCTACAGAGGTTCAAGGAGCAATGGACAATTGTGGAACGGGGGGCGATCGTTCTTATAGTTTCAATATTTCAACAACAGCTGCCTTTGTTCTCGCTGGTGGTGGTGTCAAGATGGCGAAACACGGGAATCGCTCGATCTCTTCTAAATCCGGTTCTGCTGATGTGCTAGAAGCTCTAGGGATTAACCTTGATTTGGGTCCAGAAGATTTGGGACGAGTGTTTGAAAAAGCGGGCATTGTCTTTCTATTTGCCAAAAATCTGCATCCTGGCATGCGCTATATTATGCCAGCTCGCTTGGCGCTAGGAGTTCCAACGGTGATGAATTTGACCGGTCCTCTCATTAATCCGATTCCTCTAGAAACCCAGCTATTGGGAACCAGTCGTCCGGATATGCTGGAAAGTACGGCAGAGATTCTAAAGAATTTGGGTCGAAAACGCGCAGTGGTAGTGAGTGGCCCACAAGGTTTGGATGAGGCAGGCCTTGATGGAGAAACCCAGCTCGCTATGTTGGAAAATGGACAGGTTACCTTATCCAGCTTTCAACCAGAAGATATAGGAATGGAGCGCATCGGAATTGATCAAGTACGTGGTGGAGACGCTAAACGCAATGCAGAAATTTTGCTCAGTGTCTTGAAGAATGAAGCGAGTCCCTTTTTAGAGGTGACGGTCTTAAATGCTGGCCTTGGTTTTTATGCCAACGGCAAGGTAGATTCTATCAAGGAGGGGATTGCCTTGGCACGGGAAGTGATTGCCAGTGGGGCTGCCCTTGAGAAATTGAGATTATTACAGGAGTATCAAAAATGAGTCAAGAATTCTTACCAAAGATTCTAAAGGAAAAGGCGCGTGAAGTGGCTGTGATGAAAGAAGAGGAGTTCCAACCTTTGCGTGAGACCTACCGCTTGTATGATTACCTAAAGAGTCATCCAGATAAGCTTCAGGTCATCGCAGAGGTGAAAAAGGCTAGCCCGAGTCTGGGAGATATTCATGTCGATGTGGATATCGTCGCGCAGGCTAAGACTTACGAAGAAAACGGAGCCGTGATGATTTCTGTCTTGACCGATGAAGTGTTTTTCAAGGGCAGTATCGAGTATCTCCGGGAAATATCTAGTCAAGTATGTATCCCCACCCTCAATAAAGATTTTATTGTGGATGAAAAGCAAATAATTCGGGCGCGAAACGCAGGGGCGACCGTGATCTTGTTGATTGTTGCAGCCTTATCAGAGGCTCGTCTGAAGGAACTCTATGAGTTTGCGACCCATCTTGGCCTGGAGGTTTTGGTGGAGACCCATAATCTGACAGAACTAGAGGTAGCTCACCGGATTGGGGCTCAGATCATAGGGGTCAATAATCGCAACTTGGTGACCTTTGAGACAGATCTCCATACTAGCCTTGAATTGGCGGCCAATTTTGAACAAGAACCGGTTTACATCTCGGAGTCTGCTATTTTTACAGCAGCAGATGCGTGCATGCTCGCTCCTTATTTTAATGGCATTCTCGTTGGGACAGCCCTCATGAAGGCAGATAATGTGGCTGAAAAAGTAAAGGAGTTGCAGATTGATAAAGGTTAAAATTTGCGGATTATCCACCCCAGAAGCTGTCCAGACAGCTGTTGAGGCAGGTGCGGATTACATTGGTTTTGTCTTTGCACCAAGCAAACGGCAAGTCACGCTGGAGCAAGCTAGGCAGTTGGCTACAGGGATTCCAGAGGGAGTTCAAAAAGTCGGAGTTTTTGTATCACCACAGAAAGAAGAAGTGGAGAAAGCTTGCCAAGTTGTGGGCTTGGACCTGATACAAGTGCATGGACCGATGGATGATGCCATCTTGCAAGAGTTTCCCCAACAAACGATTCGCGCTGTTCAAGTGTGGAAAGATGCAGCACTCCCTGAGACCAGTGCCGATTATCTGCTCTTTGATGCTCCAGTAGCAGGAAGTGGAGAGACTTTTAACTGGCAAGAACTCGAAACCCAAAATTTCAAAAAGCCCTTCTTTATTGCAGGAGGCTTGACGGTAGACAATGTAGCAGATGCCATTCGCTTCTTTCATCCTTATGCGGTGGATGTATCCAGTGGGGTCGAGACAAATGGAAAAAAAGATCAAGAAAAGATAAAACGATTTATAGAAAGGGTCAAGCATGGCATATAAACAACCAGATCAAAACGGATTTTACGGGCGGTTCGGGGGACGATTTGTCCCTGAAACCTTGATGACAGCAGTTTTAGAATTAGAAGAAGCCTACAGAGAAAGTCAAGCAGATCCTTCTTTTCAAGAAGAATTGGATCAGCTTCTGAAACAATATGTCGGTCGGGAAACACCGCTCTATTACGCTAAGAATCTAACCAAGTATGTCGGCGGAGCCAAGATTTTTCTTAAAAGAGAAGATCTCAACCACACAGGGGCTCATAAAATTAATAATGCTCTAGGACAGGTTTTGCTGGCACACCGAATGGGTAAAAAGAAGATCATCGCAGAAACAGGGGCCGGACAGCACGGTGTTGCAACGGCAACAGCCGCTGCTTTATTTGATATGGAATGTACCATCTACATGGGGGAAGAAGATGTCAAACGCCAAGCTCTCAATGTCTTTCGGATGGAGTTGTTGGGCGCCAAGGTTCAATCGGTAACAGATGGATCGCGTGTTCTCAAGGATGCAGTCAATGCTGCCCTTAGAGCCTGGGTAGCAAACGTGGAAGATACCCACTATATCATGGGATCTGCTCTAGGACCTCATCCATTCCCAGAGATTGTCCGTGATTTTCAAAGTGTCATTGGCAGGGAAGCTAAACGCCAATTTGCAGAGCAAAATGATGGGGCTCTGCCAGATGCCGTCCTAGCCTGTGTAGGAGGCGGATCGAACGCCATTGGTCTCTTCTATCCTTTTGTAGAGGATACCTCTGTTGCCATGTATGGTGCGGAAGCTGCTGGACTTGGGGTAGATACAGACCAGCATGCAGCAACCTTGACCAAGGGGCGTCCGGGAGTCCTTCACGGCGCCTTGATGGATGTTTTACAGGATGCCCATGGACAGATTTTAGAAGCCTTCTCGATTTCAGCAGGCCTCGATTATCCAGGAATTGGGCCAGAGCATTCTTATTTCCATGAAATCAAGCGGGCAACCTATGTGCCTGTGACAGACCAAGAAGCCCTAGAAGCCTTTCAATTGCTTTCGAAAGTAGAAGGAATCATTCCAGCTCTGGAATCGAGCCATGCTATCGCCTATGCGGTGAAATTGGCCAAGGAGATGGGACCTGAAAAATCCATGATCGTTTGCTTGTCAGGTCGTGGGGACAAAGATGTGGTACAAGTCAAAGACCGCCTAGAACAAGAGAGAGGAGAGTAAGATGGGAAAGACCTTAACAGAGCATTTACAAGAGCTGAAAGACCGGCAGCAAGGGATCTTTGTTCCGTATATCATGGCAGGAGATCATGAAAAAGGCTTAGCGGGTTTGCAGGAAACCATCCAATTTTTGGAAGATCTTGGTGTCTCAGCCATTGAAGTTGGTATTCCTTTTTCGGATCCGGTGGCAGATGGCCCTGTGATTGAAGAGGCAGGACTGCGAAGTTTAGGCCATGGGACGACGACAGAGGGTCTGGTGCAAACGATCCAGCGTCTGGAGACAACTGTTCCTTTGGTCATCATGACCTATTTCAATCCCTTGTTCCAATATGGGCTCGAAAACTTCTTTAGAGATCTAGAAGGAACAGCTGTTAAAGGGGTGATTATTCCAGATCTTCCTCATGAGCATGCGGATCTGGTAGAGCCTCTGTTAGCGGATAAAGACATCGCTTTGGTGCCACTAGTGAGCTTAACCACAGGAATCGAGCGCCAGAAGAAATTGATCCAAGATGCAGAAGGTTTTATCTATGCTGTAGCGGTTAATGGAGTGACGGGGAAAGCTGGTAGCTATCGAGAAGATCTGGACCACCACTTGGTCCAATTACACGAAATAGCTTCGATCCCTGTTTTAACAGGTTTTGGAGTTTCCAGCATGGAGGATATCCACCGCTTCAACGAGGTCTCAGATGGCGTTATTGTGGGATCTAAAATCGTTAAGGCTCTCCACCAAGGGGAGACAGAAGCCATCGCTCATTTTATTTCTCAAGCAGTGAAGGGCTAGCAGGTCTATTCTATTTGTAATTGGCTCGATTCTCCTAGATCAAGCTCTTTGTCTACTATTTTAAACATTCCCCTCGTTTGTCTTTACAAACAAGGATTTCTCGTTACAATAGAGATAGTAACAAGAAAAGAGGAGAAGAGAATGATAAGCCTTGAAGAGATTGATCAAGTCGTCCAGTCAGGTCATTTTGAACCAACCTGGGACTCTCTTAGCCATCATGTTTGTCCAGACTGGTATCGAGATGCCAAATTTGGAATATTTATCCACTGGGGCGTCTACAGTGTACCTGCCTTTGGATCGGAGTGGTATTCACGAAATATGTATATCCAAGGGAATCCTTGCTATGACTACCATCGAGAGTATTTTGGAGATCAGGCTAGCTTGGGCTACAAGGATCTCATTCCACTCTTTACAGCGGACCGATTTGATCCGGCATCTTGGCTGGATCTCTTTCAAAAAGCAGGCGCTCAGTATCTTTTCCCAGTTGCGGAGCACCACGATGGTTTTCAGATGTATGCCTCTACTCTCTCGCCTTATAATAGCTTAGAAATGGGGCCAAGACGAGATGTTTTAGGAGAACTGAGGGTGGAAACAGAAAAACGTGGTCTACACTTCTGTACATCTTCTCACCGGGCAGAGCACCAGTTTTTCTTTTCACATGGCAAGGAGTTTGCTAGTGATATTCTGCAAGAAGTCCCAAGAGACAGCCTCTATTGGCCAGCAGAGCCAGAACCGAAGGATCATTTTGATCTCACCTCCAAGCCCTATCCCAGCAAAGAATTCTTGGAAGATTGGCTTTTGCGAACCTGTGAACTGGTGCGGGATTATCAGCCAGAGCTCCTTTATTTCGACTGGTGGATCCAGCATGAGAGTTTCCGTCCCTACTTGATGCGCTTTTTGGCGTATTATTACAATCTAGCAGCACAAGAGGATCGCAAGGTGGCTGTTTGTTACAAACAGGATACCCTCCCTTTCGGTTCAGGAATCGTCGAGATGGAGCGGGGAGGTTACGGGGAGACGCAAGCCTTTCCGTGGCAAATGGATACTGCGATTGCCCGTAATTCTTGGTGCTATACCCTGGATCTAGCCTACAAGACCAGCAAGGAATTGTTGCAAAATTTAGTTGATGTTGTGGCCAAAAATGGCAACCTTCTGCTCAATATTGGACCCAAGGCAGATGGCACCATCCCTGAGCAAGATCAAGACATCCTTACAGAGATCGGGGAGTGGCTGGCGGTAAACGGAGAAGCCATTTATCAGAGCCGGCCTTGGCGGGTGTCATCGGACGGACCGACCGAGGCCCAGGAAGGTTCCTTCTCAGATGGGCAAGCGCCACTCTATACCAGCCAAGATTTCCGCTATACTACGCGTGAAGGTCTGCTTTATGCTATCCAGCTAGAACCAAGTGGACGGACAGAAGAGCTGACCTTGCCGTCTCTCGCCTATGATCTCAAGCAACCGAGAATCCTTCATGCGCGTATTCGGCAGGTAGAGCTCCTTGGAGAAAGCCAGCTCCTTTCTTGGAGTCAAGATGAGGCAGGCCTCCATCTTCAATTACCAGCTTGTAGCCAAAAACAACCGCGTATTTTACGTCTCAGTTTTTAGTTTTCTTGAAGCTTTCTATAAGGAATGGTTTAGTTTTCTCTTGTATACTGTACTCATCCAATAAGAAATGAGGTACAGAAAATGAAAATCTCAGTCAATTATCCAAAACGCTTTAAGAAATTGCCACAACAAGGTTCTTGTTACGGCGAATAAACACTTCTTTTCATTTTTCATAAGAAACTCCTAAAGAAGGCTCTACCCCGAAAGGGTAGAGTTTTTATGTACCAGAGACCTTGTGATTCGTGGTATAATAGGCCTATGGAAAAAAAGAATACATTACTACTCATCGACGGGTCTTCCGTCGCATTTCGTGCCTTTTTCGCACTTTATAATCAAATCGATCGCTTCAAAAATGCCAATGGTCTGCATACCAATGCGGTCTATGGCTTTAACCTTATGTTGAGCCATCTCTTGGAGCGCATCCAACCGACCCATGTTCTTGTTGCTTTCGATGCAGGAAAGACCACTTTTCGGACGGAGATGTATGCCGACTACAAAGGGGGCCGTGCAAAAACACCAGATGAGTTCCGCGAGCAGTTTCCTTTCATTCGTGAGCAACTGGATCATTTGGGAATTCGCCACTATGAGCTGGCCCAGTATGAAGCAGATGATATTATTGGAACGCTAGACAAGTTGGCAGAATCAACTTCTGTTCCTTTTGATGTGACTATCGTTTCTGGGGATAAAGATTTGATCCAGCTGACAGATGACAACACGGTGGTTGAAATCTCAAAAAAAGGGGTAGCGGAGTTTGAAGAATTCACTCCAGCCTATCTGAAAGAGAAGATGGGACTGACACCAGAGCAATTTATCGACCTCAAGGCCTTGATGGGAGATAAGTCGGATAATATCCCAGGTGTCACCAAAATCGGAGAAAAGACAGGAATCAAACTACTCCTAGAGTATGGCTCTCTCGATGGTATTTACGAGCATGTCGATGAGATGAAGGCTTCTAAGATGAAGGAAAACCTCATCAACGACAAGGAGCAGGCCTATCTGTCCAAGACTCTCGCGACCATCGATACCAATGCGCCCATTGAGATCGGGCTGGACGATATCACCTATACGGGTCCTCATCTAGAAAATCTCGCCAAGTTTTATGAGGAGATGGGCTTTAAGCAACTCCGTCAGGCCTTGGATCTCAGTGGAGAAGAAGCAGCTCCTGTAGCCCTTGACTATACAGAAGTCGAGCAAGTCACTTCAGATATGCTCACGGAAGATAGTTTCTTCCATTTTGAGATGTTTGGGGACAATTACCATACGGAACCCATCATCGGTTTCGCATGGGGGACCAAAAGTCAGCTCTACGCGAGTACAGATACTGGTCTTTTACAAACACCAATTTTCAAAGAATTTCTCGAAAAAACGCCCCTCAAGGTCTATGACTTCAAACGGGCCAAAGTCTTGCTCAGCCACTTGGGTATTACCCTTCAAAATCCCGCGTTTGACAGTCGATTGGCCAAGTATCTCTTGTCGACCGTAGAGGACAATGAAATTTCAACCATTGCGAGTCTCTATAGCCAGATTGCACTGCCGCTTGACGAAGTTGTTTATGGCAAGGGAGCCAAAAAAGCCATTCCAGAAAAGGCGGTCCTATTAGAGCATTTGGCAAGAAAAGTCGCTGTTTTACTAGACACTGAAGAGCCTATGACGGAGCAACTCAAAGCTCACGACCAACTAGATCTGCTCTATGATATGGAGCAACCCTTAGCAGCTGTTTTGGCCAAGATGGAAATCGCAGGGATTAAGGTGGAACGCCAGACCCTACAAGATATGCAGGTGGAAAACGAAGTGGTCTTGGAACGCTTGACCCAAGAAATCTACGAGTTGGCAGGAGAAGAATTTAACATCAATTCTCCAAAACAATTGGGTGTCATCCTCTTTGAAAAATTGGAACTCCCTCTTGAATATACTAAGAAGACCAAAACCGGCTATTCAACAGCTGTTGATGTCTTGGAACGCCTGGCTCCAATCGCACCGATCGTGTCTAAGATTCTTGAATACCGCCAAATTGCTAAGATCCAGTCGACCTATGTCATCGGTCTTCAAGATTGGATTTTGGAAGATGGGAAGATCCATACCCGCTATGTACAGGATTTGACGCAGACTGGACGCTTGTCCAGCGTGGATCCCAACCTACAAAATATTCCTGTCCGTTTGGAGCAAGGTCGTCTCATTCGCAAGGCCTTTGTCCCAGAAGAGGAAAACAGTGTCTTGCTGAGTTCGGACTATTCACAGATCGAACTGCGCGTCTTGGCCCATATTTCGGGAGATGAGCATTTGATTGATGCTTTTCAGCATGGGGCAGATATCCATACATCCACTGCTATGCGGGTCTTCAATATTGAAAAACCAGAAGATGTGACGCCGAATGACCGCCGCAATGCAAAAGCAGTAAACTTCGGTGTGGTTTATGGAATTTCCGACTTTGGACTGTCTAACAACCTAGGGATCAGTCGAAAAGAAGCCAAGGCCTACATTGAGACTTACTTCGAACGCTACCCTGGCATCAAGGACTATATGGAGAGAGTGGTGCGGGAAGCGCGTGACAAAGGCTATGTAGAAACCTTCTTCAAGCGTCGTCGGGAGATTCCAGATATCAACTCTCGCAACTTCAATGTTCGAGGCTTTGCGGAGCGGACGGCTATCAACTCACCGATCCAAGGATCGGCGGCAGATATTTTGAAAATTGCCATGATCCACTTGGACCAAGCCTTAGAAGCAGGCGCATACAAGACCAAGATGCTCCTTCAGGTCCACGATGAAATCGTTCTGCAAGTACCAAGTGATGAACTGGCAGCGATCAAAGAACTCGTCAAAGAGACCATGGAATCCGCTATTGAGCTTGCGGTACCACTGGAAGCAGATGAGAATGCAGGCAAAACATGGTATGAAGCAAAATAAGATTGAGTTTATTCAAAATAGAAAGCGGTAGGAGACTTTTTAGTTTCCTACCGCTTTTAACGACAAACACTTGCAATGCCCTCTGGATTGTTATACTATTTAAAGAAAGGAAACGCATACAAAAGGAGATTCATATGGCCTATTCATTTCGTAATCCTAGTGATGGCATTATCAAACATTACCTAGAAACCAGTAAAATCATTGCTGTAGTTGGATTATCTGATCGTGAAGACACAACCAGTCATCGTGTCAGCAAGGAGATGCAAGAGCGGGGCTATCGGATTATTCCTGTCAACCCCCGCGCAGCTGGAGGGCAAATCCTTGGGGAGACAGTGTACGCTAGCCTACAGGAGATCCCTTTCCCAGTAGATATCGTCGATGTATACCGTCGCAGTGAATTTTTGCCAGATGTGGCGCGTGATTTTATTGAGACAGATGCGAAAATTTTCTGGGCACAATTGGAGCTGGAAAATCAAGAAGCAGAAGAAATCCTTCGTGGAGCTGGACGAGAAGATATTGTCATGAACCGCTGTATCAAACGGGAACACACCCGACTAATCCTCGGGGAATCACTATACGGTTTATAAATGATAAGAAATTGACAGTAAAATTATAGAAGAAAACCCCAGCAGGAAACTGGGGTTTTCTTCTTACTCTTATTCAGTTTCATGGTTTGGATGGCCTGTGAAATGGCGTGGCCCTTGTTTGATCTGCTTGATTTGATCGTAAAATGCAATTTGGCAGTTGATAAAGTATGGCATGGTATAAAAGCCGATGACATCGCGCGTGAAGTAATTCAAGAAGTACCAACCAATCAAGGTTAGATCGAGCACCAAGCGATTGCTGCGGAACCCTTTCATGGTTTCACGACTTTGGCGAAGCACTCCAAAGGCTCCCTTGTAGTCGCCGTCTCGTAGTTGTTCGTAGAGGATCAATTCGACCAGACTGAGACTGTAGTATTGTGGCAGGTAAAAGAAGAGGCCGAGTAGGCCCAGTACGATACCGGCCGTCATCAGAGGCATTTGTTGCATGAGAGATTGAAATTCAGGACTGGAAGCACTCAAAGTACTAGGGTTGCTTACCTTGTCGTAGATCGCCAAAAATCGAATGCTGGCGTAGGTGCTGATGAGACTCCCCACATAGAGGATAAGTCCCCATAAAAAGAGGACAGCTTGCTTCAAGATCAAGGTGGCAAATACAGAGGTAAAGCGATCTTGTTTAAAGATATCTAACACGCGTGTTCGGTGTTCCATTTTGGGATTGATCGTATCTAAATAGCTAAAAGTTGCACCGACCACTAAAATGGAGATGACAAAGGAGACAACAGAAGGAAAGAGCTGCCGCTGGATCATGTAGACACTTGCTTGCTGCAAGGTCATATCCGGTAGTAGATCGATCAGATCTTGCCCACTTAAGAGAAAGTTAGCAAGAATGGTCAACAGGACCGGCAAGGCAAAAAGGATAGCTAAGCCCGGTTGCTGGACTTGCATGGTACGTGCCCGGAGGCGAATCAATTTAAGGTTCATAGGTGACACTCTCTTCATAGTAGTACTTTTTATTATAACATAAGTCCGTGACAGAGCCGGTAAAATTTGGTACAATCGTACAGGTGCTCACAGGAAAACTGTGACAGGAATAAGAAGGCTGGGACTGTCTTTCCCAGTACGGAGGTAACCATGACAGATTCACCGATTCAATATCGATTAATCAAAAAAGAAAAGCATACAGGTGCTCGTCTGGGAGAAATTATCACCCCTCACGGGACCTTCCCAACCCCAATGTTTATGCCTGTAGGGACTCAGGCAACTGTTAAGACCCAATCGCCAGAAGAACTTAAAGAGATGGGCTCGGGCATTATCTTGGCCAATACTTACCATCTCTGGCTTCGTCCAGGGGATGACTTGGTCGCAAAAGCAGGAGGACTGCACCAGTTCATGAACTGGGACCAGCCAATTTTGACAGATAGTGGAGGCTTCCAGGTCTATTCACTAGCGGATACCCGAAATATCACCGAAGAAGGGGTAACCTTTAAAAACCACCTCAACGGCTCGAAGATGTTCCTTTCTCCAGAAAAGGCCATCTCGATCCAAAACAATCTAGGGAGTGACATCATGATGTCCTTTGATGAATGTCCTCAGTTCTATCAGCCTTATGATTATGTGAAAAAATCAATCGAACGGACCAGTCGTTGGGCAGAACGTGGGCTAAAAGCTCACCGTCGTCCTCATGATCAAGGACTGTTCGGGATTGTCCAAGGGGCTGGATTTGAAGACTTGCGCCGTCAGTCCGCCCAGGATCTGGTCAGCATGGACTTTCCAGGTTATTCTATTGGTGGGTTAGCTGTTGGGGAAAGCCATGAAGAGATGAATGCAGTACTTGATTTCACAACTCCGCTCTTACCAGAGAACAAGCCTCGCTATCTTATGGGAGTAGGAGCTCCAGACAGTCTGATCGATGGGGTGATTCGTGGAGTGGATATGTTTGACTGTGTCTTGCCGACGCGGATCGCTCGAAACGGTACCTGCATGACCAGTCAGGGACGTCTGGTGGTGAAAAATGCGCAATTTGCAGAAGATTTTACACCGCTGGATCCTGAATGTGATTGCTACACTTGTAAAAACTATACCCGAGCTTATCTCCGCCACCTCCTCAAGGCAGATGAGACCTTCGGTATTCGCTTGACCAGCTACCACAACCTCTATTTCTTGATTAACCTCATGAAGCAGGTCCGTCAAGCCATCATGGATGACAATCTTTTAGAATTCCGTGAGCATTTCGTCGAAAAATATGGCTATAACAAATCAGGACGGAATTTCTAGGATGGATCGCGAAAGACTATTAGACTCCTTGGTAAAAAAGATCCAGACAAAAGAATGGCAGACCATTGGGATCTATGGTCATGGTGGTTCAGGAAAAACAACCTTTGCAAAAGCACTCTGTGAGCGATTGGACCTCATGAAAGTTAATCTTTTAGAGACGGATCCCTATGTTATTGGAAGTCCAAGAGGATTGGTTGTACCAAAAGACTCCCCAGGTCAAAAAGTGACCGCATGTCTGTCGAGTGCTCACGAATTGGCTAGTCTAGAACGAGATATTCAAGCCCTTCAAGCGGGAATGGATATACGAACGATTGATCAGCCATGGTCTCTAAGCCACATATTATCTGGGAACAAGTCTATTCTCATCGTAGAAGGGATGTCAGTGGCTTTTTTACCCAAGTCTTTGTTTGATCAAACCATTTGTTTTTACACAGATGATCATACGGAGCTAGAAAGACGATTAAGCAGAGACGTCGCCCAACGAAATCGAGAAATGGACTTCATCTATCGAATTCACAAAATCAGACGAGAACAATACCATCAGTATTATCAACCGATGGAAGATGAGGCAGATATCCTGGTCAATACATCACAAGATCAATTTTGTATTGAAAAAGAATAAAAAGTTCTACAGAAAAGTAGAACTTTTTTCTATATAATGGTAACATTTTTAGCATTCAATATTTTTCGAAAACACTTTCATTAAAAAAACGAAAAAAATCTTCTCAAATCCCTTGCATTGGGCCTTTGTTTGTGTTAAACTACTATGGTGCTGTGAAAAACAGCTATTAGCTTTGATGCAAGAGGTTGCGACACGCTCGGTTGCATTGCCACGCAACGCGCGTCGGTTTTCTTGTGGAGCTAGCCTATTATCTTAAATAGACGAAAAGGAGAAAAAGATGGCAAACAAAAAAATCCGCATCCGTTTGAAAGCGTACGAACACCGTACACTTGACACAGCGGCTGCAAAAATCGTAGAATCAGCTACTCGTACAGGTGCACAAGTTGCGGGTCCAATCCCACTTCCAACTGAGCGTAGCCTCTACACAATCATTCGTGCGACTCACAAATATAAAGATTCTCGCGAACAATTCGAAATGCGTACACACAAACGTTTGATCGACATCATCAACCCAACTCAAAAAACAGTTGACGCTTTGATGAAATTGGATCTTCCAAGTGGTGTAAACGTAGAAATCAAACTTTAATCTAAAGCTTGATCAAGAGCATGAAAAACGCTCGTTAAAAACTTTTTGAATAAAAAAACTATAGAAAAGGAACTATTTTCTCATGACAAAAGGAATCTTAGGGAAAAAAGTGGGAATGACTCAAATCTTCACTGAAGCTGGCGAATTGATCCCTGTAACAGTTATCGAAGCAACTCCAAACGTTGTTCTTCAAGTTAAAACTGTTGAAACAGATGGTTACAACGCTATCCAAGTTGGTTTCGATGACAAACGCGAAGTATTGAGCAACAAACCTGCTAAAGGACATGTAGCAAAAGCTAACACGGCTCCTAAGCGCTTCATTCGTGAATTCAAAAACGTTGAAGGCTTGGAAGTTGGTGCTGAAATCACAGTTGACACTTTCGAAGCTGGAGACATTGTTGATGTAACTGGTACTTCTAAAGGTAAAGGTTTCCAAGGTGTTATCAAACGCCACGGACAATCACGTGGACCTATGGCTCACGGTTCTCGTTACCACCGTCGTCCAGGTTCTATGGGACCTGTTGCGCCTAACCGCGTATTCAAAGGTAAAAACCTTGCAGGACGCATGGGTGGCGATCGCGTAACGATTCAAAACCTTGAAGTTGTACAAGTTGTTCCAGAAAAGAACGTTATCCTTATCAAAGGTAACGTACCAGGTGCTAAGAAATCTCTTATCACTATCAAGTCAGCAGTTAAAGCTGGTAAATAATAAGGAAAGGGGAATACAGTCAAAATGGCAAATGTAACATTATTCGACCAAACTGGTAAACAAGCGGGCGAAGTTGTTCTTAACGATGCGATCTTTGGTATCGAACCAAACCAAGCAGTTGTATTTGATGTGATCATCAGCCAACGTGCTAGCCTTCGTCAAGGAACTCACGCAGTTAAAAACCGCTCAGCCGTTTCAGGTGGCGGACGCAAACCATGGCGTCAAAAAGGAACTGGACGTGCTCGTCAAGGTTCTATCCGCTCTCCACAATGGCGTGGTGGTGGAATCGTCTTCGGACCAACTCCACGTAGCTATGCGTACAAACTTCCTCAAAAAGTTCGTCGCCTTGCACTTAAATCTGTTTACTCAGAAAAAGTTGCTGAAAACAAATTTGTAGCCGTTGATTCTCTTGAATTTACAGCTCCAAAAACTGCTGAATTTGCAAAAGTTCTTGCAGCTTTGAGCATCGATTCTAAAGTCCTTGTTATTCTTGAAGAAGGAAACGAATTCGCAGCTCTTTCAGCTCGTAACCTTCCAAACGTGAAAGTTGCGACTGCTACAACTGCAAGTGTTCTTGACATCGCAAATAGTGACAAACTTCTTGTTACTCAAGCAGCTATCTCTAAAATCGAGGAGGTTCTTGCATAATGAATTTGTATGATGTTATCAAAAAACCTGTTATCACTGAAAAGTCAATGGCTCAACTTGAAGCAGGCAAATATGTATTCGAAGTTGACACTCGCGCTCACAAACTTTTGATCAAACAAGCTGTTGAAGCTGCGTTTGAAGGTGTAAAAGTTGCGAATGTGAACACTGTAAACGTAAAACCTAAAGCAAAACGCGTTGGACGTTACACTGGTTTTACTTCAAAAACTAAAAAAGCTATCATCACGCTTGCAGCTGATTCTAAAGCAATCGAGTTGTTTGCTACTGAAGCTGAATAATCTAAGGAGGAAATATCGTGGGAATTCGTGTTTATAAACCAACAACAAACGGTCGCCGTAATATGACTTCTTTGGATTTCGCTGAAATCACAACAAACACACCTGAGAAAACTTTGCTTGTTTCTCTTAAAAACAAAGCAGGTCGTAACAACAACGGTCGTATCACTGTTCGTCACCAAGGTGGTGGACACAAACGTCATTACCGTTTGATCGATTTCAAACGTAACAAAGATGGAGTTGAAGCAGTCGTTAAAACGATCGAATACGATCCAAACCGCTCAGCTAACATCGCGCTTGTACACTACACTGACGGTGTGAAAGCTTACATCATTGCCCCTAAAGGTCTTGAAGTAGGTCAACGCATCGTATCAGGACCAGAAGCAGATATCAAAGTTGGAAATGCTCTTCCACTTGCTAACATCCCAGTTGGTACTTTGATCCACAACATCGAATTGAAACCTGGTAAAGGTGGAGAATTGGTACGTGCTGCTGGAGCTTCTGCTCAAGTATTGGGTTCTGAAGGTAAATATGTACTTGTTCGTCTTCAATCAGGCGAAGTTCGTATGATTCTTGGAACTTGCCGTGCTACAGTTGGTGTTGTCGGAAACGAACAACATGGACTTGTTAATCTTGGTAAAGCGGGACGTAACCGCTGGAAAGGTGTTCGCCCTACAGTTCGTGGTTCTGTAATGAACCCGAATGATCACCCACACGGTGGTGGTGAAGGTAAAGCACCAGTTGGACGTAAAGCGCCATCTACTCCTTGGGGTAAACCTGCGCTTGGTCTTAAAACTCGTAACAAGAAAGCGAAATCTGACAAACTTATCGTTCGTCGTCGCAACCAAAAATAATCATAAGCAACTAGCTTACACTTTCCGCCAGCTCGGTAGCGCTGCATAGCAGCGCAAGCCGCTGTGGTACTAAATTTTAAAGGAGAAAATTACAAAATGGGACGTAGTCTTAAAAAAGGACCTTTCGTCGATGAGCATTTGATGAAAAAAGTTGAAGCTCAAGCAAACGACGAAAAGAAAAAAGTAATTAAAACTTGGTCACGTCGTTCAACGATCTTCCCAAGTTTCATCGGATACACTATCGCAGTTTATGATGGGCGTAAACATGTACCTGTTTACATCCAAGAAGACATGGTAGGTCACAAGCTTGGTGAATTTGCACCAACTCGTACTTACAAAGGTCACGCGGCAGACGACAAGAAGACACGTAGAAAATAAGGAGAACATAAATGGCAGAAATTACTTCAGCTAAAGCAATGGCTCGTACAGTGCGTGTTTCACCTCGTAAATCACGTCTTGTTCTTGACAACATCCGTGGTAAAAGCGTAGCCGATGCCATCGCTATTTTGACATTCACACCAAACAAAGCTGCAGGGATCATCCTTAAAGTGTTGAACTCAGCAGTAGCAAACGCTGAAAACAACTTTGGTTTGGAAAAAGCTAACTTGGTAGTATCTGAAGCATTCGCAAACGAAGGACCAACAATGAAACGTTTCCGTCCACGTGCGAAAGGTTCAGCTTCACCAATCAACAAACGTACAGCTCACATCACAGTAGCTGTTGCAGAAAAATAAGGAGGTAAACTCGTGGGTCAAAAAGTACATCCAATTGGTATGCGTGTTGGTATCATCCGTGATTGGGATGCCAAATGGTATGCTGAAAAAGAATACGCGGATTACCTTCATGAAGATCTTGCAATCCGTAAATTCATTCAAAAAGAATTGGCTGACGCAGCCGTTTCAACTATTGAAATCGAACGCGCAGTAAACAAAGTTAACGTTTCTCTTCACACTGCTAAACCAGGTATGGTTATCGGTAAAGGTGGAGCAAACGTTGATGCACTTCGTGCAGCTCTTAACAAATTGACTGGTAAACAAGTACACATCAACATCATTGAGATCAAACGTCCTGACTTGGATGCTCACCTTGTTGGTGAAGGAATCGCTCGTCAATTGGAACAACGTGTTGCTTTCCGTCGTGCACAAAAACAAGCGATCCAACGTGCTATGCGTGCTGGAGCTAAAGGAATCAAAACTCAAGTATCAGGTCGTTTGAACGGTGCAGATATTGCCCGTGCAGAAGGATACTCTGAAGGAACTGTTCCACTTCACACACTTCGCGCTGATATCGATTACGCTTGGGAAGAAGCAGACACTACTTACGGTAAACTTGGTGTTAAAGTATGGATCTACCGTGGTGAAGTTCTTCCAGCTCGTAAAGACGCTAAAGGAGGTAAATAACCAATGTTAGTACCTAAACGTGTAAAACACCGTCGCGAATTCCGTGGTAAAATGCGCGGTGAAGCAAAAGGTGGAAAAGAAGTAGCATTCGGTGAATACGGTCTTCAAGCTACAACTAGCCACTGGATCACAAACCGTCAAATCGAAGCTGCTCGTATCGCCATGACTCGTTACATGAAACGTGGTGGTAAAGTTTGGATTAAGATTTTCCCACACAAATCATACACCGCTAAAGCTATCGGGGTACGTATGGGATCTGGTAAAGGGGCTCCTGAAGGTTGGGTAGCACCAGTTAAACGTGGTAAAGTGATGTTCGAAATCGCTGGTGTATCTGAAGAGATCGCACGCGAAGCACTTCGTCTTGCTAGCCACAAATTGCCAGTTAAAACTAAATTTGTGAAACGTGAAGCAGAATAAGGAGAGGTCATGAAACTTACAGAAGTAAAAGAATTTGTTAAAGAACTTCGTGGTCTTTCTCAAGAAGAACTCGCGAAGCGTGAAAATGAATTGAAGAAAGAATTGTTTGAACTTCGTTTCCAAGCAGCTGCTGGTCAATTGGAACAAACTGGACGTTTGAAAGAAGTGAAAAAACAAATCGCTCGTATCAAAACTGTTCAATCAGAAGCTAAATAATAGACTAGGGAAGGAGAATTTCAATGGAACGCAATAATCGTAAAGTTCTTGTTGGACGCGTTGTGTCTGACAAAATGGACAAAACAATCACAGTTGTAGTTGAAACTAAACGTAACCACCCAGTCTATGGTAAACGTATCAACTATTCTAAAAAATACAAAGCTCATGATGAAAACAATGTTGCTAAAGAAGGCGATATCGTTCGTATCATGGAAACTCGTCCGCTTTCAGCTACAAAACGCTTCCGTCTTGTAGAAGTCGTTGAAAAAGCGGTCATCATCTAATCATACCTGAAAGGAGAAAACGTAAATGATTCAAACAGAAACTCGTTTGAAAGTCGCTGACAACAGTGGCGCACGCGAAATCTTGACAATCAAAGTTCTTGGTGGTTCAAAACGTAAATTCGCGAGCATCGGTGATGTAATCGTTGCATCTGTAAAACAAGCTACTCCTGGTGGTGCGGTTAAGAAAGGTGACGTTGTAAAAGCTGTTATCGTTCGTACTAAATCAGGTGCTCGTCGTAAAGATGGTTCATACATCAAGTTCGACGAAAATGCAGCAGTGATCATCCGTGATGACAAAACTCCTCGCGGAACTCGTATCTTTGGCCCAGTTGCACGTGAATTGCGTGACGGTGGTTTCATGAAGATCGTATCACTTGCTCCAGAAGTACTTTAATCAATAAAAAAACAAACACAGTCCCCTGGCTCAGCCAGGGTGCCCGTCGGGCGTAAGAATAAAAGGAGAATAAAATGTTTGTAAAAAAAGGCGACAAAGTTCGCGTTATCGCTGGTAAAGACAAAGGCGTAGAAGCTGTTGTTCTTACTGCTCTTCCAAAAGTAAATAAAGTTGTTGTAGAAGGTGTAAACATCATCAAGAAACACCAACGTCCAAATAACGAAAACCCTCAAGGTGCAATCGTTGAAAAAGAAGCTCCAATCCATGCTTCTAACGTTCAAGTTTTGGACAAAAACGGTGTTGCTGGACGTGTTGGCTACAAATTTGTAGACGGCAAAAAAGTTCGCTACAACAAAAAATCAGGCGAAGTGCTTGACTAATCACGAAGGAAAGGAGAAGTATAATGGCTAATCGTTTAAAAGAAAAATACCTTAATGAAGTAGTACCATCATTGACTGAACAGTTCAACTATTCATCAGTTATGGCTGTGCCAAAAGTTGATAAAATCGTTTTGAACATGGGTGTTGGTGATGCAGTATCAAATGCTAAAAACCTTGAAAAAGCTGCTGAAGAGCTTGCTTTGATCTCAGGTCAAAAACCATTGATCACTAAGGCTAAAAAATCAATCGCCGGCTTCCGTCTTCGTGAAGGTGTTGCGATCGGTGCAAAAGTTACCCTTCGTGGTGAACGTATGTACGAATTCTTAGATAAATTGGTAACAGTTTCACTTCCACGTGTACGTGACTTCCATGGTGTTCCAACAAAATCATTTGATGGACGCGGAAACTACACACTTGGTGTGAAAGAACAATTGATCTTCCCAGAAATCAACTTTGATGATGTTGATAAAACTCGTGGTTTGGATATCGTAATCGTAACTACAGCGAACACAGACGAAGAATCACGTGCATTGCTTACTGGCCTCGGTATGCCGTTTGCAAAATAATATAGGAGGTAAAACTAATGGCTAAAAAATCTATGATTGCTAAGAACAAACGCCCAGCGAAGTTCTCTACTCAAGCATACACTCGCTGTGAACGTTGTGGACGTCCACACTCAGTTTACCGCAAGTTTAAACTTTGCCGTGTTTGCTTCCGTGAATTGGCATACAAAGGTCAAATCCCAGGTGTCACAAAAGCATCTTGGTAATTTAAGATATCAAGGGCGTTAAAACTCCAAGTGAAAATAGGAAACTTGACGAAGAAACTTTAGTTTCTAGGAAAGTTTATCTTTTTCACACAGAGTTTAGCCCGGGTTCAGTTGGGCTTGCCAATTTGAACACGAGCTACAGCTTTGGCAAAAAAGACCAATTTTCTTTGGAGCATCGCTCCTGCATCAAATTGCCTATTTTTGCTCTCGCTGTTACGCTCACTGTATCATGTATTAACTAGCAAGTGCAACTTGCAAACTACTAGTAAGAGGAGAAATTATAATGGTTATGACTGACCCAATCGCAGACTTCCTTACACGTATTCGTAACGCTAACCAAGCAAAACACGAAGTACTTGAAGTACCTGCATCAAACATCAAAAAAGGGATTGCTGAAATCCTTAAACGCGAAGGTTTTGTAAAAAACGTTGAATTCATCGAAGATGACAAACAAGGCATCATCCGTGTATTCTTGAAATACGGACAAAACGGTGAAAAAGTTATCACAAACTTGAAACGTGTATCTAAACCAGGTTTGCGTGTTTACAAAAAACGTGAAGATCTTCCAAAAGTTCTTAACGGACTTGGAATTGCTATCCTTTCAACTTCTGAAGGTTTGCTTACTGATAAAGAAGCACGCCAAAAGAATGTTGGTGGGGAAGTTATCGCTTACGTTTGGTAAAATCAAGATACAAAGCTCGTAAAGAACAAAGCAAAATAAGGAAGTTGGAGCAGTTTGTTGACAAACAAGCCAACTTATCTATTTTGCACAGTTCTTAGAGCGTGTTCAGTTCAGCTCTTGAACTAAATAAGTATCTTAAACCCCGTGAAAACTGGCCTTTATGGCCTGACAATTTAACAGGAGAATAGAAAACATGTCACGTATTGGTAATAAAGTTATCGTGTTGCCTGCTGGTGTTGAACTCACTAACAATGACAACGTCGTAACTGTAAAAGGACCTAAAGGAGAACTTACTCGTGAGTTCTCAAAAGATATTGAAATCCGTGTGGAAGGAACTGAAGTTACTCTTCACCGTCCAAACGATTCAAAAGAAATGAAAACTATCCACGGAACTACTCGTGCCCTTTTGAACAACATGGTTGTTGGTGTATCAGAAGGATTCAAGAAAGAACTTGAAATGCGCGGGGTTGGTTACCGTGCACAACTTCAAGGATCAAAACTTGTTTTGGCTGTTGGTAAATCTCATCCAGACGAAGTTGAAGCTCCAGAAGGAATTACTTTTGAGCTTCCAAACCCAACAACAATTGTTGTTAGCGGAATTTCAAAAGAAGTAGTTGGTCAAACAGCTGCTTACGTACGTAGCCTTCGTTCACCAGAACCTTACAAAGGTAAAGGGATCCGTTACGTTGGTGAATTCGTTCGCCGTAAAGAAGGTAAAACAGGTAAATAATGTGGTTTGGTTGTTTTTCAACCAATCTTCATCTTACCAACTCAGTGCTTAGCACATGATTTTAAAATTAAGAGGTGAAAATTGTGATTTCGAAACCAGATAAAAATAAAATCCGTCAAAAACGCCACCGTCGCGTTCGCGGAAAACTCTCTGGAACTGCTGATCGCCCACGTTTGAACGTATTCCGTTCTAATACAGGCATCTACGCTCAAGTAATTGATGACGTAGCGGGTGTAACGCTCGCAAGCGCTTCAACTCTTGACAAAGAAGTTTCAAAAGGAACTAAAACTGAACAAGCCGTTGTTGTCGGCAAACTTGTTGCTGAACGTGCAGTTGCTAAAGGTATTTCTGAAGTGGTGTTCGACCGCGGTGGATATCTATATCACGGACGTGTTAAAGCTTTGGCTGATGCAGCTCGTGAAAACGGATTGAAATTCTAATAGGAGGACACTAGAAAATGGCATTTAAAGACAATGCAGTTGAACTTGAAGAACGTGTAGTTGCCATCAACCGTGTTACAAAAGTTGTTAAAGGTGGACGTCGTCTTCGCTTTGCAGCTCTTGTAGTTGTTGGTGACCGTAACGGACGTGTTGGTTTTGGTACAGGTAAAGCTCAAGAAGTACCAGAAGCAATCCGTAAAGCAGTAGAAGATGCTAAGAAAAACTTGATTGAAGTTCCTATGGTTGGAACAACAATTCCTCACGAAGTAACATCAGTATTTGGTGGAGCTCGTGTATTGTTGAAACCAGCTATCGAAGGGGCTGGGGTTGCTGCAGGTGGTGCAGTTCGTGCCGTTGTCGAATTGGCAGGTATTGCAGATGTAACATCTAAATCACTTGGATCAAACACTCCAATCAACATTGTTCGTGCAACAGTGGAAGGTTTAGCTCAATTGAAACGCGCTGAAGAAGTTGCTGCCCTTCGTGGTATTTCAGTTTCTGACTTGGCTTAAGAAAGGAGATTCAAATGGCTCAAATTAAAATCACTTTGACTAAGTCTCCAATCGGACGCATCCCGTCACAACGTAAAACTGTTGTAGCACTTGGACTTGGCAAATTAAACAGCTCTGTTATTAAAGAAGATAACCCAGCAGTACGTGGTATGATCACTGCAGTATCTCACTTGGTAACAGTTGAAGAAGTAAAATAATCTATTTTGAAATAGAACAAGGTTTTCAGGGGTATGAGAAGTTTCTCATCCCCTAAAACTAAATATAAGTATAGGCGAGTTTGTAGTCGGGACACCTTTTCCCGATTACATGCGTTAGCAATTTACAAAAGAGGAGAAAATAATAATGAAACTTCATGAATTACAACCTGCTACAGGTTCACGTAAAGTCCGCAACCGTGTTGGTCGCGGTACTTCATCTGGTAATGGTAAAACTTCTGGCCGTGGTCAAAAAGGTCAAAAAGCTCGTAGCGGTGGCGGTGTACGTCTTGGTTTTGAAGGGGGACAAACTCCATTGTTCCGTCGTCTTCCAAAACGTGGATTTACAAACATCAACGCTAAAGAATATGCTATTGTAAATCTTGATCAATTGAACGCCTTTGATGATGGTGCCGAAGTAACTCCAGTAGTACTTGTTGAATCAGGAATTGTAAAATCTGAAAAATCAGGAATCAAAATTCTTGGTAATGGAGAATTGACTAAGAAGTTGACTGTCAAAGCAGCTAAGTTCTCTAAATCAGCTGAAGAAGCTATCACTGCTAAAGGTGGTTCAGTTGAAGTCATCTAAGTGAGGTGACCTATGTTTTTTAAATTATTAAAAGATGCATTTAAGGTAAAACAAGTTCGATCGAAGATTTTATTTACCATCTTTATCATTCTTGTTTTCCGCATTGGAACCACGATTACAGTACCTGGTGTAAATGCGAAAATTCTGAACAACCTTCAAGATGTGTCCTTCTTGAACATGCTCAGTTTAGTATCTGGGAATGCTATGAGGAACTTCTCAGTTTTCGCATTAGGGGTTAGCCCATACATCACAGCTTCGATCGTCGTGCAACTTTTGCAAATGGATCTGTTACCTAAGTTTGTTGAATGGGGCAAACAAGGAGAGGTCGGTCGAAGAAAGCTCAACCAAGCAACACGCTATATTTCTTTGGTTCTAGCTTTTGTTCAATCCATTGGGATTACAGCGACTTTCCACACCTTGTCTCAGGCAAAATTAGTTGCAACTCCTAATACCAAGACCTATCTGTTAATCGGTGCAATTCTGACGACCGGTTCCATGATTGTGACTTGGCTTGGAGAACAAATCACAGATAAAGGATACGGAAATGGTGTTTCAATGATTATCTTTGCGGGAATTGTGTCATCAATTCCAGAGATGATTAAAGAAATCTATGAAAATGCATTTGTGAACGTACGTTCTGGTCAAATGACTAATTCCCTTATTTTTGTTGGGGTATTAATCCTTGCTGTCTTGGTTATTGTTTACTTTACAACCTTTGTAGAGCAAGCACAATACAAGATTCCAATCCAATATACTAAGATTGCTCAAGGAGCTCCATCAAGTTCTTACCTTCCTTTAAAAGTGAACCCAGCAGGAGTTATTCCTGTCATCTTCGCTAGTTCGATTACAGCAGCCCCTGCTGCCATTTTCCAAGTAATTAGCGCTATGGGTTACAATGCAGGATGGGTGAAAACAGCCCAAGCCATGTTGGCTACAAACACACCAACTGGTGTCGCTATGTATGCCTTGCTGATCATTCTCTTCACGTTCTTCTACACGTTTGTTCAGATCAATCCTGAAAAAACAGCAGAAAACCTTCAAAAGAGTGGTGCCTATATCCCAGGTGTTCGCCCTGGTAAGGGAACAGAAGAGTTTATGTCTCGTTTGCTACGTCGTTTAGCAAGCGTCGGATCAGTATTCCTTGGCTTTATTACCATCATTCCAATCTTAGCCCGAGATTTATTTGGTTTGACAGATGCAGTTGCTCTTGGAGGAACTAGTTTGTTAATCATTATTTCAACAGGTATTGAAGGAATGAAACAATTAGAAGGCTACTTATTAAAACGTAAGTATGTCGGATTTATGGACACAACAACAGAATAGAATAAGGTTGACTTTGTCAGCCTTCTATTTTGTTTTTAAATGGAAATAGGAATTCGCTCCTGCTTCCATTTAAAAACAAAATAAGGAGGATTCATCATGAATCTTTTAATTATGGGGTTGCCTGGAGCAGGTAAAGGAACTCAAGCAGCTAAAATCGTTGAAGAGTTTCACGTGGCGCACATCTCAACTGGAGATATGTTCCGCGCAGCAATGGCTAACCAAACTGAAATGGGTGTATTGGCAAAATCATTCATCGACAAAGGTGAATTGGTGCCAGATGATGTGACAAACGGGATTGTAAAAGAACGTTTGGCTCAAGACGACATTAAGGAAAAAGGATTCCTCTTAGATGGTTTCCCTCGTACGATTGAACAAGCACATGCTTTGGATCAAATCTTGGTCGACCTTGGTCTTGAACTTGAGGGAGTGATCAACATCGAAGTAGATCCATCTTGCCTACTTGAACGCTTGAGTGGACGTATCATTCACCGTGAAACAGGTGAAACCTACCATAAAGTATTCAATCCACCAGCTGATTACAAAGAAGAAGACTATTACCAACGTGAGGACGATAAACCAGAAACGGTTAAACGTCGCTTGGATGTGAATATTGCTCAAGGTGAGCCGATTCTTGCTCATTATCGTGCAAAAGGATTGGTCCATGATATTGAAGGAAATCAAGATATCAACGACGTCTTTAAAGATATCCAAAAAGTCTTAGAGAATTTAAAATAAAAACGTTTTAGTCACTTGCAATATTTGACAACAAGTGATACAATTAGTTAGTCTGACTTATAATTGTTACCTCTGTGCTCAGAGGAATGAATCGAAATTTATGGAGGTACTTTTGCGTGGCAAAAGACGATGTGATTGAAGTAGAAGGCAAAGTAGTCGATACGATGCCGAATGCTATGTTTACGGTTGAACTTGAAAATGGACATCAGATTTTAGCAACAGTTTCTGGTAAAATTCGTAAAAACTATATTCGTATTTTAGCGGGAGATCGTGTTACAGTGGAGATGAGTCCGTACGATTTGACACGTGGACGTATCACATACCGCTTTAAATAGTCGAAAAACTTGGAGGGATAAAAATGAAAGTAAGACCATCGGTCAAACCAATTTGCGAATACTGTAAAGTAATTCGTCGTAATGGTCGTGTTATGGTAATTTGCCCAGCAAATCCAAAACACAAACAACGTCAAGGATAAGATAGAAAGGAGAAAACATGGCTCGTATTGCTGGAGTTGACATTCCAAATGACAAACGTGTAGTAATTTCATTGACTTATGTGTATGGTATCGGACTTCCAACATCTAAGAAAATCCTTGCTGCTGCAGGAATTTCTGAAGATATTCGTGTTCGTGATCTTACACCAGATCAAGAAGATGCTATCCGTCGTGAAGTTGACGCAATCAAAGTTGAAGGTGACCTTCGTCGTGAAGTAAACTTAAACATCAAACGCTTGATGGAAATCGGTTCATACCGTGGTATCCGTCACCGTCGTGGACTTCCAGTTCGTGGACAAAACACTAAAAACAATGCTCGCACTCGTAAAGGTAAAGCGGTTGCGATTGCAGGTAAGAAAAAATAAAATAAGGAGGTAAAAATCTTGGCTAAACCAACACGTAAACGTCGTGTGAAAAAGAATATCGAATCTGGTATTGCTCATATTCACGCTACTTTTAACAACACAATTGTTATGATTACTGATGTGCATGGTAACGCAATCGCTTGGTCATCTGCAGGTGCTCTTGGTTTCAAAGGTTCTCGTAAATCTACACCATTTGCTGCTCAAATGGCATCAGAAGCTGCTGCTAAATCTGCTCAAGAACATGGACTTAAATCTGTTGAAGTAACTGTTAAAGGTCCTGGTTCAGGTCGTGAGTCTGCTATTCGTGCACTTGCTGCTGCTGGTCTTGAAGTAACTGCAATCCGCGATGTAACTCCTGTACCACACAATGGTGCTCGTCCTCCAAAACGTCGCCGTGTATAATCATCAACAATTACACAGCTTTTCGTTTAAGAGGGAGTATAGCAAATGATTGAGTTTGAAAAACCAAATATAACAAAAATTGATGAAAACAAAGATTATGGCGTATTTGTCGTAGAACCACTTGAACGTGGCTATGGTACAACGCTTGGAAACTCACTTCGTCGTGTACTTCTAGCTTCACTTCCAGGTGCAGCTGTCACTTCAATCAACATTGAAGGTGTACTCCACGAATTTGATACTGTTCCAGGAGTCCGCGAAGACGTTATGCAAATTATTCTTAACGTTAAAGGAATCGCCGTTAAATCTTAC
The DNA here is from genome assembly GCF_040908565.1 of Streptococcus parasanguinis. GTDB lineage: Bacteria > Bacillota > Bacilli > Lactobacillales > Streptococcaceae > Streptococcus > Streptococcus parasanguinis_AC. The sequence goes on along the minus strand of NZ_JBDGEA010000005.1, from coordinate 2,811 downwards.
GTCCAAGACGAAAAGATTATTGAACTTGATGTAGAAGGACCTGCAGAAGTAACTGCTGGAGACATTCTTACGGATAGTGACATCGAAATTGTAAACCCTGATCATTATCTATTTACAATCGGAGAAGGAGCATCTTTGAAAGCAACGCTTACTGTAAACAGTGGACGTGGCTATGTTCCAGCTGATCAAAACAAAAAAGATGATGCACCAGTGGGAACACTTGCTGTAGATTCAATCTATACGCCAGTGACAAAAGTCAATTACCAAGTTGAACCAGCACGCGTTGGTAGCAACGATGGATTTGACAAGCTAACCCTTGAAATTTTAACAAATGGGACAATTATTCCAGAAGATGCCTTAGGTTTATCTGCTCGAATTTTGACAGAACACCTAAATCTATTCACAAACTTAACTGAAATTGCAATTGCGACAGATGTTATGAAGGAAGTAGATACAACTTCTGATGATCGCATTTTAGAACGTACGATCGAAGAATTAGATCTTTCAGTTCGTTCATATAACTGTTTGAAACGCGCTGGCATTAATACTGTTTATGATTTGACTGAAAAATCAGAAGCAGAAATGATGAAAGTTCGTAACTTAGGACGTAAGAGTCTTGAAGAAGTTAAAATCAAGCTTGCCGACTTAGGCCTTGGGTTAAAAAACGATAAATAGAGGAGGAATACATGGCTTACCGTAAACTAGGACGCACTAGCTCACAACGTAAAGCAATGCTTCGCGATTTGACTACAGATCTTATCATCAATGAAGCAATTGTTACAACTGAAGCACGTGCGAAAGAAATCCGTAAATCAGTTGAAAAAATGATTACTTTGGGTAAACGTGGTGATTTGCATGCACGTCGTCAAGCTGCTGCATTCGTACGTAACGAAGTTGCATCACAAAACTTTGATGAAGAAACAGGTAAATACTCAGAAACAACAGCACTTCAAAAATTGTTCTCTGAATTGGCACCTCGTTATGCTGAGCGCAATGGTGGATATACTCGTATCCTTAAAACTGAACCACGTCGTGGTGATGCTGCGCCAATGGCTATCATCGAATTGGTATAATATCATCAATTTTGTTGAGTGTTATGATGATGGAATACATTGTTATTCTTAGTCTAGCTCTGGTCTACCGCTGGGGATTATCCCCAGCGGGAACACTCATCATATTGGATGAATGGTAGACGCTTGTTTACGAAATTGCTTTAACTTAAAACAATTTCGTAAGCAGGCGTTTTGTCTTTACTTATCTTGGCTAGTCGAGTATGGCAAAAAATGATATAATAGAACCCATATCTCCAATAGAAGAAAAAAGGATTCAATGACAAAACAACAAGCAATTCAATTACTTAAAGAGAAGTATTTAAGCAACATGAAACAGGATTCTGAGCTCTTTGTCGGAATTGAGCTAGAGTATCCGATTGTTGAAATATACGGGAATAAAACAAATACAGAGGTAACAAAAGATCTTTTTCGGACCTTAGCAAAGCGATCGGATTTTGAAGTTGAAAAAATAGATGATGACAATAATCCTATCCAATTAATACAGCGAAATACGAAAGATCGTATTCTATTTGAATTAAGTTATAATACAATCGAATTTGCGTTTGAAAGGGCTCATTCTATAAATGAGGTTTCTGAACGGTTTGAAGAATATTTAAAGGTAATTCAACCAATTTTACAAGAGCAAGGTCATGAAATTCAAGGCCACGGTATCCATCCCCAGTGGAAACATAATGATAATCGCCCAGTAAAAAATGAGAGATACAAGATGTTAATGGCTTTTCTTGCAATGAAAGATACAGGAATGCAAACACACTCATTTCCTACTTATGGTGCTTTTATATGTGGAAACCAAGTTCAGTTGGACGTAAAGCGTGATAATTATATCCGAATTATCAATGCATTTAATAAAATCGAAGCAGTCAAAGCTTATTTATTTTCAAATTCCGAATTCTCAGGAGCTGCATGGGATACAAAAGTTTCCAGAGATATTTTTTGGGAAAAATCTTTACATGGTTATTTTAAGGAAAATGTAGGTATCTATCCAAAGGAATACAAAAGTGAAGAAGAATTTTTTAATAATCTTGTTAAAACGGCTATATTTACAGCAACTAGAGAGGGTAAATCCTATTATTTCAAACCAATTCGAGTGAAGGATTATCTCGAACAAAAAGAAATTAAGGCCTATTCAGCTGATGGGAATGAAAAAAATATTAAACCTATGAAAGAGGATTTAAAACAACATCGAAGTTACCAATTTCAAGATCTAACTGCCCGTGGAACGGTAGAATTAAGAAGTGTTTGTACCCAATCGTTAGAAACAACCTTTGCACCGATAGCATTTGAGCTAGGATTATTTGTTCAGTTAGAAAAACTAGAAAACTATTTAAAGAGTTGTACTTTTTTTGAAAAAGAAAAACCAGACTATCGAGAACTTAGAAAAAAATACTCAAAGAAAGTCCTTAGTAATGAAGAAAAAGAAATCATCCAATCAATTTCAAGAGATCTTATAGATATAGCAAGAAAAGGATTAATTAAAAGAAACTTCGGGGAAGAAAAATTCCTAGTCATTAACAAAGAATTAGACTTATAGAAAAGCCTATATCAAGGGCTTTTCTATTGAATTCCCAAAAAAACTTTTAAAAAAATAAAAAAAATTAAAAAAAGTATTGACAGCAAGATCAGGTCATGATATACTAATATAGTTGTCGCGAGAGAGCGAAAAAGACCTTTGAAAACTGAACAAGACGAACCAATGTGCAGGGCGCTATAACGAAAGTTATAGTAACTGAACAATAAA